>NZ_CAKZRO010000035.1 GCF_937146585.1 uncultured Halorubrum sp. | reverse complement strand
TCCGATTCCGGTTCGAATCCCGTCGCGCCCGTGACGGAGCGAAGCGAAGTCACGGGCGCGACTGGCTCCACGCTCGCTCACTGCGTTCGCTCGCGTGGATCCCGCCGCGCCCTCGCAAACTGGTTTAACATCTCTTCCCGGCCGCTCGAACGACTTATCTCGAGTCCTCGCCGAGTCGTCGGAACGACCGCGACGCGAGCGCGACCGCACCGACCGCTATCGCGAGCGTCGCGGCCGCCAGCCTCAGGCCGGGTTCGTACAACAGGGGTGGGTGGTAGCCGACCCAGTAGTCGACGAGCGTGTTCACGACGCCGAGGCCCAGCGCCGCGGCGAGCGCGCCGCGGGTCGTCCGACCGAACGCGGGGAACAGGAGCGCGAGCCCGACGAACAGCAGGTGCGTGCCGATCACGCCCCAGTAGTAGATCCAGGCGTCCGGCGCGGCGACGTACTCACTGAACGCGAGGTTCAGCGAGACGAGCGGCCAGAGGCCGAACTGGACCAGCCAGACGAACGCGAGCGTGTGGAGGTACGCCAACCCCCGCGAGGTCGGCGCGTCGACGGTGACGTCGCCGCCGCGCCGCACTGTCGACGCGACGCTCGCGAGGACGCCGCCGCCGAGCGCGACCGCGACCGCGGAGTCGGCGTACAGCGGCCAGAGGGCGACCGGCACCTCGTCCGCCGTCGGCGCGTAGTAGCCGACCCCCACGGCGAACATGAAGGCGGTGAACGCGCAGACGACGGCGAGGCTCCGCGGCGTCCCGAGCAGCTCCTCGGCCACCGCCGCCCGGACCCGCCGCCTGATCGCGGGCCGTCGAAGTCGCCGGAGCCGTCGGAATCGATCGGCGGGTGACACGGCCGTGTATCGGTGCGCGGGGGATTAAAATCCGCCCGTCACGCTCGATTATCAATCGCGGTGTTTTGCGAGACACCTTTTTGAACGAAAACGCTGTAGCCGCGATCATGGACAGCGAGGACGCAGAGCGGTCCGCCCCCCCATCCGGTACTGAGGGCGATCGCTCGGCGTCCGACGCGGGCGGCTCCGGGGACGGAGACGCCGACTCGAACGCGACGGAAACGGACGTGGCGGACGCAGATACGGTGGAGACGGCCGACACGGACGTAGACCCAGTACAGATCGACGCGACTGGCGCAGACGCGAGCGAACCCGAAGAGAGCGACAGCGGCTCGGACGCGACGGACGGCGACGGGGAGCCGTCGGATGCGGACGCCACGGACCCGGACGCGGCGGATTCAGACGCAACTGACTCGGACGTAACGGACGAGGGGTCTCCCGTCGTCACCGACCGGTACACTTGGCGGTCGCTGCTCGCGGAGCGGGGACACGAGGCGGCCGCGGAGCGCGTGTACGCCGACGTACCGAACGTGCCGGCGGTCCCCGCCGACGGCGTCGCGCTCCACCGCCCGGACGGCGTCGGCGGGGTCGTCCGCGCCGCGGGCGTCGACGAGCCGTTCGAGGCGGACGGCGAGACCGCGGTCCCCGGCCACGGCACCCCGGAGCGGGGCACGCTTGTGGTCGGACCCGACGTCGTCGTCCTCGACGGGACCGCCGTCGTCCCGACCGGGGAACGGCGAGCGACGGCCGTACCGGTCGACGGCGCCGAAGGCGACGGTCCCGACGACGACCGCTCTGCGGCCGACACCGAAGCCGAGGCGGCGGAGAACGCGGACCCCGAAACCGAGGACGACGCGGACGCAGATCCCGACGACGAGACGGTAACGGTGGAGTCGGAGAGCGGCGCTCCGGAACCGGACGATGGCGAGAGCGCGGACACGGACGCGGATGACGCCGACGAGCGGGCGGACGCGGCGGAATCCGACGGGGACGCAGAACCCGGCGACGACGCTGGTTCCGGCGCAGAAACCGATACCGAAGAGGCCGAACGCCACGTTCCGGCTCCGGACACCGTCTTCGACGGTCCGGTCGGCCGCGGTGGCGTCTCCGGCGTCGTCGTCGCGTCCGGGGACGACGTCGAGTCGGTTCCGTCCCGCCCGCCGACCGCCGAGGAGTGGGGCCGGGTCGAGTTCGACCCGGCGACGCCGCTCGGGTTCGACCCGAGCGAGACGGAGTACCGCTTCCGGGCCGCCGCGGCGGTCGGCGACGTCCTCTGGGACCTGTGTGCCGCCCGGTACGACCCCTACTCGGTCCCCGTGTTGAAGGGGTACTACACGTGGGACGACTACCGCGAGGAGTTCTTCCTCGACGAGGACGGGAACCCGCCGACCGAGGAGAACGAGGAGGGCGAGGCGGTACCGCTGGAGTTCACGCACGAGGACAAGACCGAGGCCCTCGGCTTCGACCCGGACCGCACGGAGGCGCTGCTCGGCGCGGGCGGCGAGGCCGCGGCCGACCTCGCGGACCTCGTCGACGAGCGCACCGTGGACGTGAACCCCGAGGTCGACGAGGACGCCTTCTTCTCGACGTCGGAGGGGTACACCACGCTGACGAACCGGTACGACCTGGAGAAGGCGGTCCCGATGCCGAAGAAGACGCACTTCCGCGAGGAGGAGCGCTACTGGGTGAACAAGCCGTACGCGTTCGTCATCGTCTTCCGCTCCCGGAAGGAGAACGAGGCGAAGTACTACGCCGTCCAGCCCTACCGGACGGAGATCGAGACGGACCTCACGGAGTTCCTCACCGGCAAGCTCCGGACCTCGATCAAGTACGCCGACGAGTCGATCGCGGGCGGCGACGAGGCGTTCCGCGAGGAGGTGATCGTCGACGAGGCGCGCTCGCTGCTCGATCGGTACGGGCTCTACGAGGACGACGCCGACGAGCGCGGACTCGCGGACACGCTGGTGGATCGGTTCGGCGTCGACCCCACCGAGGGGATCGCCGGCCGGATCGCGGAGTCGCTCGGGTACGAGCCCCCGGTCGAGTCGCCGGCCGACCCGCCCAAGATCAGCGCTCGGCCCGAGCCCGCGGTGCTCGCGGAGGACGCCCGGACCCTATCCGACCATCAGGTCGAGAAGCTGCTGTACTACCTCAAGCGCGACTTCGTGGGGTACGAGCGGATCGACCCGATCAAGTACGACATCAACGTCGAGGACATCTCCTGTGACGGGTACAACTCCCCCGTCTTCGTCTACCACTCCGAGTACGAGCAGATCATCTCGAACATCCACCACGGCACCGACGAGCTGGACGACTTCGTCGTGAAGCTCGCGCAGCGGTCCGGGAAGGGGATCTCGAAGCGCAGACCGCAGGTCGACGCCACGCTGCCGGACGGCTCTCGCGCGCAGCTCACGCTCGGCCGCGAGGTCTCCGACCACGGGACCAACTACACGATCCGCCAGTTCAACGACGTCCCGTTCACCCCGATCGACCTGATCAACTGGAAGACGTTCTCGCTCGACGAGATGGCGTTCCTCTGGCTCTCCATCGAGAACCACAAGAGCCTGATCTTCGCGGGCGGGACGGCCTCCGGGAAGACGACGAGCCTGAACGCGGTGTCCCTCTTCATCCCCTCGAACGCGAAGATCGTCTCCATCGAGGACACCCGCGAGGTCGAACTGCCCCAGCGTAACTGGATCGCCTCCGTCACGCGCCCCTCCTTCTCCGACGACGACAAGGGCGACATCGACGAGTTCGACCTCCTTGAGGCCGCGCTCCGACAGCGCCCGGACTACATCGTGATGGGCGAGATCCGCGGCGAAGAGGGCCGGACCGCCTTCCAGGTGATGTCGACCGGCCACACCACCTACACCACGTTCCACGCCGACTCCGTCGGCGAGGTGCTCAAGCGGTTCACCACCGACCCGATCAACGTCTCGAAGACGATGTTCACGGCGCTCGATCTGGTCTCGATCCAGACATCCACCCGCGTCCAGGGCAAGAAGGTGCGCCGGAACAAGTCGATCACCGAGATCAACCACTACGACGCCGAGAACGACGAGATCAACGTCCAAGACGTGTTCCAGTGGCAGGCGGAGACGGACGAGTTCCTCCAGATGGGCGACTCGAACACCCTCGAAGACATCATGTTCGACCGCGGCTGGAGCCGGGCGACCCTCGACGAGGAGCTCCGCAAGCGGCGGGTCGTGTTAGCGTACCTCATTGACCGCGGGCTCAACAGCTACGCGCAGGTGGCGGCGACGTTCCAGGCGTTCATCAACGACCCGGAGACCGTGCTGGCGCTGATGGCCAACGACGAGCTGGAGCGCTCGCTGGAGGACCTCCGCGAGATGGAGTCCGTGCTGATCAACGTCGACCGCGAGAAGGAGGAGCTGGTCCCCCGCCCGACGCCCGACGACGACGGCGAGACGGAGGCCGCGGAGATACTCGACGCGGCCGAGGGCCTGTTCGAGACGTACCGCGGCGAGGTCCCGGACTCCGTCGCCGACGCCCTCCTGGAGATGAACCACGCGGGCGACGTCGAGGCCGTTCCGACTGGCGACCGCGAGGCGCTCGCCGAGACGGCCCGCGAGGCGGACGCCGCGGACGAAAGCCCGCTCGGGCCGGAGCCCGAAGCGGACGCCGGCGAGGCAGACGGTCCGGACGCGACGCGGCGGCCCGCCGACGCGGAGGGCCCGAGCCCGACGCGGCAACCCGGAGAGAGACGGCCGCCTTCCGGCGCGCCCTCGGCCTCTCCCGACGACGACTTCGGAGGCGTCGCCGAGGCGGCCGGCGACGGCTCCGGCGAGCCGAGCGACATCGACTTCGGGGAGCCGTTCGACGAGGGGGTCGACGTCCTCTCGTCGCCGGCGGAGCCGTCCGAGCGGGACCCGCACCGCGACGCGGACGCGTCGGCCGACGTGAGCGAGGGGTTCAGCGCCGCGGAGCCCGTCGCGAGCGACCGCGACGAAGCCGACAGCGGTCGGACGACGCCCGACGACGCGGCGGAGAGCGTCGACGAATCGGGCGAAGACGACGTCGCGGACGCGTTCGAGAGCGGAGACGAACCCGAGGTCGATACCGACGAGCCGGACGACGGCGACGAGGAGGACGCGACCGAGAGCGCGGACGGCGGAGACTCCTCCGAGAGCGACGCCGCCGACGAGCCAGACGAGGACATCGGCGACTGGGGGTTCGGCACGGTCGAGCCCGCGGAGGACGGGTGACGCCATGTCCGGCGTGAGGGCCGAGCCGTGAGCCTCGACGTGGACGCGGGCGACGGCGGCGTGGACGCGAACGTCCTCGCGGAGCTGTGTTACCCGGTGTTCGAGCTGCTGTTCGACGAGGACGGCGACTTCGTCGGGGACGTGGAGCGCAAGCTGTCGGAAGCCCGGATGCCCGACCAAGTCGAGATGTACGTCTCGCTGGCGCTGGCGGTCGGCATCCTCGTCGGCGGGGCGCTCTGGGCGGTCGGCACGCTGGTCGGCTACGGCGTGTTCTCGCTCGGCCTCATCGACCCGGAGGCGCTCTCGCTCGGGGTCCCGGCGCCGACGCCGGGGATCCAGACGCTGCTCCGCTCGCTCGTCGTGCCGACGGCGGTGCTGCTCAGCGGGCTCGTCTTCGGCTCGATCGGGTTCGCGGTCGGGTTCGGCGGGGTCGTCGCGGTCCCGTACTCGCGGGCCTCCTCGCGGAAGCGGGAGATCAACCTCCTGCTCGCGGACTCCGTCTCGTTCATGTACGCGCTCTCCGTCGGCGGGCTGAACCAGCTCGAGATCCTGCGCGCGATGGCGACCGCCGAGGACACGTACGGCGAAGTGTCTCGGGAGTTCCAGAGCATCGTCAACGAGACGGAGTACTTCGGCACCGACTACCGCAACGCGATCCGCCAGCAGTCGATGGAGACGCCCTCCGACGAGCTCTCGCAGTTCCTCGCGGACATGCTCTCCATCGTCAACTCCGGCGGCGACATGGAGAGCTTCCTGAAGGACAAAAAGGAGAAACACCTCCGCACGTCGAAACAGGAGCGCGAGATGACGCTGGAGACGCTGGAGCTGTTCGGCGAGATGTACATGACGCT
>NZ_CAKZRO010000034.1 GCF_937146585.1 uncultured Halorubrum sp. | reverse complement strand
GGGCGCCGCCGATACAGGCCGACGACGAGCGGGAGGACGGGGAGCCGACCGCGCCGCGGGGAGAGCGCGTACTCGGACAGGTGAACGTCGACGGATCGGGCGCCGGTGTCGAGGTCGGCCGCCCACGGCGACTGGCGATACGCCTCGACCAGCCCACACCGTCGGAGGGAGCTGAGGGTGTCCGAGAGCGGGTCGTCGGCCACGTCGACGGGCGCCAGACGGGCCGCCGCGTCGGTGAGCACCGCGGCCTGTGCGGACGGCGCCAGCCGTCGATCGAGCGTCGCCGCGATGCGTTCGAGCAGGCACAGACAGAGGGTATCGGGATCCCTGACGGTTTCGGCGATGTCGGCGTAGGCGCCCATGGCCGCGCGTTCGGCGGCGTCGTGGCCGGCGTCCGACAGCGTCTCGAACACGGCGGCCGCGACGCGGTGGCAGAACTCGACCAGGTCCCGGTTCGACGGCTGGACGGTCGTCGCGTCGAGGACGGGCGCGGAGAGCGTCCACGCGTCCGGATCGGGGGCCGCCGTCGTGCGCTCCGCGTCGGCGTCCTGACAGACGATTACGTCGTAGTACGGGTAGCGCGGGTCGTACCGTCGGAGTTCGGCGCGATACCGCTCGACCGTTCGGGCGGCGGTGCGAGCGGACTCCCGGTCCGCGAACCGCGAGCCCGCGGCCGGGACCGGTCGGTCACCCGTGCGCCCGCAGACGAGGTAGTACGCGCCGTCGGCGCTCGCGAGGGCGTCGATGCGACCCCTGAGTTCGGCGAGCGTGCCGCCGATCATGCGACCGCGCCCCCGGCCGACCCGCGACGACGCGTCGCGCCCCATCGCCTCGAACGGGCGTCTCTCGGCTCCGTGCTCATAGTTTTAGGCCAGCCTAAAAGATAAAAAGCTTTTTGCCCAGCCGGGACCGGACCGGCCGCGCCCCGCCACGGTCCCGGTAGCTGCCAACGATAAGGTTTTACTCACGACCGGAGAAGGGAGTGGCACCGATCCGACCGATGCCAGAGCCACCCCTGAGCGATCCTACGTACTATCTCAACCGCGAACTCTCCGAGTTGGCCTTCCAAGAGCGCGTGCTCGCCGAAGGGCTCGACGAGCGCAATCCGCCGCTCGAACGCCTCAGATTCTTGGCGTATTTTACAAAAAACACCGACGAGTTCTTCATGAAACGGGTCGGCGGCCTAAAACAGCAGATAGACGCCGGGATCACCGAACCGGCCCCCGACGGCCGGACGCCGCGGGAGCAGTGGGAAGCGGTGCTGGAGACGGCACGACCCCTGTTTCGCCGGCAGACGGAGTGCTGGGAGGAGGCGCTCAAACCGGCGCTCGCGGACGCGGGTATCGAGGTTCTCGAACACGACGAGTTGACGGCGGCCGAACGGAAGCCGCTGCGGAGGTACTTCGAGGGGTCGATCCTCCCGACGCTGACGCCGCTCGCGTTCGATCCGGCGCATCCGTTTCCGTTCATCTCCAACCTCTCGATGTCGCTCGCGGTGCTCTCTCGCGACCACACGCGCGACGACGGCGACGTGACGTTCACGCGGATCAAGATTCCGCAGAACCAGCCCCGGCTGATCGAACTGCCCGACGAGTCGGACCGTTACGTCCTCATCGAGGACCTGATCGAGGCCAACCTCGACCTGTTGTTACCGAACCTCGACATCGTCGACGTCTCGAAGTTCAAGGTGACGCGCAACGCCGAAGTGCGCCGGAACGAGGAAGTCGCGGAGGACCTCATCGACATGATCGAGGAGGTCCTCGAACAGCGTCGGTTCGCGACGGTGGTCCGGCTGGAGGTGGCGGCCGACATGCCCGACCACTCGGTCGACGTCCTCACGGAACAACTCGGCGTGAGCGACCGCGAGGTGTTCCGGCGGGACGGACCGATCGACTTCGAGGACTTCTTTAGCCTCGTCGAGTTGGACCGGCCGGACCTGAGCCTTCCGTCGTGGTCGCCGCGGCCCCATCCACGGCTGGCGGCCAAGTCGGACGGGTCTCGGCTCGACAGGGACGAACTCTTCGCCGAAATCAGAGAGGGCGACGTACTCGTCCACCACCCGTATCACTCCTTCGAGCGGACGACCCAGCGGTTCCTCGAGGCGGCCGCCGCCGACCCGGACGTGCTCGCGGTCAAGGCGGCCATCTACCGCACGGCCAGCGACTCGAAAGTGATCCAGAGCCTCATCGACGCCGCGGACAACGGCAAGCAGGTGGCCGTGATGGTCGAGTTGAAGGCCCGCTTCGACGAACAGAACAACCTCGAATGGGTCCGCAAACTCGAGGAGAAGGGAATCCACGTCGCGTACGGAACCGTGGGGCTGAAAACGCACACCAAGACGGCGCTGGTGGTCCGGCAGGAAGCGGACGGTGTCCGCCTGTACTCCCACGTCGGCACGGGGAACTACCACTCCGAGACGGCGAAAGGCTACGTCGACCTCGGCGTCCTGACCGCGGACGAGGACGTGGGACAGGACCTCGCGAAGGTGTTCAACTTCTTTACGGGACCGACCCTCGACGACCGGTTCCGGAAGCTCCTCATCGCGCCCGTGACGATGCGTGACCGCTTCACCGAGTTCATTCGCCGCGAGGCGGACCACGCCCGGGCGGGGCGACGCGCCCGTATCGTCGTGAAGGTGAACGGACTGGAGGATCCTGCCATCGTCGAGGAACTGTACCGCGCGTCGATGGCCGGCGTCGATATCGACCTCGTCGTTCGGGATATCTGTCGGCTCCGGCCGGGGCTGACGGGGGTCAGCGAGAACGTCACCGTCCACTCGGTCGTCGGCCGCTTTCTCGAACACTCCCGGATCTTCTACTTCGAGAACGGTGGCGATCCGGAGTGGTACACCGGTTCGGCCGACTGGATGACCCGTAACCTCGACAACCGCGTGGAGGCAGTCACCCCCGTCGAGGACGTCTCCCTGCGCGAACAGCTGCGGTTCGTCCTCGAGGCGACGCTCGCGGACAACCGCCGGCGGTGGGTGATGGACGGTGATGGCAGCTACGAGCAGGTCACCCCGGACGCCGACGAACCGGTCCGTGACACACAGGAGCTGCTGATGGCGGCGACCGATGCGGCGGTCGAACGCGGACACGGCCCCGGACTGGTAGCCGACCGGGAGGGGATCGAGAGCGACCTGTTGGTCGAACCGGTCGCCGACGCGGCTCCCGCGTCGACCGACGGCACGACGCCGGACGGGTCGGGCGACCCGGCACCGGACGTCGGCGGGGACGACGACGCCGCGGGCGACCCGGCACCGGACGTCGGCGGGGACGACGACGCCGCTGGCGACCCGGCACCGGACGTCGGCGTGGACGAC
>NZ_CAKZRO010000033.1 GCF_937146585.1 uncultured Halorubrum sp. | reverse complement strand
GGCCGACGACTCCGCCGAGGGGACGACCCCGGCGGCCGACACCGAGCCGATCGCGCCGTCGTCGATGCGGGCGGAGAACTACTCGACGACGTACGGCCTCGACATGGTCAACGCCACGGAGGTCTGGGACGCGTACAACACCCAGGGCGAGGGCGTCGAGGTCGCCGTGCTCGACACCGGCATGGACGACTCGCACCCGGACCTGCCGGAGCTCGACGACGAGCACTGGCAGGCGTGGGACAGCGACGGCAACCCGATCGACTCCGAGCCGTCCGACTCCAGCGGCCACGGGACGCACGTCTCCGGGACGGTCGCCGGCGCGGAGAGCCCCGCCGGCGACGTGCCGACGTTCGGCGTCGCGCCGGACGTCGAGCTGTACCACGGCCAGGTCATCCCCGGGGGCGGCGGCTCCTTCACGCAGGTCGCGGCCGGGATGGAGTGGGCGGTCGACACCGCGGGCGTCGACATCATCTCGATGAGCCTCGGCGCCGGCGGCTACTACACCGAGATGATCGAGCCGTCCGAGAACGCGCGCGACGCGGGCGTCATCCTCGTCGCGTCCGCCGGCAACGGCGGGGCGGGGACGTCCGGGTCTCCCGGGAACGTCTACCCGAACTTCGCGAGCGGCGCGGTCGACGAGAACGCTGACGTCGCCGGCTTCTCCGGCGGGGAGACCGTCGACACCTCGTCGGCGTGGGGCAGCGACGCGCCCGACGACTGGCCCGACGAGTACGTCGTGCCGAACGCGGCGGCGCCCGGCGTGGACGTGCTGAGCTCCGTCCCGGGCGGCGGCTACGACGGCACGTACTCCGGGACCTCGATGTCCGCGCCCCACAAGACGGGCGTGTTCGCGCTGGTCCTCTCCGCGGCCGGCGGCGGCCTCGACCGCCAGACGGCGATCGAGGCGATCGAGGACACCGCGTGGAAGCCGGACGACGCGCCCGAGCCGCCGGGCACGCCGGACACGCGGTACGGCGTCGGCATCGTCGACGCCAAGGCGGCCGCCGACCAGGTCGCCCTCGACAGCGGCGTCACCGGCACCGTCACCGACAGCGCCGGCGACGCCGTCGAGGGCGCGACCGTCGCGGTCGAGGAGACCGGCTTCGAGGCGGAGACCGGCCCCGACGGCGAGTACACGGTCCTCTCGCCGCCCGGCAACTACACGGTGACCGCGAGCGGCTTCGGGTACGAGGAGACCAGCGCGAACGTCTCCGTCCCGGACAACGAGACGTTCGTCGAACAAAACCTCACGCTGGCCGACGCGCTCGGCGTCGAGCCGGTCTCCGGCCAGCCCGAGGCGATCGAGGGCGGCCAGCAGTTCGAGGTACAGGTGAACGTCGCCAACCTCGAGACCTACTCGGTCGAGCGGGCGGGCGACTACAACGGCAGCCTGACGTTCGAGCTCAACGGCGCCGAGATCGAGGAGGGCGAGGACGTCGACGTCGGCGGCCTCACCGGCCTCGCCACGCTCACCGTCACCACCGAGGCGGACACGGACGGCACGTTCGAGCTCGACCACACGTTCTCCGGCGCGGGCGACACGGTCACCGTGACGACCGGCCCGACGAACGTGTTCGCCGAGTACACCTCGATCGCCGTCGTCGACGACGGCTCCTACGGCGAGGACGTCGTCGACCGGCTCCTCGCACAGCTCCCCGGCTCGTACCAGGTCTCGCTGCTCACCGGCAGCGAGGCGGTCGACGCCGCGGCGAACGACGAGTACGAGGCGTACGTGGTCCAGGCGATCGACGAGACGCACGTCGCGGACCTGAAGGCGAACACCGCGGGCGCCTCGACGGGCGTCGTGTGGCTCGACCAGTGGGGCAGCGGGAGCAACGGCGTCCCCGCGCGGTCGGACGCGCTCGGCGACCCGGCGACGACGGCCGACAGCTTCGCGTCGCCGAACCCGGAGATGGAGATCGTCTCCGATAGCCCCCTCTTCGAGGGCGTCGGCGAGGTCGGCGACACGTTCGGTATCCACTCCGCGGACTTCGCCGACCACGCTTGGTTCGAGGACACCGACTTCCAGACGGTCGGCTACGTCCAGGCCGGCGGCGTGACGGACGGTCCCGCCGCCGCGACGCTGGCGCAGGAGCGCGAGGTGCTCCTGTCGACGTTCGGTTCGAGCGCCTTCGTTAGCTCCGGCGACTACAGCAGCGACGCCGACGCCGTGCTGGCGAACGCGGCCGAGTGGGCCGCGACGACGCCGCCGGTCGTCCTGAACGGGGGCCAGCCCGCGCAGGACGCGCCCGGCGACCGGTTCGGCGCCGAGTACGGCGTCAACCAGCTGGAGAAGGTGAAGGTGTCGCTCCACGAGGACAGCACCGCGAACCAGTCCGAGCTCGACCTCTACGTTGGCGACACGATCAACGCGTGGGGCGAGTGGCGCGCCTACTCGCCGCCGCTGACCGACGACGACTACATGGTCGAAGTCGAGTCCGAGGAGGACACCGTGGGATCGGTGATCTTGGAGACGACGTTCACCTTCGCCAACAACCCGGACGCGGTGGGTGACGGCGGGAACATCTCCGAGGAAGACTCCCACGAGATAACGATCACCACCGGCCCGACCGCGGTGTACGACGCGCCGTTGACGGTCGGCGACGGCGCGGACGTCGAGACGATCCAGGAGGCCGTCGACCTCGCGCCAGACGGCGCCGAGATCGCGGTCACCGAGGGGACCTACCCCGAGACCGTCTCGATCGACGAGACGCAGAACCTGACGATCACCGGTGAGAACGCCACGATCGTCGCGCCCGACTCCGGTGCGGACGACGGCCACGCGCACGTCGACATCCAGGCCAGCGGGACTCACTTCGAGGGCTTCGACCTCGAAACCCCCGAGGGACTCGCGGGCGTCGGCGCCTCGGAGACGAGCAACGTCACCGTCGCCGACGTCTCGGTGACCGGTGCGTCCGACGCCGTCCAAGTCGTCGGAAGCAGCGACGTCACCGTCACGAACGTGAGCGCCACGGGCGCCGCGGCGAACGGCGTCCACGTCGCGGGCAGCGACTCCGTCGCCGTCCACGACGCCGAGGCGACCGACGCCGGCACCGGCGTCCGGATCGCCGACAGCGCGGGCGTCACGGTCGACGCCCCGAGCGCGATGAACGTCTCCTACGGCGTCATGCTCGACGGCGCGACCGACGTCTCGGTGACCGGCGCGTCCGTCGAGGACGCCGGCGAGGCGGGCATCGCGTCGATGAGTTCCAGCGGCGTCGACCTCACCGACGCGTCGGTGACCGACGCCGCCTACGGAGTCCACGTCGACGGCGGCGCGGTCAATAACCTGACCGACGCCTCCGTCGTCGACAGCGAGTACGGCATCGCCGCGGAGGGCGGCGCCGCCGTCTCGTACGCCGCGCACAACGAGATCGCGAACGCCACCGCCGGCCTCGTGTTCTCGGGCGGCGCGACGAGCGGCGAGTTCGCGCTGAACGACGTCGACGCCGCGACCGGCGTGCTGGCGTCCGACGCGGGCGACGACCTCACCGTCCACTTCAACGACCTCGCGGAGACCGAGACGGCGATGGAGGCGGAGAGCGGCTCCTTCGACGCGCCGCTCAACTGGTTCGGCGAGGGCGGCCCGCAGGTGAACAACGGCGTCGCGGGCGACGTCGGCTACTCGCCGTACCTCACCGCCGACCTCGACGAGGTCGACGCGAACACGACCCGGCTCGCCGCGGACCTGACGATGGAGGCCAACGAGACCTACACCGTCGGCCTCCCGGCGGCCACCGACCAGACGGTCGGCGAGGCCTTCGAGGACGGGTTCGAGGGAGCCATCTACGGCTACGACGCCGAGATCGGCGACTGGCAGATGCTGACGGCGAACGACAGCCTCAGCGCGCTCTCAGCGGTCCTCGTCGTCACCGAGGAGGACACCCACGCCACGCTCGAGTTCCAGTCCGGCGACGGGCCGGCCAGCCCGGGACAGGTCGACCTCCACGACGGGTGGAACCTGGTGAGTCCGTCGGCGTACCACGACGAGGAGTACGCCTTCTGGACCGACGGCACGAACAAGGGCGACGGCGACTACTACACGCCGAGCACGTGGATGGTCGCCGAGTCGCACGCCGACGGCCACGTCGGCCAGGGCGAGGTCCCCGACTCGGCGGTCAACCCGTTCGGCGGGTACTGGGTCGGTATCGGCGCGGAGGGCGACGGCTACACCCTCTTCTCCGACATGGAGCAGGACCCGACTATCGACGACTACCGCGCGCTGTTGGACCCCGAGACGCCGACCGCGCCCCAGCCGCCGGGCGAGGGGCCGGGCGACGGTCCGAGCGAACCCGAGGACGTCTCCGTCGCGGTCGTCGACGAGAACGACTACCACGAGGGCGCGATCGCGAGCGCGCTCTCCGCGGAGCTCGACGACGACGTCTACACCACTGTCGACACGCTCACGGCGGACGAGCTGCTCGACGAGATGGACGGCTACGACGTGTTCGTCGTCCAGCGGTTCGGCAGCGACTCGCTGGCGGCCGACTTCGCGGACGCGCTCGGCGACGACCAGGCCGTCGTCTACCTCGACTCCTACCAGGGCGCGACGGCCGAGGCGTACGCCGACGGCGTCCTCCGGCTCACCGAGACCCGCGGGGACCCGGCCGAGCGGAACTCCGTCTCGCTCGACGCCGACGGCGAGCCCGTCGAGGTCGACATCGAGTCCGACCACCCGATCTTCGACGGCGTCGGCGAGGAAGGCGAGTCGGTCCCGGTCGTCGACTCCGGCACCACGTGGGGCGCGTGGTTCACCGGCTACGACGGCCAGGTCCTCGGCCACTCGGACTTCAGCCCGAGCGACGACGGGGAGTTCGAGGGGCCGGGCGTCGCGATCGACGAGGACCGGAACGAGGTCCTGAACACGGCGATCGCGATGGACTTCTTCCACGACGACCCGGCCGACTTCACCGAGGAGGGGCTGACCCTATTCGCGAACTCCGTCGAGGAGGCCGCGAGCATGGCGGCGTCCTCGAGCGGTGACTCCGCCGCGGAGGAAGACGAGGAAGCGGGCGGTCAACCGGACGTCACTCCGGTCGCGGCCCCCGCCGCCTGACGGGGGCTCGCCCGTCTCGACGCGGCCTCTCTCTTATTTTACAGTCGCCGAGCGGCGCGAGCGGCCCGCCGAACGCGACGGGGTCGCCGGCTCTGACGAACCGACCAGTTACCAGGAGAGCCGTGAGCGGAACCGGCCGGTAGTCAGGAGAGACGCGACGGAGACCGGCCGCGGTGAACACGCCGCGGCTGCGGGCGAAACGAGGGCCAAAGGTGGGGGACAGCGAACCGAACCGTGGTTCGTGTACCTCTATACAGTTCACCCCCGTCTATACTTACCTGCCGTTCTGCGATCAGATCCGGTAACTCGTTACAGGATCTGTAACATCCTCGTACAAAGCGAGGCTCACTCCTCGCCGAGCCGCCGCCGTTCGTCGCGCAGCAGCCGCTCCCACACGCCGAACAGCGCGCTGTCGAGGTCGTACGCCTCGTCGACGCGGCGGACCCAGCGGTCGTCGGCGAAGAGGTGGCGCTGGAACCGCCGCACGTCGGGGGAGAGGCGGTCGCGGCCGCCCCCGTAGTACGACAGCGACTCCTCCCGCGTCCGTGTCACGAGGCCGTCCGGCACCTCGATGCCGTCGGCCGCGGCGACGTGGTCGAACCACTCCAGGTGGAGCAGCGAGTCGGCGAGGAGGAACCGCTCGCGGAAGCCCGAAACCCGCGACAGCGCCGGCGCGCCGTCGATCCGGACGTCGGTCGGTCGCGAGAACCGCGGCGCGGTCGCGGTCACGGACGCGCGGTCGGCGACCGCGCCGGCGACCCGTCGCAGCCGCCAGTCGCAGTACCGCACCGGCGCGATCAGCGCGAGTTCGTACCAGGTCGGCAGCCACTCGCAGTAGGGCTCAGAGAACGCGCCGTCGGCCAACAGGGTCGCCGCGACCGAGCGGGCCTCCTCCGGCGTCAGTTCCTCGGGGGCCGTCCGGAGGCGGCGCTCGACGCGGTCGCCGTCGAGGGAGTCGACGCCGGCGAAGCCCATGCCCTCGGCGACGTCGGTCGTGTACGCGCGGCCGGCGGCGTACCAGCTCGCGAAGTCGGCGGTCGTCGTCAGCCGCAGCAGTCGGAGGACCGTGATACCGATCGGAGGGACCGGGCCGGAATAACCGTTCGGTCAGCGGTCGACGCGCGCCAGCGCGTCGCCGAGCGAGACGCCGTGCTCCGAGCGCGCGGCGGCGGCGTACACCACGCCCGCGGCGACGGCGGCGGAGGCGACGGCGAACGCGACGCCGCCGAACGAGAGCGGGCCGAACACCGGGAGCCCGGCGGCCCACGAGCCGAGGACGACGCCGGTCGCCAGTGCGAGGGCCCCGACGGCGGTCCGCCCGACGTTCTCCGTGTCCGGTTCGATCTCCAAGACGAGCTCCTCCGGGAGGTCGGAGGTCAGCCGCACCGTCCCGTCGCGGTCGTCGAACTCGATGAGCCCGGCGTCGGCCATCTTCGGGCAGTGGAACTGCCGCAGCGACGTGTAGACGCTCTTCCGCTGGTCGTAGTCGACGTCCGCGGGCTCGACGTCGTTCTCCCACGCCGCGATCCGCCGCGACGCGTCGGAGAGCGCCGACTCCGCACTCTCCGCCCGGAGGTGCCGCCACAGCAATCGCCGCCGGCGGTTTCCGAGCAGCTCCAGGAGCTCGTTCGCGTCGACCCGGTCGTCGTTCGCCGGGCCGCTATCTCCCGCCGCGTCGTCGGCCGCCGCGCCCGCAGAGGAACCCGCGCGGGCGGACGGCTCCTCGCGCTCCCTCGCCGCCCGTTTCTCCGCCTCGACGTTCCCACCGGATGACATGTAATATCTTCACATGGTGTGCGGTAAAAAAATTACCGGCGACCCCGACGTTTCGAACGTCCGGCGAATTCGATCGGTCGCCGTCTCACCCGCCCGAGCCCCGGTCGAGCGGCGGGGTGGGGCCCTCGGACTCTCGGTGGCGGTCGTCGCCGTCCGCATCGTCCGTCGCGCGCTCGGCGGTCTCCCCCTCGCCGCCGGCCGGTTCGCTCGGGCCGTCGAGCGCGTCGTCGAGCCCCCACTCGGCGGCGCGGTCGCGGGCCTCGGACCGGGCCTGCTCGCGGATCGCCTCGATCCGCTCGTCGTCCGCGAGGAAGGCGGCGACGGCGTCGTCCTCGTCGGCGTCGTCCCGCAGCCGGTCCGCCGGGGCCGCCTCGCGGGTCCGGTCCGCGAGCGCGGCGTCGTCGGCCAGTTCGGTCGCGGCCGCGTCGGGCGCGACGCGCAGGGCGTCCTCCCTGTGGGCCGCGGCCAGTCCGTCGGCGTCGACGGCGTACAGCTCGACGCGGTAGGGGCCGGGGACCGCGAGCTCCGCGAGCGCGTCCGGCCCGCCGCTGTCCGTCACGGTGTTGTACGCGAGCACGGGCACGCCGTCCTCGAAGGTGAGGACGCCGCGGGCCTCGCCCGAGAGCAGCAGCGTCTCCTGCGGGACGAGCGTCGCGTAGCCGGTGAGCCCGCGGTCGAGCGCGCGCGACAGCGTCGTCCCGACGTCCGAGACCACCCGCGAACGCAGGAGCGTCCCCCGCGGGATGGTGAGGGTCGGCGGCTCCCCGGTCTCGTCGCCCCTCTGACTCCCGCTCATGGCGTGTCGGGGACGACCGCGCTGCGGAACCGGTCGGCGACCGCGTCGCCGTCGCCGTCGCGCACGTCGAGTCGGCCGGCGGCCCGTCGGTAGCGCGCGGCGGCCTCGCTCTCGGGGGCGTGCGCGAGCAGCGGCTCGCCGGCCCGCCGCGCCGCGCGGACCGCGTCGCTTTCGGGCACGTTCGCGAGCACCGAGCCGCCGAAGTGCCGCTCCGCCTGCGCGGCGACGTCGTCCGCCTCGCTCCGGACCTTGTTGAACAGGACGCCGGCCGTCTCCGTGCCGTACGAGCGCGCGTACTCCTGGACCTTCAGCCCGTCCGAGAGCGCGGGGATCGTCGGCTCGACGACGACCACGACGCGGTCCGCGAGCACGACCGGCAGCACGGCCGACTTCGACCCCAGCGCGGCCGGCGAGTCGAGCAGGAGCAGGTCGGTGTCGCGCGCCAGCTCCGCCACCACGTCGCGGAGGCGCTCCGGCTCCGCGGCCTCGAAGCCCGCCAGCGAGGTGCCGCAGGGGACGACCGAGAGTCCGAACCGCTCGTAGGTCGCCTCGTCGACGCCCGTCGCGGTCCCCTCGACGAGCAGGTCGTGGAGGGTGACCGCCGCGTCGTCGAGCCCGGCGTGGAAGAGGAGGTTCGCCATCCCCGTGTCGGCGTCCACGACCGTCACGTCGTGGTCGGCCGCGAGCGCCATCCCGAGCGCGAGCGTGCTCGTCGTCTTCCCCGTGCCGCCCTTGCCGCTGGCGACCGCGAACGCCTCGACCATATCCCCGCTCGCCGGGCGGTCCGAATAAATCCTCTTCATCGCGGTCGCCTCCTCCCCGCGGACCCGTCTCACGGGCTGCCACCCTCATCCACCGAGCGTTTTTGATCACGCGGACCGAGACCCGACTATGGCCGAGACGATATCCGCCGCCGAGTTCCGCGACAGGATCGACGCGCGTCGGCGCGGCGAGCGCTCGTTCGCCGTGGTCGACACGCGACCCGAGGAGAGCTTCGCGGGCTGGCGCGTGGCGGACGCGATCCACTACTTCTACAAGCCGTTCCACGAGTTCGACGTCGACGACTTCGAGCGGGAGACCGGGCTCTCGCCGGACGACAGCGTGGTCACGCTCTGCGCGAAGGGGAAGGCCTCCGACGACTTCGCCGCCGAGCTCGACGCCGCGGGGTACGAGGACGTGACCGTCGTCGGCGACGGGATGCGCGGCTGGTCCGCGGTGTACGACCGCGCCGAGGTCCCGCTCCCCGACCGCCCCGACGCGGCCCCGCCGCTCGACGTCGTCCAGGTCCAGCGCCGCGCGAAGGGGTGCCTGGGCTACCTCGTGGTCGGCGGTCGCGAGCCGGGCGACGCGGATCACGTCCCCGCTGCCGGCTCAGACGACGACCGCGTCGCCGTCGCCGATTCCGACGGCACAGACCGCGTCGCCGTCGCCG
>NZ_CAKZRO010000032.1 GCF_937146585.1 uncultured Halorubrum sp. | reverse complement strand
CCACGGTCGCGGGTCCCGCGCGCCGGGCGTCCCGCTCGCATAGCGTTTTGTACGGCCCCCTCGTCGGGGGCAGTATGCCCGCTGACGCGCCTCCACCGTCCGACGGGACGACCGACGACGAGTCGGTCGCCATCCGGACGTCCGGCCTGACGAAGCGATACGGCGACGACGTGCTCGCCGTCGACGACCTCGACTTGACCGTGTACGCCGGCGAGATATTCGGCTTCCTCGGGCCGAACGGCGCGGGGAAGTCGACGACGATCGACGTGATCATGGACTACGTCCGCCCGTCCGCCGGGAGCGCGACGGTCCTCGGCCACGACGCGCAGGCCGAGACGCGCGCGGTCCACGAGCGGGTCGGCATCCTCCCGGACGGCTACGGGCTCTACGAGCGGCTCACCGGCCGCAAGAACCTGGAGTACGCGGTCGCGCTGAAGGGCACGGGCGACGACGTCGACGACCTGATCGATCGGGTCGGCCTCGATTCCGCGGCCGCCGACCGCGCCGTCGGCGGCTACTCGAAGGGGATGACACAGCGGTTGGCGCTCGCGATCGCGCTCGTCGGCGACCCCGACGTGCTGATCCTCGACGAGCCGTCGTCGGGGCTCGACCCGAACGGCGTCCGCCTCGTCCGCGAGATCGCCCGCGATCACGCCGACCGGGGGAAGACGGTTTTCTTCTCCAGTCACATCCTCAGTCAGGTCGAGGCCGTCTGCGACCGGGTCGCGATCCTCGACCGCGGCCGGCTCGTCGCCGTCGACACCATCGCGGGGCTCAGAGACGCGCTCGACACCGGCTCGACGGTGACGCTCACGGTCGACGCGGTCCCCGACCGGCTGACGCTCGGGGAAGTCGCCGGGGTCGACGACGTCGCCGTCGACGACCGGACGATCCGCGTCCGCGTCGCCGAGGCCGCGGCGAAGGTCGACGTCATCGATCGCGTCCGCGACGACGGGGCCGCGGTCCTCGACGTCGCGATCGCGGAATCGTCGCTGGAGGACCTGTTCAGCGCCTACACGGGCGGGTCGCCGCCGGACCGAGACGGTCCGGACGCCGCCGGAGCGAGCCTCGCCGACGCCGACGGGGGTGCGTGATGGCGGCGAGCGGGATCCGACCGACGATCGCGCGCAAGGAGTTCGGCGACGCGCTCCGGTCCCGGGTGGTCTGGGGGATCGTCGCGGTGATCGCGGTGATGTCGTCGCTGTCGGCGGCGCTCCCGCTGCTCGTCCCCGAGGCGGGCGGCGGCCCCGAGGCGGCCATCGGCGGCGCGTCGCAGTTCGCCGGGCTCCTCGTCCCGATCATGGCGCTGCTCGCGGCGTACCTCACCGTCGTCGGCGAGCGGGAGTCGGGCAGCCTGAAGGTGTTGCTCGGACTCCCGCCCTCCCGCGGCGAGGTCCTCGTCGGCAAGTTCCTCGGGCGGGGCGGCGCGGTCGTCCTCGGGATCGCGTCGGGGTTCGCGATCTCGGGCGTCGTCACGGCCGCCCTCTACGCCGAGCTCCCGGTCGTCGCGTTCCTCGCGACGACGGCGCTGACGGTGTTGCTCGCCGTGTCGTTCCTCGGGATCGCCGTCGGGATCTCGGCGGTCACGGCGACGCGGAGCCGGGCGATGACCCTCGCGATAACGGCGTACCTCGGCCTGACGCTCCTCTGGGACTTGGCCCCGAACGGCGTTCACCTGCTGGTCACCGGCGATCTCCCCGGGACCGCTGTCCCCGCGTGGTTCCTCCTCGTCCGCGGGCTCAGTCCGACCGGCGCGTACAACGCGCTCGTCCAGCGGACGCTGCTCGGCGGGGCGGCCACCGACGCGGCGCTCGGCGGTCCGTCCCCGGCGTATCTCGATCCCGCGGTGTTCCTCGCCGTCCTGCTCGCCTGGGCCGCGGTCCCCCTCGTAGTCGGCTACGGCGCCTTCCGTCGCGCCGACCTGAGCTGACCGGCCCCCGTCGCCGCGACCCGACGCCGCGATACGCCGGTGTCGCCGTGACCGAAACCCTTTCGACGCGACCGCGAAAAGCCGAGACGATGCGGAAAAGCGGCCCGCCGAAGGGACTGATATCGTACCTCGTCTTGGAGCTGCTCGACGAGCGCCCCCGGTACGGGTACGAGCTGCTCGGCGAGATCACCGAGATCAGCGGCGGCCACTGGGAGCCCTCCTACGGCTCCGTCTACCCGATCCTCTACAAGTTCGAGGAGGAGGGCGTCGCCGAGCGCGTCGAGCGCGAGGAGGAGCCCGACCGCAAGTACTTCGCGCTCACCGACGCGGGCCGCGAGGAGCTCGCGGAGAAGCGCCGCGAGATCGGCGGCGAGGCCCGGGACTTCGGCGACGTCGTCCTCGGCTTCTACCACCTGTACGCCGCGCTCGCCACGGACGACCGGTTCGAGGTAGCCGACGCGGACGCCGAGTGGGGGTACAGCGAGCGGGACAGCGCGTGGATCGTCGAGCAGATGATCCGCCACCACGAGCGCGACTTCGGCGAGTTCGAGCGGATCGACGCCTCGCCGGATGAGTTCCACGCCGAGACGGCAGCGACCGACGCGGACGCCACCGACTCGGACGGCGCCGGACCGGAGGGCACCGAACCGGACCGGACGGAGCCCGGATCGTCCGAGTCGGTGCCCGCGGACGACGCGGAGGAGTCCTCCTCCGGGGCCGCGGACGACTGACGGGCGCCGAAGTTCTCGATGCGGGCGGGCTCCTCACGGATGGAGCAGCCGCCACAGGACGCCGCCCGGCAGGCCGGCGCGGACGAGCCGGTCGTAGATCCGGTCGGGGAGGACGCGCGCGAGCCGCGGCAGCCACCGCGCTCGACGGCTCACCCGGTAGCGCGTCCGCGGCCGGTCGTCGGTCGCCGCCGCCACCACGCGCTCGACGACCGACTCGACGTCCGTGGCGGCCGGCGAGTACCCCTCGAACTCGCGGTAGGCGTCGGCGTAGGGGCCCTCGCCGCCCGCGCCCTCGACCGCCGCGGCGGCCCGCTCGTTGAACCCGGTCGGGACGGGGCCGGGTTCGACCAGCGCCACGTCGACTCCGCGGTGGCCGACCTCCCTGCGGAGCGCGTCGACGTACCCGTCGAGCCCGGCCTTCGCGGCGCTGTACGCGCCGTGGTACGGCAGCGCCACCGAGCCGACCATCGAGCCGACGACCACGACCCGGCCGCCGCGCTCGCGGAGCGTCGGGAGCGCCGCGGCCACGGTGACGTGGACCGCGGTCAGGTTCGTCTCCACCTGCCGGCGGAACGCCGTCGCCGAGGTGTCCTCGACCGCCGCGATCTCGTACCCGCCGACGCAGGAGACGAGCGCGTCCAGCGGGCGGTCCGCGAGCAGGTCGCGGACGGCCGCCTCGTCCCGGATGTCGACGACCGCGGTCTCGACTGCGTCGGGCAACCGCGCGAGCCCCTCCGCGTCGCGGTCGGCGCCGAGGACGTCGTGGTCGGCGGCCGCCAGCGTGCGCGCGACGCTCCCGCCGATCCCGCCCGCGGCCCCCGTCACGAGAACGTACATGCCGGACCGTCGCGGTGGGGCCAGTAGACGGTGGCGGTTCGTCGCGGCGAAGGTCGCGGACCGCGACGGTCCTCCCGAAAGTGTTCGGCCGGGAGTCGCCGGCGCACGCGCCGCCGCCCGAAGGCATATATCCGACACGGGCGATCGTCGGGGTAATGTCCACCAACGAGCCGTCCGTCCCGATCGTGTGCGACGAGTGCGAGACGGAGACCCGCGTGCCGCTCGACGACCTCGCGGACGCGCTCGAGAGACACAACGCGGAGAAACACGGCGGCGAGTCCGTCGCGGAGGTCGACCCGGCGATCAAAGACCGGCTCGCCGACCTCGTCGCCGAGGACCTGGGGCTGTTCGACGAGGATGCGGCGGAGCGACCCTGACCCCGCGGTCGTGATCGCCCGCCGGAACGACTCGGCGGACCGCGGCAGCAATATTTGCGCCATTCGGTGACGAATCTCGATCCGGTTATCCGTCTCAGGGCCGCTCTAAACCGCTAAATCGTTCGATCCGGGTTCTCGGCTACGTCACCGGAACACGCTTCAGTTGCTGGTGGCGCGAGGGTGTTGCCCGCGGGTCCGCTTTCATCGGTATGTACGAACCAACGCGGACAGCGTCGCGGCGATCGTTCCTCGCGGCGACGGGCGGAACTGCGACGGTCGGGCTCGCCGGCTGCCTCGGCGGCTCCGGCGGCGGCCTCGACGAACTGACGGTCGCGCACATGCCGATCTACCCCGACCTCCAGTGGTACGTGATGGAGGGCGAGGGGTACTTCTCCGAGATCGACGCCGAGGTCACCGGACAGGAGTTCGGCAACGGCCCCGACATCGTCCAAGCGCTCGGCGGCAGCGACATCGACGTCGCGATGTTCGGGATCGTGCCCGCGATGATCGCGATCGACCGCGGCATCGCCGCGCGGGTGACCGCCGCGAACATCCGGGAGCCGATGGGGATCATGGCCGAGTCCTCGTTCCACGAGACGTTCGAGCAGGAGGGGGCCGACGCGTTCGCGGCGTGGGAAGAAGAGCAGGGGGAACCGTTCACGTTCGGCACGTTCCCGCAGGGGAGCGTTCCTGACGTGCTGCTCCGCTACTGGCTCCGCGACGTCGGCGTCGACCCCGCCGCGAACGACAGCGTGGAGATCATCGAGATCAGCGGCGCGAGCTCCGTCTGGCAGGCGATCGCCAACGACGAGATCGACGGCACCTCGATCATGGAGCCGGTGCCGACCATCGCGCAGGCGGAGGAGTCGTCGGTGACGATGCTGCGGACCGCGGCCGACGTCCTCCCCGGCCAGCCCGCCGCGGTCACCCTGATGAGCGACGAGGTCCGGGACTCCCCGCTCGCCGCGCAGTTCCTCGAACAGCACGTCCGCGCCACCGAGTTCATCGACGAGAACCCCGACGCGACCGCGGGCCACGTCGAGGAGGGGATCGGGATGCCGGTCGACCGCGCGCGGAAGGCGCTCGACTCGCCGCTGTCGAACTTCATTACCGACCCCAACCAGATCACCGAGGCGACGCAGGTGTTCTCCGAGTTCGCGGCCGGGAACGGCCAGATCGACGAGCAGCTGTCGACCGACGAGATATTCGACCTCGGGGTGTACGACTCGCTCTGATGGCGACCGAAACCGGACCGCGCGTCGGCGGCGACGGGGCGTTCGCGAGCGTCGGGCTCGGCGGCGGCCGGCGCCTGCGTCGCGGGGCGGCCGGCGTCGCGGCGTTCCTCCTCGTCTGGCACGCCGTCTCGCTCACCCAGGACCCGTTCGTGCTCCCCTCGCCGATCGCCGTCGGCGAGGCGTTCGCGAGCGAACTCGCGTCGGGCGACATGATCGCGGCGCTCTCGCAGAGCGTCCGCCACTGGATCCCGGGCACCGCCGTCGGGACCGGACTCGGCGTCGCCGCGGGGGTCGCGTTCGCCTGGAGCCGGGTGCTCGACGACCTGACCGCGCCGCTCGTCCGGACCCTGCGCCCCGTCCCGCCGCTCGCGCTGATCGGCTTCGCGATCGCGTGGTTCGGGATCAACGACGCCGGCGCGGCGTTCATCATCGCGGTCGGCGCGTTCTGGATCAACTTCTACGCGGCGTACGGCGCGGTGGAGGGCGTCTCCGAGGACCTGCTCGACGTGGGTCGGACGCTCGGCGTCCGCGGCGACCTCGACGCCGTCCGGTCGATCGTGTTGCCGGCCTCGATGCCGGGGATCATGACCGGGATCCGGACCGGACTGGGGCGGTGTTGGATGCTCGTCGTCGCCTCGGAGATCTTCGGCGTCCCCGGGGTCGGCCGCGAGATCATCCGCGCCAGCAACAACCTGCGCGTCGACCGGGCGATCGCGTACATCCTCGTGTTGAGCCTGATGTTCCTGCTCGTCGACGTCGCGTTCCGCGCGGTCGAACGGAGGGTGTTGGCGTGGCGGGCGTGAACGACGACGGGAGCGCCGGCGACGACGGAACTGCCGGTGGCCCCGGCGCGCCCCGCTCTCCCGCGGCGGCGAGCGTCGCCCTCGACGGCGTCGGAAAGACGTACGACGCCGACGGCGACGGCGACCCGGTGCGCGCGCTCGACGACGTGTCCTTCTCGGTCGCGGACGGCGAGTTCGTCTGCCTCGTCGGGCCGTCCGGCTGCGGGAAGACGACGCTGTTCCGGGTCGTGGCCGGGCTGACCGAGGCGACGGACGGCCGGGTCCTGCTCGACGGCACCGAGGTCACGGCCCCGACGACGGACATGGGCGTGGTGTTCCAGGAGTACCACCTGTTCCCGTGGCTGACCGTCGAGGAGAACGTCGGGTTCGGGCTCGAACGGAGCGACCGGTCGGCCGCCGAGCGCGACCGGCGGGTCGACGAGATGCTGGACCTCGTCGGGCTCGCGGAGTTCCGCGACGCCTACCCGAAGTCGCTGTCGGGCGGGATGAAACAGCGCGTCGCCATCGCGCGGGCGCTCGCGGTCGACCCGGACCTGCTGCTGATGGACGAGCCGTTCGGCGCGGTGGACGCGCAGACCCGCGAGATGCTCCAGCGGGAACTGCTCGACGTGTGGGCCTCGACGGGCAAGACGGTCCTCTTCGTCACGCACGACGTGGCGGAGGCGGTGACGCTCGCCGACCGGGTCGTGGTGATGGCCGCGGAGCCCGGCCGGGTCCGGGAGGTCGTCGACGTCGACGTCGAACGCCCGCGCGAGCGCGGCGACGCCGCCTTCGCGGAGTACGTGGGCCGCGTCAGGGAGCTGATCGGCGCGCACCCGTAGCCGGGCGCCTCCGGCTTCGAGCCCGGCTCCTCACGGGCTCGCTCTCACGCGTCAGAATCGCTCTCCTCGTCGGAACCGTCGTCCTCGGAACCTTCGGTAGCGGACTCCTCGACGCTCGCCGACAGCTCGTCGACGTGGGTGCGCAGCGTCGCCAGCGTCGCGTCCGCGTCGGCGTACCCCTGATCGTAGCTGTCGAGCGCGCTCTCGGCTCGGTCGAGGAAGCGCTCCACCGCCGCGTCGCTCGGGTCGTCTGTCATACGAATCCGTCCGCCCGCGAGCGGTTTATGTCTCCCGGCGGCGTCGTCGGTCGGCGGCGGACCGCGCCCGGTCAGCGCCGGCGGAGCGCGTACGTCGTGTAGCCGACCGCGACGACGAGCGCGCCGTACAACAGCGTTCCGAGCAGGGCGGGCGACGCGGTGACGTACTCGCCGAACGGGTCGGTCAGCGCCAGCACGGCCACGATGAGCGCGGCGGAGATGGCGATCCCGACCGCGCCGAACGCCTTGAACGCCGCGTCGAGGTCGAATCCACGCGATCCCGGTTGGTGGCTCATACCC
>NZ_CAKZRO010000031.1 GCF_937146585.1 uncultured Halorubrum sp. | reverse complement strand
ATGGAGCCAGACTTAGATCGGTTCACCTCGCGGCGGTCGACCGTGTACGGGGAGCGAGGCGTGGTGGCGACCAGCCAGCCGCTCGCGAGCCAGGCGGGGATCGAAGTGTTGCGCGACGGCGGTAACGCGTTCGACGCGGCGGTCGCGACCGCCGCCGCGCTCAACGTCGTCGAGCCCACCTCGACCGGGCTCGGCGGCGACGTGTTCGCGCTGTACCGGACCGCCGACGGCGAGGTCGGCGCGATGCGCTCGTGTGGCGGGGCGCCGGCGGACGCGACGATCGAGAACGTCCGCGGGGCGCTCGCCGAGGACGAGAACGCGGACTCCTATTACCCCGACGACGGCGGCTACGCGGTCGACGACGCCGGCGAGGCCGGGATGCCGTTCTACGGGCCCCACGCGGTCACGGTCCCGGGGACGGCCCGCGGCTGGGAGGCGACCGTCGAGGAGCTGGGGCGGCTCACGCTCGCAGACGCCCTCGCGCCGGCGATCCGCTACGCGACCGAGGGGTACCCGGTATCGGAGGTCATCGCCTCCTACTGGGCGAGCGCCGACGCGCTGTTCACCGACGACCACGCCCGCGAGGCGTTCCTGTTCGACGACGAGCCGCCAGAGGTCGGGCAGACGGTGACGCTCCCGCGGCTCGGCGAGTCGATGGAGAAGATCGCCGAGGAGGGGGCCGACGTCGTCTACGAGGGCGAGATCGCCGAGGCGATCGCCGACGAGGTCCAGTCGCAGGGCGGGTTCATGACCGTCGACGACCTCGCCGACTTCGAGGTCGAGTGGCCGGACCCGGTGTCGACCACCTACAACGGCGCCGAGGTGTACGAGCTCCCGCCGAACAACCAGGGACTCATCGCGCTGGAGGCGCTCAACGTCGCGTCCGAGCTCGGCGCGGGCGAGTACGACTACGACTCGCCGGAACGCGTCCACTACTTCGCCGAGGCATTGAAGCGAGCCTTCCACGACGGCCACCGTTACGTCACCGACCCGGAGTACGAGGAGATCCCGCCGCTGGCGTCGAGCGAGTGGGCGACGAAGCGCGCCGCGGGTATCGGCGAGACCGCCTCGCACGACGTGTCCTTCGGCGTGCCGGACGCGAACGCCGAGGACGCCGACACCGTCCTCCTCACCGTCGCCGACGACGCCGGCAACGTCGTCTCGTACATCAACTCGCGGTTCGCCGGCTTCGGCTCCGGGCTCGTCGCGGGCGACACCGGCATCGCCCTCCAGAACCGCGGCGCGTCCTTCTCGCTCGACCCGGACCACCCGAACAGCCTCGAACCCGGCAAGCGACCCTTCCACACCCTCATCCCGGGCGTGGTCCGGTTCGACGAGGACGACTGGGCGGCGTTCGGCGTGATGGGCGGGTACATGCAGCCGCAGGGCCACGTCCAGGTGATCTCGAACCTTGTCGACTACGAGATGCCGCTCCAGCGCGCGCTCGACGAGCCGCGGTGGCGCTACCGCGAGAGCGGCGAGCTGGCGCTCGAACCCCACTTCGACGACGACGCCGCGGCCAAGCTCGTCCGGAAGGACCACGACGTGCGGACGCTCTCGCCGGTGATGTTCGGCGGGGCCCAGATAGCCCGCAGCCGCGACGGCGTCCTCTCGGCCGCCACCGAGCCGCGGAAGGACGGCAACGCGCAGGGGTACTGAGGCCGGCCGGTCGCGCTCGCGACGCCGGCGGGGTTTCCTGTCAGGGGGTGCGCACGACGTCGCCGCGGCGCTCGACGACGTTTCGGTGGACCGGCGAGAGAACGCATCTCGCCCCGGCGAACGCCGTTCGGTCCGTCGAATTCGGGGGCCGTCGTATTTGTGATCGTGGATACACTTATAACGGCTCGTATGGTATACGCTCACAGGATGAAGCGAAGAATCCAGCGACGCGACGTACTCAAGGGTGCCGGCGCGGTCGGCATCGCGGGGCTCGCCGGCTGTTCGACGGAGAGCGGCGACGGCTCCGACGGCGGCGACGGCTCCGACGGATCGGACGGCTCTGACGGTGGCGACGGAATGGACGGTGACGACGGGTCCGACGGCGGCGACCAGAACAGCATCCCGGACGCCGTGATGGTCGTCGGCTTCCCGCAGTCCGGTATCCAGCTGTTCCGCGACTTCTACTCGGACTTCGCCGACAGCGCGCCGGACCTGGACATCATCGTCCCCGACGGGCTGATCGACGGCGACCTCCCCGGCGAGGTCGACAACGACATGAACAACGTCATCGGCACCGCGCCCTCGGCCGGCGGTCCCGGTGCGGAGTTCTTCACCTCGTCGTACGAGGAGGAGTACGGCGAGGGGCCCGGCGTGTTCACCGCGCAGGCGTACGACGCGATGGCGATCCAGATCCTCGCGGCGACCGCCGCCGGCGAGAACAGCGGCGAGGCGATCCGCGACCGCGTCCGGACCGTCGCCAATCCCGGCGGCGACGAGTTCGGGCCGGCGGACCTCCCCGAGGCCGTCGAGACGGTCGCCGCCGGCGACCCGGTCCACTACGTGGGCGCGTCCTCGGGCGTCAACTTCGACGTCAACGGCGACATCTCCACCGCCGCGTACGACATCATCGACTTCCAGGACGGCGAGCTCGTCACCCTCGACACCGTCGAGTTCGGCAACGAGCTCTCCGACGAGGACCAGAACGCGACGGCCGCGGACCCGGTCGGCGTCGATTCCTTCACCGCCCGGATCGGCGTACTGATGCCGGAGACCGGCGACCTCGGGCCGCTCGGCGTCCCGATCCGCGACGGCGCGCTGCTCGCGGCCACGCAGGTCAACGACGCGGGCATCAACGTCGACGTCGAGACCCGCGTGGAGGACACCCAGACGGACCCGCAGGCGGGCATCTCGGGCGCGAACGCCCTCGTCAACGCCGGCTTCGGCGCGGTCGTCGGGCCGGCGTCGTCGAACGTCAACCTCCAGGTCTCCGAGCAGGTGTTCATCCCCAACGGCGTCGTCGGCATCTCGCCGTCGTCGACCGACCCGAACGTGACCGACTTAGAGGACAACGGCTACATCTTCCGGACCGCGCCCTCCGACCTGCTCCAGGGGCCCGCGATGGCCGACCTCGCCGTCAGCGACACGGTCGGCGCGTCGAGCTCCGGGACGCTGTACCTCAACGACGCCTACGGCCAGTCGTTGGAGGAGTCGTACGTCAACGCCTTCCAGGAGCGCGACGGCACGGTCGACCAGCGCGTCTCCTTCGAGCCGAACCAGGCGACGTACACCAGCCAGTGGTCGAGCGTGCTGAACCAGTAACGAGTCGTCCGACCGCCGCCGAACCGATTTTTGCGACCGGTACCGCCGTCCGCGAGGCGACGCCTCCCTATCCGCCGAGGAAGTCGCGCCGCACGTCCTCGTCGGCGAGCAGCACGTCGCCGCGGTCCGTGTAGCGGTTCTCGCCGTTCACCAGCACGTAGCCGCGGTCGCAGCGGCGCAGCGCCTCCTTCGCGTTCTGTTCGACCATCAGCACCGCCGTCCCGCCTTCGTTGATCCGGTCGATCCGGTCGAACATGTCGGAGACGAGGTCGGGGGCGAGGCCGGCCGAGGGCTCGTCGAGCAGCAGGAGGTCGGGGTCGAGCATGAGCGCGCGCCCCATCGCGACCATCTGGCGCTGGCCGCCCGAGAGCGTCCCGGCCTTCTGGTCGCTGCGCTCCCGGAGGATCGGGAACCGGTCGTAGATCGTCTCGATCTGGTCTTCGGGCACCTCGTCGAGGATGTACGCGCCCATCTCGAGGTTCTCGCGGACGCTGAGCCCGGGGAACACGTTGTCGTTCTGCGGGACGAAGCCGATCCCCTCGCGGATGATCTGCTCCGGCGCGAGCCCCTGGATCGACCGCCCCTCGAACTCGACGGTGCCGCCCATGTGGGTCGTGAGCCCGAAGACGGTCTTCATCACGGTCGACTTGCCGGCCCCGTTGGGGCCGACGATGGTCACGTACTCCTCGTCAGCCACGTCGAGGACGACGTCGGAGAGGATCTGGAGATCGCCGTACCCGGCGTCGAGGTCGCGGAGCCGCAGGATCGCGTCGCCGCCGATCGCGTGGTCGGTGCCGGCGGTGGCGGCCGCGTCGGTGCCGGCGGCGGCGGCCGCTCCCGTCTCCTCGGCCGGAGCGGGTTCCGTCTCGCCCGAGTCGACCGATTCCGGGTCGTCCGCCGCGGCGTCGGCGGTCATAGGTCCTCACCCAGGTACGCCTCGATGACCCGTTCGTCGTTCCGTATCTCGTCGCCGGTCCCCTCGGCGAGAACGCTGCCCTGATGCATGACGATGACGTGTTCGCAGTTCTCCATGATGATGTCCATGTCGTGCTCGACCAGCAGGAAGGTGTAGCCGTCGGCGCGCAGCTCGTGGATCCGGTCGAGGAGCTTCTCCTCCAACGTGGGGTTGACCCCGGCGAGCGGCTCGTCGAGCAGCACCATCTCGGGGTCGGTCATCAGCGCGCGGGCCATCTCCAGCAGCTTCCGCTGGCCCCCGGAGAGGTTCCCCGCGTGTTCGTGCGCGAGGTGATCGATCTCGAAGAACTCCAGCGTCTCCCACGCCCGCTCGCGGAGGTCGGTCTCCTCCTCGACGACCGCGCCGCGGAGCCCGGGCGTGACCGCGCGGATCGCGGACTCGCCGATCTGCCCCTGCGGCGCGAGCATGAGGTTCTCCAGGACGGTCATCTCGGCGAGCTCCCGGGCGATCTGGAACGTCCGGACCAGCCCCTGCCGCGCGATCCGGTGGGGCCTGAGCCCGGTGATGTCCTCGCCCTCGAAGTACACCGACCCGGCGGTCGGCTCGTGGACGCCGGTGATACAGTTGAACGTCGTCGACTTCCCGGCGCCGTTCGGCCCGATCAGGCCGGTCAGCGACCCGGACTCCACCTCGAAGGAGGCCCCGTCGACGGCGGTGACGCCGCCGAACCGCTTCACGAGCCCCTCGACGCGGAGCGGCGGTGTCCCCGAGGGGGGCCCCGACGGAATGTGCTTCGCCGCCTCCTCGACCGCGCTGTCGTTCGACTCCGGTTCGGCGTCGGTGGCGTCCGCGGCGGAGACCGCGTCGGCCGTGCCGCCGTCGAGCGGGTCGGGCGCGTCGCTACTCATCGGCGTCACCTCCGGCGGGCCGCTCGGAGAGGTCGACGGCCGCGGCCGTCTCGATCCGGTCGCCGAGGATCCCGTCGGGCCGCCGGTGGATGATGAACACTAGGACGATGCCGAGGAAGACGAACTGGAGCGGCGCGATGTTGTCGGTCGCGTACGCGAGGAACGTCACCGGGTCCAGCGACGCGACGGCGTCGGCGAACGACGCCGGGGTCTGCGCGTCGATGAGCCCCCGGACGGTCGCGCCGACGCGCCGGGGCCCCTCGAACAGCGCCGCGGCGAAGACGATACCGCCGAGGACGGAGCCGGTGTTCGAGCCGGAGCCGCCGATGATCACCGCGATGAACACGTAGAAGGTTAGGAGTGGCCGGAACTGCGGCGTCGGCGAGACGTTGCCCTGGCTGCCGAACCAGAGAATTCCGGCGAGCCCCATCAGCGCGCAGCCGATGACGAACACCTTGATCTTCACGAGGTTCACGTCCTTGCCGAGCGAGTCGGCGACGAGCTCGTCCTCGCGGATCGCCTTCATGACCCGGCCGAACGGCGACCGGCCGAGGCGTTCGAGAAGGAGGTAGAACCCGACGAGGAAGCCGGCGAGCACGGCGATGTACCCCCACCCGATGAGGATCGGGTGCGCGATCCCGAGGCCGTCGGTCCCGAAGACCCCGAAGACGAGGTCGCCGAACGCGGTCGGCGTCCCCGCCTGCCCGTCGACGAGGAACAGGTCGCGGACCGGGTTGTCCGGCATCCCCATCCCGCGACCGCCGCCGGTCCCGGCGCCGATCGTGTCGCGCAGGAAGTTGTCGAAGGCGCTCGACTGGAGCGACAGGCGGACGATCTCGGAGAGCCCGAGCGTCACGATGGCGAGGTAGTCGGCCTTGAGCCGCAGCGCGGGCAGGGCGGCGACGGCGCCGAGCAGGCCCGCCATCCCCATCCCGGCGAGGATTCCGACCGGGAGCGGGAGCCCCAGCCCGGGCGGGCCGAAGGCGGGGTCCGGCGACCGCACGACCATCCCCATCGTGTACACGCCGACGGCCATGAAGCCGGCGACGCCGATGTTGAACAGCCCGGTGTACCCCCACTGGAGGTTGAGCGCGAGCGCGGTGAGCGCGTAGACGAGCCCGAGGAACGTCAGCGTCTCCAAGAGCCCGACGACGCTGTTGAGCCCGTCGGAGAACGTCAGCAGCGCCGCGGCGGCGTACACCGCGAGCAGCGTCCCGACCACGAGCCCGAGGTCGCTCTCGCGGGCGGCCTCGATCACCGCCGCCGTGGCGCTCTCCGGCGCGTCGGACGAGCCCTGCGGCCCGCCGGGGACGTCGGCGTCGCTCACGCCGTCGACACCCCCTTGAACAGCCCCTCGGGGCGCAGGAGGAGCATCAGGATCATCACGGCGAACGCCGCGGCCTGGTTGAAGTCGGACGGGATCCAGATCGTCGAGGTGGTGAACACCACGCCGATGACGAGGCCGCCGACGATGGCCCCGTACACCGACCCGATCCCGCCGAGGATCACGGCCGCGAAGATGAGGAGCAGGAGGAGCCAGCCGAAGTCGAACTGGATCGTCCCGCGGAGGAGGACGTAGAGGTAGCCGGAGGCGCCCGCGAGCCCGCCGCCGATGATCCATGTGGCGGTGACGACGCGCTCGGCCGGGATCCCGGTGATGAGCGCGAGGTCCTTGTTGTCGGCCATCGCCCGCATCGCGGTGCCGAGCTTCGTGTGCTGGAGCATGCCGTGCATCGCGAGCATCAGGCCGACCGCGGCCACGAGGATGGTGAGCTCGTGCGCGTTCACCGAGAGCCCGAGCGGGTCGAACGCGAGGTTCGATGCCTCGACGCTGGCGGTCACGCCGCGCCGGTCGGAGCCGTAGCCGAACTGGAGCAGGTAGCGGACGATGAGCGCCGCGCCGATGGAGGCGATGAGCAGCGAGATCCCGTCGCGGTCCCGCATCGGCTTGTAGAACGCGCGGTCGAGCGCCACCGCGAGGACCGCGGTGACGACGAACGACGCGAGCAGTCCGACGAGGATCGCGCCCGGCGTCGTGAGGATGTGCGCGCCGATGTCGCCGGGCGAGGCGCTCCCGGCGTCGCGGACCGTCAGGAGCGCGCGGGCCGGGATGTCGCCGAAGCCGGCGATCAGGAAGGCGACGCCCCAGCCGGAGAACGCGCCCACGCTGACGAGGTCGCCGTGCGAGAAGTTCGCGAACGAGAGGATGCTGTACGTCATCGAGAGCCCGATGCCGGCGAGCCCGATCACGAGGCCGATGACGATGCCGTTCCAGAGGTTCGAGCCGAGCCGGTCGACCGAGAGGGACCCCCCGATCGGACCGAGGCCGACGCCCGCGAGTTTCGCCGCGAGGTCGACGAGGAGCAGGCCGCCGAGGAGGACGACGAAGAGAAGCCCCGGCCGGGCCCGCGCCGAGTCGACGATCGACGAGTCAGTTGTTCCCATGTGTGCGTGTCACTGACGCAGGGTGAGTTACCGAGAGGTAAATAACTCGCTGTTCGGACAAAGATCGAGACCTCGAAAACGCCTGACAGCCCGCAATTCCGCTCAGGGGCGGGAGCGCCCGCCGCGGGGCCCGCGTCCGCCGGCGCTCAGTCGCCGCCAGCGGCCCGCGCGCGGCGGCGTGCGTCCTCGGGCGAGCGGCCCTCGCGCAGCAGCGCCTCGACGAACAGCTCGCCGGCCTTGTACGACGACCGGACCATCGCGCCCGACGCGCAGTAGAGGAAGTCGAACTCCTCCTCGGCGACGCGCCGCCACGTCTCGAAGACGTCCGGGTGGACGTACTCGAACACGTCGAGGTGCGAGCGGGAGGGCTGGAGGTACTGGCCGAAGGTGACCACGTCGACGCCGACCTCGCGGAGGTCGCCGAGCGTGCGGTACACCTCGTGGTCGTACTCGCCGACGCCGAGCATGAGGCTCGTCTTCGTGTGGACGTCGGACTCGCGGTCGACCTGGTCGAGGACGGCGAGCGACTGCTCGTAGTTCGCGCGACGGTCGCGGACCGGCCACTGGAGGCGCTCGACCGTCTCGACGTTGTGCGCGATCACGTCCGGGCCGGCGTCGATGATCCGACGGATCGCCTCGGGGTCGCCCTGGAAGTCGGGGATGAGCGTCTCGACGAGGATCTCCGGGTCGCGGCGCTTGATCTCGCGGATCGTCTCGGCGAAGTGCGCCGACCCGCCGTCCGCGAGGTCGTCGCGGTCGACCGACGTGAGGACGACGTAATCCAGTCCGATCTCCGCGACCGCGTCCGCGACGTTGGCGGGCTCGTCCGGGTCGAGCGCCTCCATCCCGCCCGTCTCGACGTCGCAGAAGTTACAGCCGCGCGAGCAGCGGTCGCCCATCAGCATGAACGTCGCCGTGCCCGGCCCGTCGTTGCCAGACCAGCACTCGCCCATGTTCGGGCAGTTCGCCTCCTCGCAGACCGTGTGGAGGTCGTGCTCGCGGAGAGTGGACTTGATCTCCGTGAACCGACTCCCGGACGGCGGGCGCGACTTCAGCCAGTCCGGCTTCCGGCGGCCGCGTGACATGCGTGATCCTTGGCGCCCGAGCGCAAAAGGGTGCGGGTCGCCGGGGCCTTGACGGCGGCCGCCTCCGGCCGCCGGTTCAGGCCTCGGGGACGAACACGTTCATCGACGGCGTCTGGATCCCCTGGAACTTGTTCTTCCAGTTGTAGGCGATGTTCAGCACGCGCCGCCGGTCGTCCGGCGGCCCAGTCACCACGCTCACTGAGGTCCCGTCCTCCGGGACCTCGACGCGGGTGTCCCGCCAGTCGAAGCCGGCGAGCAGTTCCGACGGGTTCTCGACGGACACCGTTCCACTGTTCTTGTTCACCTCGTAGAGGCGATAGGCGTCGGCCTCGAGCAGCCGCTTGATCTCGTCGAGGTCGTCGTCGAAGTGCTCCGCCAGCGCGTCGGCGGTGTGGTAGCCGCAGACGATCAGGTGCGCGAACGTCTCGACGTTGCGCGGGTTCTGCTCGGCCTCGCGGAGGTGGTCGAAGTACGCCAGCTTCTCCTCGCGGTCGAGGTCGAGGATCGCGTCGACGATCCGCGCCGCCTCCCGCTGGGTCTCAGTCGCGTCCGGGTCCGCGAGCACTTCGTCCGCCCGCGAGCCGGTGTTCTGGCCCCGCGACACGTCGAGGACGTCCTTGAGGTGTTTGGCGCGGTCGTACACCGCCGACTTGTACGACCAGTCGCGGACGTCGTCCGGATAGTCGTCGAACTCGCGGAGCAGCGCCTCGCGGTCCTCGGGGAACCCGATCGCCTCGCGGAAGTCGCTCCACGCCGTCGCGTCCTCGAACAGTTCGAACTGCGTCAGCGTGTCCTGACCGAGGTTCGCCCGCGTGCCGCCGCCGGCGACGAACTTCGCCTCGACGAACGTCTCGCTGTCCGGCGTCTCGACGATCAGGTCGCCGAGCGAGTCGTAGGAGTTGCCGGCGTGGCGCACCGCGGTCACGTCGGGGAAGTCGCTCCGGAGCCGGTCGGCGAGGGCCTCTGCGAGGTCGAGCCGACCCGCATCGGAGAGATCGTCGTCCGGATCGTCGCCGTTCGCGATCTGGGCGGTCAGCTTCTCCGTGGCCTCGACCCAGCCGCGCTCGTGTTTTCCCATACAGCGTCACGACGAGCGGGAGCAAAAAAGGCGCGTACTGCGAGGAGAGCCTAGGCCGAGATTTGAACTCGGGGTCTCGTCCTTACCAAGGACGCGCTTTACCGCTAAGCTACCCAGGCACGCAATCAGTCGTTGACCGGATTCGACTTTATGGGTTTCGATCCGCGGGCGCGGCGTCCGGGAATCGGGACGCCCTCCGGCGTCGTCCCCGGGCCGGTCAGCGGTCGGTCGCGCTGACGGCGCGGTCCGAGATGTCGGCGATGCGGTCGGCGGTCGCCTCCGGGAGCGCCCGGCCGGCCGGCGGGAACTCGCCGTCGCAGTCGGCGGCGAGGTCGCGGGCGTATTCGAGCAGTTCCTCGGGCGGGTCGCCGCCGACCGCGGTGGTGCCGGCGACGACCGCGAGTTCGAGCGCGTCGACCTCCAGGTTCCGGTCGAGCGCGGCCGCGGCGTCGGCGTCCGTCTCGTCGCGGTCGCGCAGCGTCTGGTCGCGGCCGAACGCGCGCACCACGTCGACCGCGGGGCGGGCGGCGTGGGTACGCGCGAGGAGCGAGAAGCCGCGAGAGACGAGCACGTCGGCGGCGAGGATCTCCATGTCGGCGTCGATCTCGGCCGCGGCGGTCGGCGCGGTCACCCACGGCTCCTCGCGGGCGACCGTGCGGGTGAGTCGCAGCCCCTCGTAGATGAGCTGTACGCCCGCGGCGCGGTCGGCCACGTCGCCGAGGTCGACGTCGGGGTCGAGCGCGCGGGCGGTGACCAGCGCCAGCACGCCGGGGGTCACCGCCGCGTCGAGGATCCGGGCGTCGAGGGCCTCGCGGAGCTGTTCGGGTTCGACGTCCGCGAGCGCCTCGCGCGCAGCGTCACGCGCTCGCGCGGCATCGTCCATTGCTATCCGGTATACGAGCGAAGGGCAAAGACCTTTGGAAACGAACGGGATTCCGTCCCGTGATCCGAACCCGAACCGACGGCGACGTGCGCGTCGTCACGATCGACCGCCCGGCGGCCCGCAACGCGCTCCGGCCGGCGGACCTGACCGACCTACGCGAGGCGTTCGAAGCGCCGGAGAGCGACGGTCGCCCCCCGGTGACGTACCTCCGCGGCGCGGGCGAGGCCTTCTGCGCCGGCGCGGACCTCGACGTCGTCGGCGCGCTCGACGACCCAGAGGCCTTTGCGCGGCGGGGACAGCGCGTCGCGGCCGCGATAGAGGAGTCGCCGTCGGTCGTCGTCTGCGGGGTCGACGGGGCGGCCCGCGGCGGCGGCGTGGAGCTGGCGCTCGCCGCGGACGTCCGCGTCGCGACGCCGCGGGCGACGTTCGGCGAGCCCGGCGTCTCTCTGGGGCTGTTCGGCGCGTGGGGCGGGACCGTCAGACTCCCTCGGGTGATGGGCGAGGGCGAGGCGCTCGACTTCGCGCTCTCCGGGCGGGTCCTCGACGCGGAAGCGGCCCGCCGGACCGGACTCGTCTCGCGCGTGGTCGACGACCCCCGCTCGGTGGCCGACGAGATCGCGGCCGGCGCGTCCGACGCGCTCGCGGCGATCAAATGCCGGGTCCGCGACCGCGGCGACGACGAGGCGCAGGAGCGCGCCGAGGCCGCGGCGTTCGCCGACCTCCACGACGCCCACGCCGCGGAGATCGCCCGGCGACGCGAGCGGTGAGGCGGGTCGGCGCGGGGTCCGCAGGGTCCCGCCGTCCCGATGTGACAGACTTAAGTGAGTCTCCGAACAAGTAGCGGATGCGAAGCACGCACCGGTAGTGTAGTGGTATCACGCAACCTTGCCATGGTTGCAACCCGAGTTCAAATCTCGGCCGGTGCATTTTGCGAACGCAGTGAACCAATCCCCGATGAGTTTGGACTCAGTCGGTATACTCGTGAGTGACCACCGATAGCGTTCACTGCGCACTTTCGCGGGCTCGCGGACCGTTCGATCGGAGCGCGTCGCACGAAGCGGTCGACGAGGACGGACCCCGTCCGTTTAACAGCGCGTGCGTCGTCTGCTTGTACGTATGGTCGAAGTTCTTCTTCTCGTCGGCGTCGCGGTGGCGGCGTTCGTCGGATACAACATCGGCGGGGCGACGACGGGACCGGCGTTCGGGCCGGCCGTCGGCGCGGACGTGTTATCGAAGGCGGGCGCGGCGGGGCTGATGTCCGTGTTCTTCTTCATCGGCGCGGGGACGCTGGGGCAGCGCGTCGTCACGACGCTCGGCGAGGACCTCGTCACCGGCGCGAACGTGTTCACGCTGGAGACGAGCATCATCGTCCTCTTCTTTATCGGCGGCGCGCTGTTCGTCGGCAACTTCGCCGGCGTGCCGGCGTCGACGTCGATGACGGCGGTGGGGGCCATCGCCGGACTGGGCATCGCGACGAACACCCTCGACTGGGCGGTGATGGGCGAGATCGCGATCTGGTGGCTCGTCGCGCCGATCATCGGGTTCTGGGTGTCGGGCGTCGTCGGCCGCTACTTCTACTCGACGATCGACCGCTGGGTGGCGATCGAGAGCACCGACGGGGCGCTGTTCGAGTTCGACCGGTCGGGGACGGTCCCGCGCCCGGTCCTCGGTCCGAACACGACGCGGCGCGAGCTGACGGGCGGGATCGTCGTCATCGCCATCGGCTGCCTGATGGCGTTCTCCTCGGGGACTTCGAACATCGCGAACGCCATCGCGCCGCTCGTCGCGCTGGACTCCGTGGAGATGACGCCGATGATCCTCCTCGGCAGCGCCGCGGTCGCGGTCGGCGCGTTCACCATCGCTCGCCGGACGCTCGACACGCTCGGCAACGACATCACCGACCTCCCGCTGACGGCCGCCATCGTCGTCGCGGTCGTCTCCTCCGGGATCGTGATCAGCCTCTCCGCGGTCGGCATCCCCGCCTCGTTCGTGATCATCGCGACGATGTCGATCGTCGGGCTCGGCTGGGGCCGCGCGACGCGCACGGTGACGGTCAGACAGGGGATCAAAGGCGAGAAGGAGCCGACGGTCTCGGTCGGCGCGCTGACGGCCGACGAGATGCCGGCGATCGGCGAGGGGGACGCGAGCGACGTCCCGTCGGCGGCCGACCTGTTCAACCCGAGCACGAGCGCCCGCGTCGTGCTGATGCAGAACGTCGTGCCGATCCTCTCGACGGTCGGCGCGCTGGTGACGTTCGCGGCCCTGTTCGCCTTCGTCTGGTAGCTCGGCCTCGGTCGGGCGCGCCCGCGCCCCTCACCGACCGAAGCGGCGCTGGCGGTCCTGGAAGTCCAACACCGCGCGGAGGTACTCGCGCCGGCGGAAGTCCCGCCAGTTCACGTCGGTAAAGTAGAGCTCGGCGTAGACGGACTGCCAGATGGCGAAGTCCGAGAGCCGCTCCGCGCCGGTCTTGATGACCAGGTCGGGCTCCTCGGGGAACAGCAGCCGCTCCGCGATGTCGGTCTCGTCGATGGCGTCGGGCGATATCTCCCCGGCGGCGACGTCGCTCGCGAGCTCGCGGACCGCGCCGGCGAACTCGGCTTTGCCGCCGAGGCCGACGAGGATGCGGACCGGCGCGTCGACGCCGGCGTCGGTCGTCGTCTCGTCCACGTCTGGACCGCGGACCGCGGTCTCGGCCGGCGCGTCGAGGCGGCGCAGCTCCCGGACCAGCGTCGGGGCGACCGCGCGGTCGAGGACGGAGACGGAGACCGTGACGCGGTCCGCGCCGTACTCGAACGCCCAGCCGACCGCCGACGACAGCGTGTCGAACGCGCCGTCCGCGAGGAGGTCACGCTCGGTGAGGACGAGCGCGACGTGCGCCGGCGGCGCGGCGTCGTGGAGGCGATGGCGCGTCGCGAGGTACGCGTCGTAGAGGCCCACGTCAGAGGGATCCGGTCGGGCGTATAAATGGCTTCCCGACGACGAGGGGTTTAATTCGCCGACGCGCCTATCACGGTCGATGGCAGACGCCTACCGCGGAGTGTTCGGCGCGATCCCGTACGCGTTCCGCGCGACCGAGTCGCTGACGATGCGCGCGTACGCCGCGCTCGGGGCGCTCGCGGCCGCGTTCGTCGCGCTCGTCGTCACCCTCGCCCTCGTCGTCTGGATGGGCGAGACGGCCTCGGCGACGGGGGGGACGTTCCTCTTCTCGCGGTCGCTGTTCGTGGTCGCCGGCCTCGGGGCCGTCGGACCGCTGCTCGCGCCGATCCTGTTCGTCGCCCGCCGCCACCGCCGCGGCGACCGGGTCGCGGCCACGTACGACCGGTGGATGGGGATCGCCGGGTTCCTGTTCCTCCTCTCGCTGTACCTCGGGCTGATCATCTCGGTCCCCGAGGACCTCCGCGACCCGAGCAGCTCCGCGGTGCTCGGCGCGCTGTACGCGCTCCCGCAGCTCGCCGGGTTCGCACCCCCCGTCGCGGCCGCGCTCGGCGTGTTCGCGACGCACTTCAGGCTTCGCGGGGGCTCGGACGACGCTGCGCTCGACGACACGGCGGCCGACGCCGAGGAGCCGGCCGGCGACGTGGATCCGACCGACGCCGACGGCTCGCGGTGAGCGACGCCGCCCGCGGCTCGAAAGCCGGAAGTCGTCAGAGCGACTAGCCGGGCGCAATGACCGACGAGAAGGAGAGCACGTTCCTCGTCACGCACGTCGAGAGCGACTCGGCGGTGCTGAAAGACGTCCACGACGGACAGGTGCACACGCTGAGCTCGAACCCCGGCCTCGACGTCGACGACGCCGTCGAGGCGACGGTCGCCCCCGACCCGCCGATGGAGGTCACCTATCAGGTGATCGAGGTCGCGGAGCGCCGCGCGCTGTCGATCGAGGAGAGCCCGGAGCCGCCGACCGTCCACGAGCGCGAACTCGCCGCGGAGACGGCGACCGGTGAGCTCGCCAGAGAGGAGCGCGCGGGCGTCGGCGAGGTCCACGTGTTGACGCCGCCGGAGTCGGAGACGACCGAGGCGGTCGACGACGTGATGGACGACCGCGAGGCGACCCTCTCGCGGGCGGCCCGGCTGGGCGTGAACCGCGTCGAGGTCCGCTCGGAGCCGGGCGTCGTCGCCGTGCGGTACCTCCCGTAACGCGGGCGGTTACGGCCCCGTCGTCGCCGTCGGCCTAGCAGATAAGAAGGCTTATTCGCGCCCGCAGAGGAACCGGTATTTATGGTAGCGATCGAGGTGCCGGAGGTCGACTACACCGACTACTCGAACCGGCAGCTCGCGGCGGTGCCGCTCGCGTTCCTGGTCCTCGCGTTGGCGATCATCGGCGGGTGGGTCGTCGCCACCGGCGCGCCGGCGAACCTGGGACTGGAGTTCACGGGCGGCGTCGAGCTGCGAGTCGCAGACGACACGAACGGCGACGTCGAACAGCAGATCCGGACCGCCTTCGACCGGGAGCCCGACTCGATCCAGACGATCCCCGGCGACGACGTCGTGGTCGTCACCTTCCAAGCGGCCCAAGACGATCCGGAGGGACTCGCGAACGACCTCCAAGACCAGGCGGAGGCGGCGGGGTTGACCACGACCGCGATCGATCAGGTGTCGCCGAGCTTCGCGAGCGACACCGCGCGCACCGCGGTGTTCGGCGTGGCGCTCGCGTTCCTCGGGATGAGCGTGCTCGTGTTCGCGCTGTTCCGGACGTTCGTCCCCTCGCTGGCGGTCGTCGCGTCCGCGTTCTCCGACCTCGTCATCCCGATCGCGGCGATGAACCTGCTCGGCATCCAGATGACGCTGGGGACGATCGCGGCGCTCCTGATGATAATCGGGTACAGCGTCGACTCGGACATCCTGTTGAACGACTCGGTGCTGCGCCGGACCGGCGAGTTCTACGAGTCGGTCAGCCGCGCGATGCGGACCGGGGTGACGATGACGCTGACCTCCATCGCGGCGATGATCGTGATGGCGATCGTCGCCACCGTGTTCGGGATCGGACTCCTCCGTGACATCGGGATCATCCTCGCGGTCGGGCTGTGCGCCGACCTGATGAACACGTACCTGATGAACGTCTCGCTGCTTCGCTGGTACAAGTTCGAGGGGGTGGCCCGCTGATGCTCGAACCGATCAAGGAGAACTGGCGCATCCTGCTGCTCGTCGTCGCCGTGGTCGGCTCGTCGGTCGCGCTGTTCGGTCCCGGATTCGGTCCGGAGCCCGCGCCCGGCGAGAGCGCGAGCGAGGCCCAACAGGGGATCACGAACCTCCAGTACGGCCTCGACCTGGCGGGCGGGACGCGGATCCGCGCGCCCCTGTCGGGGTACACCGCGACCGACGTCGCGTTCGACGGCGACCCGCCCGAGACCGTCATAGATGCGGTCGCCGCCGAACTGGACAACACGACGACGGTTGACCTCAACGTCGTGCCCGAAGAGAGCGCGGTGGAAGTCACGGATCCGGCGGTGACCGAAGGGCAGTTCCGCGCGGCGATGGACGCCGCGGGCTACGAGTACGCTGACGTTCGCTCCGGCGTCACCCAGCAGACGCGCGACGCGACGATAGGCATCATCGACGACAAGATCAACCAAGCCGGTCTCTCGGGGGGGAGCGTCCAGCAGGTCCAGTCGATCACCGGCGAGTACTTCATTCTCGTGGAGGTTCCCGGTGAGGGGAGAGAGGACGTGATCGACCTCCTCGAGGAGCGCGGAACCGTCCGGATCGACATCGCGTACCCCGACGGGAACGGGACCGGGGTTCAGCGGGGAGTCTTAACCCAACGCGACTTCGACACGATCGGGACCGCAACGCAGAACGAACGGCGGCAGGGGTCGTACGTTCCGGTTACCGTCCGCAACACCGCCGCGAACGGTCAGCAGTCGTCGGCGCACGCGTTCCAAGACGCCGTCGCTCAGCGCGGGTTCGCCGACGCGTACCAGAATCAGGCCGACCGGTGCGGGTACAACCCGGAGACCGGTGAGATCGAGGAGGTGAACGGGGACCGGAACCCGTGTCTCCTGCTCGTCGTCGACGACGAGGTCGTCAACTCGTTCGGGATGGACCCGGGTCTCGCCGACAACATGGCGGCCGGGTCATGGGCAGAGACCGGCCAGTTCCGGCTCACGACCGGTGAGTTCGCCGAGGCCCAGTCCATCGCGCTGAACCTCCGCGCCGGCGCGCTCCCGGCCGACCTCGACATCAGCGGCGAGGGGACCTCCTCGTCCATCTCGGCGTCTCAAGGTGAGAACTTCCGGACGTACTCGCTGATCATCGGCGTGCTCTCGGTGTTCGCGGTCGCGGGTATGGTGTTCCTCCGGTACCGCGAGCCCCGCGTCGCGCTCCCGATGATCGTCACGGCGCTGGCGGAGGTGTACACCCTGCTCGGGTTCGCGGCACTGCTCGGCTACCCGCTCGAACTCGCGGTCATCGCCGGGTTCATCGCGGTGGTCGGCACCGGGGTCGACGACCTCGTCATCATCGCCGACCAGGTGATGAGCGAGGGCGAGGTGAACTCCCAGACGGTGTTCAACTCCCGGTTCCGCCAGGCGTTCTGGGTCATCGGCGCGGCCGCGGCCACGACCATCATCGCGATGTCGCCGCTGATGGTGCTGGGGCTCGGCGACCTCTCCGGGTTCGCCATCTTCACCATCCTCGGCGTGCTGGTCGGCGTGCTGATCACCCGCCCCGCGTACGGCGACATCCTGCGTCGCCTGCTGACGGTCCGGTAACTCGGCGGCGAGTCGTCGGCCGCCACGAGACGCGGCCGTAGTTGACGGTCGATCGGTTTTCCTCCGCCACGCGGCGACGTTTCTCCGCATTACCGTCTCGACTCGGCTCCCGTCGCGACTTCGACGAGAACGGACGACCCGTTCGACAAACTATTAATTTAGACCGGTCAAAAAGGACCATGTCGACCGACGCCGTCGAAAATTATCTCAACTCTATCTATCGGATCGAGTCGCGAGGGGGACCGCCCGTCGCGACCTCGCGGATCGCGGAGGGACTCGAGAAGACGCCCGCGACGGTGACGAGGACGGTCGAGACGCTCGCCGACCGCGGGCTGCTCTCCCGCAGGAAGCACAGGGGCGTCGAGCCCACCGCCGCCGGCCGGGAGGTGGGTGACGCATGACCGGCTACGTCGAGATCGTCGCGATCGCGTTCGTGACGCAGCTCGCGGTGCTGCCGGGCGAGAAGGTCCAACTGATGATCGCGGGGCTCTCCACGCGGTACGACCCGAAGATCGTCGTCGCGGCCGCCGGCTCGGCGTTCGCCGGCTGGACCGCCGTGGAGATCGCGTTCGGCCAGGCCCTCCAGTCGGCGCTGTCGCCGGTCGTGTTGGACTCGATCACCGCCGTGCTGTTCTTCCTCTTCGCAGTCCTGCTGTACCGGTCCGCGCCGGAGCGGGGAACGACCCCGGAGGCGGAGCGCACCGACGGCGGCTTGGCCGCGTTCGACGACCTCTCGCTGCCGGGGCGGCTCGACAAGTACTCGGGGTCGCTCGGCGGCTTCTTCCCCATCTTCCTGCTCACTGCGACCGGCGAGTTCGGCGACAAGACGCAGCTCGTCACCATCGGGCTGGCGGTCCAGTACGGCGCGACCTCGGCCATCTGGGCCGGCGAGATGCTCGCGATCATCCCGGTGAGCCTCGCGAACGCCTACTTCTTCCACACGTTCGCCGGGCGGGTCGACATGCGGCTCGCGCACTTCGCTTCCGCGCTGCTCTTCGCCTTCTTCGGCGCGGACACCGTGCTGGCGATCGCGACCGACTTCTCGGTGTGGGAGACCATCGTCGGAACGCTCGGCGGGCTCATCTCCGGGCTGTTCTGAGAGGCCGTCCCGCCGACGGCCGCGGACCGCGGTCAGAACTCGTCTAACGCCGACTGCTCGGCGGCCGTCAGCGCGTCCTCGCAGGTGCGCCACGACGCGCGCGCGCAGTCGGGCAGCGTCCCGTGGTCGCCGACGTACGCGGCGAGGAACGCCCGGGTGGCCGGGTCGCTCGGGTAGCCGCTCCCGAGGTCGTAGTCGGGGTAGGCGGCGTCGAGGTCGGCCATCGCGGCGTCGCGGACCACCTTCGCGACGACGCTCGCCGCGCCGACGACCGGATCGTCCTCGTCCGCGCCGTGCGCGGCCGTCACGTCGATCGCCGGGAGGGGTCCCCCGTCGTCGCCGTCCTCGTCCGTGTCGTCCCCTTCCTCGACGAACTCGCGGAGCCGCCGCGCAAACCGCTCCTCGCTGGTGTCGCCCGCGTCGGCGACGACGCGGACCGGACCGTCGGTCTCGGCGGGGAGAGCACCGAGCGCGCGTCTGACCGCCCGTGCCTGACCGCGGACGGTGAGGGAGTTCATGTCCGTGTCGGGGCGGTCGATCTCGTCGGGTTCGACGCGGGCGACGCCGACGGCAACGTCCGGGTCGCTCCGGAGGGCCGCGGCCATCTCCTCGCGGCGGCCCGGCGCGATCCGCTTCGAGTCGTCCACGTCGGCCGGGAGGCTCGCCGGGTCGGCGACTACCGCCGCCGCGACCATCGGTCCGAGCGCGGGCCCCTTGCCGGCCTCGTCGACGCCGAGATACACGCGTGGCTAGTGGACGTGCGGGGGGAAATACCTTCAGAAGGGCGGCGACCTCAGTCGAGCAGGACCGCGTTGACCTGGCCGGTCTGGCCGGGGCGGGAGGTGACGCGGGCGCGACCGGCGGACGTCTCGATCACGGCGCCCTTCGTGATGATGTTCCGGCGGGCGTAGTTGACGTTCGCGGGGTTGTCGACGACGTTCTCGATCTCGGCCTCGCTGACCTCGCCGTCGGCGGCGACCTGCGCGACGTCCGTCGAGAGGGCGCGGACCTTCTGCTCCGTGCCGCGGGAGTCGATGTACTGGAGTCGGGTCTCGCCGACCGTCGTCTCGGCGGGCTCGCGGCCGAGCTGGTGGCGCTTCTTGTTCGAGGCGTGCTTGAGTCGGCCGCCGGTCCGCTTGCGCGTGGAGCGTCCCTGATCTTTCATACGGATATGAACAGCCAGCGAATACTTGAAGCGTTCGACTCGTCCCGGCGGGTTCGGCGGTGCGAGCGGGATCAGCGCCGCGAGCCGACTCAGGCGAACGCGCGCTCGAACGCGCGGACCCCGTCGTCGGTGCCCGCGACGACGAGCTCGTCGCCGCGTTCGATCCGCGTCTCCTGACCCACGTCGGTGACGAGCTCCTCGCCGCGCTCGACGGCGATGACGGTACAGCCGGTCCGCTCGCGGACGGCCGCCTCGCCGACCGTGCGCCCGACCAGCGTCGGAGCCTCGGTCCTCACGACCTCGACGTGCGTGTCGAGCGAGACCACGTCGCGGTCCGCGAGCACGGCGGACGCGGACATCCGACCCGTCACGGTCGAAAGCGAGAGGACGTAGTCGGCTCCGGCCCGGTGCATCTTCGGCACGCTCTCGGGGTCTTCGACCCGCGCGAGCAGCTCGACGTTGGGCGCCAAGTCCCGCGCGACGAGCGTCGCGAACTCCGCGGTCGTGTCGTCGGGGAGCGCGAGGACGACGGTCCGCGCGTCCGCGACGCCGGCCTCCCGCAGCGTCTCCGGGTCGGTCGCGTCGCCGGCCACGTCGATCGCTTCGCCGTCGTCGCGGTCGACGACGGTGACGGGGATTTCGGCCGATTCGAGGGTGTTCACGACGGTCTTTCCGACCTGTCCGTGTCCGACGACGACGGTCTCGCCCGTGCCGAACCGACGGGCCGCGGAGTTGGTCAGGTCCACGAGCCGCTCCACCTGCCCCTCGGTCCCCGAGACGAGGAGGACGGTCCCGGCGGACAGCGTCGCGTCCGGCGGCGGCGCCGCCTCGAACGACCCGTTGAACCACGCCCCGATCACGTCGACGCCGGTGCGCTCGCCGATCCGGCTGCCGATGAGCGTCGACCCGGCGAGCCCGCTCCCGTGGTGGATCGACACCTCCGCGATCCGGAGGGAGTCGCCGATCGCGACGGCCTCGTCGAGGTCGGTCCGCACCGACGTCGTCACCTTCGAGGCGAGGCTCTCGCCGAGCAGCGATCGGGGGGAGAGCACTTCGTCCGCACCGGCGAGGCGGTGGTAGCGCTCGCGGGCCGAGTCCTCGACGACGCTTATCGCGCGGACGTCGGTCGAGAGCTCCTTCGCGGCCAGTACGATGCTCGCGTCTACCTGATCGGAGACGTCGGTGACGAGGGCGCTCGCGTCCGTCAGCCGCGCGCTCGAGAGCCCGTCGGTCGTCTCGGGGTCGGCCCGGATGACCGTGTGGCCCGCCTCGTACAGCGCCAGCGCCCGCTCGGGATCGGGCTCGACGACCACGTACGGGACCGCTTCCGACTCGAACTCGTCCAAGAGCGCGTCGGAGCGCGTGGTGTCGGAACAGACCACGACGTGCCCCTCCAGCCCCTCTTCGAGCGACCGCGGGACGCTCGTCGCGAACGCGGACTCGAGGAGCGGGGTCGCAACGACGGGGAGCGCCCCGAACAGCAGCGCCATCCCGACGAGGTCCATCACTGCGATATACGCGTTCATCTCTGTGCTCCGCCACGGCGCGTCACCGCCGAACCCGGTGGTGGAGAACATCTCGACCGCGAACCGGAACGACTCGATCAGGGTGCGCGGGTCGTTCTCGTACACGCGCATCCCGTACTGATACGTGACGGCGGTGAACGCTATCATCCCGCCGAGAAAGGCGGCATACAACACGACTCGCCGCTTCCACGTGTCCATCGCTCCGCGATACGACGCGGCCGTACAAAAACGGGGGGACTCGTCCGGCTCGGCCGTCGCGGACCGGTCGGCCGGGTACTCGACCGTCGGCGGTCGCCCGATCGAACCGCCCTGGCGTCGGACCGAAGTTCGATGGTTTAAGTCCCGGGGGCCGAACCGTCACGCATGGTGCGGGACCCGTCGCGAGACCCGGAGCCGCCGTCGGTCGACGAGGTGCTCGACGCGCTGGCCGACGACGCGGCCCGTCGGATCGTCGCGGCGCTCACCGAGCCGAAGACCGCGAGCGAGCTCTCCGAGGAGTGCGACATCCCCCTGTCGACGACCTACCGGAAGCTGGAGAAGCTCACCGACGCCTCCCTGCTGGCGGAGTCGACCGACATCCGCCGGGACGGGCAGCACACGACGCGGTACTCGGTGTCGTTCGACGCCGTCACCGTCTCCGTCGACGAGGGCGCGGAGGGCGACGGGGACGGTCGCGAGTTCGACGTGGAGTTCTCTCGGCCGGAGCGGACCCGAGACGAGCGACTGGCCGACCTGTGGTCTGAGCTACGAGAGGAAACATGAACCCCTACATCGACCTGACTATCATCGCCGCAAAGACCGCCATCCTGGTACTCGGTGGCAGCATCACCTACTACGCGCTCCGCGCGTACGACCGGACCGGCGACCGGTCGCTGCGCGAGCTCGGCGTCGGCTTCGGCATCGTCACGATCGGCGCGCTGTTGGGCGGGGTCTCCCACCAGATCATCGGCGCGGACCTCGCGGTCGGCATCGCAATCGACGGGCTCCTCACGGCGGTCGGGTTCGCCGTCATCGTCTACTCGCTGTACCTGGAGTGAGCGCGGGTTCGACGCGCGACGAACGGTACCCTTTTGCGGCGCTCGGCCGTCCGTTCACCCCATGAGCGACGCACGCGAGGAGCTCTCCCGCCGGATCGCCGGCGAGATAACGCTGAGCGACGACCCGGGGGCGACCCTCCGGAAGTGGCGGACCGACTTCGACGTCTCGCAGACGGAGCTGGCCGACCAGCTCGGCGTCTCCTCGTCTGTCATCTCCGACTACGAGAGCGGCCGCCGCGAGAGCCCCGGGATCGGCGTCGTCCGCCGGACCGTCGAGGGGCTGCTCGACATCGACGAGCGCCGCGGCGGCGGCCGCCTCCGCCAGCACGCCCGGGTGCTCTCCGCCGGGTTCGAGAGCGACATCGTCCACGACCTCCGCGAGTACTCCACGGCGGTCCCCCTGTCGGAGTTCTACGAGGCGATGGGCGCGACGGAGGTCGTGCGCGGCGACCACGACCACGTGAACGGCCACACCGTCATCGACTCGATCCAGGCGATCACGCGGCTCTCCAGCGAGGAGTTCTACCGGCTGTACGGCCAGTCGACGAACCGCGCGCTCGTGTTCACCCGGGTGACGCGCGGCGAGTCGCCGCTCGTCGCGCTGCGGGTCGTGAGCCCGACGCCGAACGCGGTCGTGCTCCACGGGATCGAGGACGGCGACCTCTGGGACCACGCCGCCGACCTCGCCCGCGTCGACGGCGTGTCGCTGGCGACGTCGAACCGCGACCTCGACGACTGCCTCGCAGATCTTCAAGCGCTGTGACGGCGTCGCGGAGGCGCCGCCGAGCGGCCGCAGCGACGGAACCGCGACCCTGAAACGGCCGGCGCTCGTCGGACCGCCCATGAGCGAGGATTACGCCGAGCGGCTCCGCGCGAACCGCCGGGAGAAGGACGAGTTCTTCGACGACCACCCGCAGTCCCCGATTCCCCCGGAGCACCGCGACGACTTCGACGGCCTCGACTACTTCCCGCCGGACCCGGACTACCGCGTGGAGGCGACCGTCACCGTCCACGACGACCCGGACCCGGTCGAGATGGAGACGACCGCGAGCAACCCGGTCCGGTATCTCCGGATCGTCACGTTCGCGTTCGAGATCGACGGAGCGGAGCACACGCTCGCGGGCTACCGGCAGGAGGGCGACGACGGGGCCATCTTCGTCCCCTTCCGCGACAAGACGACCGGCCAGCAGACGTACCACCGGGGCCGGTACATGGAGCTGGCCCCAGAGCGCGACCTCGACGACGGGGACGCGGTCACGATCGACTTCAACCTCGCGTACAGCCCCTTCTGCGCGTACAGCGAGACGTTCTCCTGTCCGCTGCCGCCGGAGGAGAACTGGCTGGAGATCGTGATCCCGGCCGGCGAGCGATCGCCGAACCTCGACTGATCGGCGACGCGATCAGAAACGCGGTCGGGAATGCGGGCCACGGCGCGGCCGCTCGGTGGCGAGAAAAGTCGGAGGATCGAACGTCGGGACGTGCCGGAAGCAGTCCGCCGCGGCCGGTCTACTCGAGCGTCTCGCTCGTGACGAGCGTGTCGTCCTCGAGGTAGTGCTCGAGGTGGTGGCCGTGTTCCTCGACGTCGTCGAGGATGTCGCGGAGCTGCTCTTCGGTGTTGTAGTCGCCGAGGTTGTTGGCGAGCTGGATGTGCTCGCGGAGCTGCTCGGTGATGTCGCCGAACATCTCGAGGTCGTGCTCCAGCGACGTCCGGATGTCGTAGGCGTCCGCGTCCTCGGGGGTCACCGGCGCGTGCTCCTCGTAGTTCGCGCCGCCCGAGAGCGGCACGCCGCCGAGCGCCTGCGCGCGCTCCGCGAGGACGTCGGCGCCCTCTTCGAGGTCCTCCGCGACCTCGCCGAGGTACTCGTGGATGCCGAGGAACTCGGCCCCCTCGACGAGCCAGTGGTGCTTTTTGACCTGGTGGTAGAGGACGTACGTCGCCGCGAGGTCGCTGTTGAGCGCGTCGACGAGCTGTTCCGCCTTCTCCTCGGGGACGCGGAGCGCTTCGCTCTCGTGAACGTCGCCGTACCGTTGACGGGCCTGCTTCTGGGTACTCATTTCAATTATACATACGCGCGCGACCTACTTAATAGTTGCTACTGAGTAAACTACTCTTTCAGGATTCAAAAAATTATTTTCTACACACCGTCGACGGCGCCGACGAGCTCCCGCTGTGCGGCGAGGGTGTCGCGGTCGAGCGTCGCCGACAGCGTCGCCGGGTCCCGGCCGAGCTCGGCGGCGACGCGCCCGTCCGGACGCACCACGAGGGAGTTCCCGGCGTAGGTCGCCTCGTCCGCCCGGCGCTCGCCGCCCGCGGTCCCGGTGCGGCCCGCACCGACGGTCCACCTGACGCCGTCGAGCGCCCGCGCCCGGACGAGGAGCCGCCAGTTCGCGACGTGGGCGGCGGGCCACGCGCCGACGACGACGAGGGCGTCGACCGCGCGCTCCGCGAACCACGCGCTCTCCGCGACGAAGTTGAGGTCGTAGCAGGTCAACAGTCCGGTCGGCCCCGCGGGCGTCTCGACGACCACGCGGTCGCCGCCGGGCTCGATCCACTCCGCCTCCTCGTCCCAGAGATGGCGCTTGCGGTAGACGGAGAACGCTCCGACGCCGTCTCCCGGGGACCCGCCGGGCGGCGGGACGTACGCGGTCGCGTTGTACACGGCGTCGCCGTCCCGTTCGGCGTACCCCGCGACCGCGGCCGCGCCGGCGGCCTCGGCGACGGATTCGAGCCGTCCGCGCGCCGCGTCTCGGGGCAGCGCGGCCTCCCGGAGCCGCTCGTCGGCCGCGAACCCCGTGAGCGCGTACTCGGGGAACACGACGAGGTCGACAGCCGCCGGCAGGTCGGCCGCCCGACGGCGGATCCGATCGGAGTTCGCGTCGACGTCGAGGTCGTCGACGGGGATCTGCGGGACCGCGACGGTCGGGCTCTCGCGGGGTCGGTCGCTCACGCCGCGGGCTTCGGCGGGGCGGACAATAACTTCCGGCCTCCGCCGTTCGCCCCGGGTCGGACGCGACCGGGAGCGGAGAGCGTCCGCGCGCCGGCCGCAAGGACGATACCCGCGGGGCACCGACCGACGGGTATGTCATTCGCCGACCTGTTCGAGCGCGCGGCCGCGCTCGGCGGCGACCTCGACGAGACGGACGTTCGACGCGCGCTCGACGACGTGCGCTCGACGGCGGACGGAGACAGCGATGAGACAGATGGAGATGACGACGCCGCGGTCGCCGACCCGCTCGACCCCAGTCCCGCCCGGGTCGTCGCCGACGCCGACGCGCTCGCGGCCGACCTCCTCGTCGGCGGCGACGCCCGCGAGGCGCTCGACGCGCTCCGGTCGCACGCGTGGACGACGCTCGTCGCCAGCGACCCCCTCCTCGCCGACGCCGAGGCGGTGATCGCGTCGCTCGGGGACCCGGACCTGGCGGCCGACTGGCGCGCCGCGACCGAGTCCTGGCGCGAGTCGGTCGCGCAGCCCGCCGGCGATCACCCAGCGCTGGCGTCCGCCTACCGGGGCGGCGCGATGCAGGTGGTGAGCCTCGACCCCTCGCTGACCGGGCCGCGGGCGGCCGCCGGGCTGCGCGACCGCCTGCCCGTGAGCGTCCGGGAGCCGCGGGCGTTCGCGACCGTGTTCGACCCGGCGAAGCTGTACCCGGACGCGGTCGGCGGGGAGTACCCCGGCCCCGACCGCGACCCGCGGACGATGGCCCCGGTCCGCGCCGACGGGGACCAGCACCGATAAACCGCCGCCGACCGGACCGGAAATATGAGCGACTCGGACGGTGCGGGCGACCGCGCCGGGGGCCAGAGCGACGGCAGCGAGGACGACCGGGTCGAGGGCGCGCCGGAGCTCCCGGCCGACCGCGACGCGGTCCGCGACGCGCTCGTCGACTGGTACGAGGCGGACCACCGCGAGTTCCCGTGGCGGCGCACCGAGGACCCCTACGAGATCCTCGTCAGCGAGGTGATGAGCCAGCAGACCCAGCTCGACCGCGTCGTCGACGCCTGGGAGGACTTCCTCGACGAGTGGCCGACGGCGGCGGCCCTCGCCGACGCCGACCGCGCCGACGTGGTCGCCTTCTGGTCGGACCACTCGCTCGGGTACAACAACCGCGCGAAGTACCTCCACGAGGCGGCCGGCCAGGTCGAGTCCGAGTACGGCGGGACGTTCCCGGCGGAACCGGACGAGCTGAGCGAGCTCATGGGCGTCGGGCCGTACACCGCCAACGCGGTGGCGTCGTTCGCGTTCAATAATGGCGACGCCGTCGTCGACACCAACGTGAAGCGGGTGCTGTACCGCGCGTTCGACGTGCCGGACGACGACGACGCGTTCGAGCGGGTCGCCTCGCAGCTCATGCCGGCCGGCGAGTCCCGCGTCTGGAACAACGCGATCATGGAACTGGGCGGCGTCGCCTGCGGCAAGAAACCCCGCTGCGACGAGGCGGGCTGCCCGTGGCGCGAGTGGTGTCACGCGTACCAGACGGGCGACTTCACCGCGCCCGACGTGCCCGAGCAGCCCAGCTTCGAGGGGAGCCGCCGGCAGTTCCGCGGGCGGATCGTCCGGCTCCTCGGCGAGCACGACGAGATGGAGCTGGACGCCCTCGGCCACCGGATCCGCGTGGACTACGCGCCCGACGGCGAGCACGGCCGCGAGTGGCTCCGCGGGCTCGTCGACGACCTCGACGACGACGGGCTGATCGAGGCCGACGACGGCGAAGGCGGGGTCGTCGTCTCGCTCCGGCGCTGAGACGGGCCGTCGCACCGGACCGTCCGCCCCGGGAACCGTCACCCGTTTATAACGCGAGCGGGAAGTGACGGGTATGAGCGAGACCGTCGATTCGGACCTGTACACCCGCACGAAGGCCCTCTTAGAGCCCGGCGACATCGAGCTGCTGGGCTGTATCGTCCACACGAACCTCGCGGGCGAGGAGGACCTGGAGATGCACGAGCTGACGGTCGCCGCCAACGAGGTCATCGCCGACCACGCGGGCAAAGGCGAGACGTACATCGAAGCGGGCAACGACGACACGGACTTCTCGTCGAACCAGTTCCAAGGGCTGACGCTCGACGACGAGGCGTTCGTCTGGGAGTGCCAGCAGCTGCTCCGCGACGGCACGTTCGACATCGTGTTCTACTACGAGGCGAACGTCGATCAGGAGTCGCTCGCGGCCGACCTCGCCGACCTCGACGGCGTCGACGGCGTGACGCAGGTCCCCTGAGCGAGACCGCTCCCCGTCACGCACCGTGAGCGACACCGTCCTGATCCCCGGCGGCCGCGACGTGCGCGCCACCCTCGACACCGCCGCGAGCGACGGCGCCGGCGGCGAGTCGGACGAGTCCGAGCGCGCCGAGTCGGTCGTCGTCGCCTGCCCGCCGCATCCCCAGCAGCGCGGCCACCGCGGCGACGAGCGCCTGCTGGCCGCGAGCGACGCCCTGACCGACCGCGGCGTCGACTGCCTCCGGTTCGACTACGGCGACTGGGACGAGGGGTACGGCGAGACCACGGACGCGGACGCGGCCGTCGGCTGGGCGCGCGACCGCTACGACCGCGTCGGGCTGTTCGGCTTCTCGTTCGGCGGCACGGTCGCGCTCGTCGCGGCCGCCTCCCGGCCGTCGCTCGCCGGCGTCTGCGCGCTCGCGCCGACCGCCCGGCTGAGCCCCGACGTCGACGCGGTCGCCGCCCTCGACGACCTCGCCGAGCGCGGGGTGCCGACCCGCGTGCTGTACGGGACGCGTGACGCGACGGCGGAGTGGAAACCGGTGGTCGAACGCGCAGAGAGACTGGGCGTCGAGACGGTCGCGTTCGAGGCCGACCACTTCTTCGTCGGCCGGAGCGGGAAGGTCGGCGAGGCGGTCGCGGCGTTTCTCGGGCCGCGGCTCCGCGACGAGTAGTGAATAGCGGCGAGTTAGTACGAGCGCGCGCGGGTAGAGAAGGAGACGAGCGGCCGCGCTCGATCGCTACTCGCTGCCGACCTTCGTGGTCACCCGGAACGTCTCGGGCGGCTTGAGGATGCCGGCGACCGTCCCCATCGAGTGGATGACGGTTATGACGGGTGCCAGCGGGACGGCGAGCGCCCACCGGTGGTGGTCGTCGCCGTAGTAGCCGACGCCGAGGAGGAACCAGCCGAGCGTACACACCGCCAGTCCCATCGACGCGGCGAAGAACAGCCCGCTGTACGCGATCGTCACGCTCAACAGCGACAGCGGGACGACGATCAGGGTCACGATCGGCGAGAGCGCCCACGCGTAGTTGCGGACCCTCGTCAGCAGCTCGTAGCGGAACGGGAGCATCGTCGAGGCCCGGACGTTCCCGGCCGCCCAGCGGCGGCGCTGCTGGAGGATCTCGTACAGCGACGGGGGCGCTTCGTTCCGACAGACCGCGTCCGACAGCGCGAACGTCACGTCCAGCTCCCGGAAGGCCGCCCAGACGAAGGCGGTGTCCTCGACGAGCGTCTGCCGGTCCCACGTGGTCTCGTCTTCCACCGAGCTACGGACCGCGATGCCGCCGCCCCACGCGAACAGCGGGATCGAGAGGCGCGCGAAGGCGCGCTGCTCGATCTGGACGCCCATCCGGTACATGTCGGCCAGGTAGCTGAGGTTCGACCCCGTGCGCCGGGGCTTCTCGCGGAGCTGGACGATGTCGGCGTCCGGGAGCCCGTCGAGCGACTCGACGACGCTGTCCTCGTCGAGGTAGAGGACGAACTCCTTCCCGCAGTCGAGCGACCGTCGCGCCCACTCCTGCGCGCGGCCCTTCCGGACCGCGTCGCACGTGAAGTCGTCCGGGACGGCGTGGACCGTCGCCCCGCGCACGTCGATGGGCGACTCCGCGATCACGTGGACGTCGTCGAGTCCCTCGGGCAGGGAGTCGACGGTGTCCTGGACGACGTCGGCGGCGTCGACGGTCATGACGCGGACCTGGATCTCGTCGAGGCCGTACTCGTTCGGCGGCGACTCGTAGCCCGCGCCCACGACGCCGGTGAGCACGAACCAGATCAGCGCGGTCGCGCCGAAGAGGAGCGTCACGCCCCACAGTGCGACGCCGAGCAGCGACCCGAGTCCGCCGTCGGCGACGGCGGTGGTGACTGCCGCCTGGCCGGGAGCGCCACCCGGGCCGGAGACGACGGCCGGTGCGAAAAGCGTCGCGAGCCCGCCGACGACGAGCGCCAGCGTCACCGCGACCAGTGCGATACGTTCGGTGTTCATCGTGGCTCCACCTCCCGCCCCGAGCCGTATGAACGGTCCAAACGCTACAGCGGAATTCAGTCGTGTTCGGGCCGAGTTCACGGCGTTAAATGCGACCAACTGGAGCAAATCGGCAGACAGCGACACCGTGGTGTGTGGTAGTTCGGGACAAGAAAACAAGGGACGGGAACGGGCGGTCCACGCCCGCCTACGCCCAGCCGTCGCCGCGCGCGCACCGGAGATCGTCGATCAGTTCGGCCGCCATCCGCTGGCCGCGGGCGGGGTCGTACCCCTCCATCCGGAGGTGCGCCAGCGGGGCCACGTACGGGTTCCGCTCCCAGTGGGCCCACACCTCGGTGGAACCGTCCGGCGCGGGGAACAGCCGGACGTGGACCTGCCAGTCACCGGTGAGCCCCTCGGGGCGGTGGACGAAGCTCCCCACCTCGTGGACCGTCTCGCCGTCGCGGTCGTAGGCGTGGAAGTACGCCCGGATCAGCTCCGAGAAACCCTCTTTGGGGAGTCGCGCGCGGGTCTCCGCGGGGCTCGTCGGCAGGGTCCCGGCGTACTCGTCCGGCGGCGGCGGCAGCACCTGAACGTGGTCGGGCGCGCCGTCGTCGGGCAGCAGCGCGAGGAGCTTCCCGACCGCGAGCCGCACGCGCCAGAAGCCGAGGCCGCGGCCGACGAGGAGGGCGAGCGGGACGACGACCGCGAGCGCGGCGAGCGCGCGGACGAACCGGGTCCGTCGGTCTCCCCGCGGCATCGCGGTCAGTTGTACCCCCGCCAGCGGCGGCCGCACTCCTTGCACTTGAAGAAGCGGGTCGGGGGCTCGTCGGCGGCCCCCGTCTGCTTGATCGTGTACCACGCCTCGCCGTGGCCGCACTCGTCGCAGACCACGTCGGTCGCGGTCGGCTTCCCCTCGAAGTTCGCGCCCTCCTCCGTCTCGATCACCTCGTCGCCGGTCTGCTCGGTCGTCGACTCGAACTCCGCGGCGAGCGCCTCGTCGCGCTCCGTCGTCGCGCCGCAGTCGTCGTTCTGACACACCATCTCCCCGTCGCGAGAGACCATCATCGAGCCGCAGTCGTCACAGAACTGCATATACGTGGACAGGAGGGCGTCGAGCGGTTTAGGTCCGATGGGTGCGGTCCGGGTCGGGCCCCGATTGGGGAGCCCTATCCGCCGATCCGCTCCCACGCGAGGTGGACTGCGATCCCGACGAGGAACGCGACGCCGAGGTTCGTCGCCAGCGCGAGGAGCCCGATCCCGACCGAGAGCGCGCGGTTTCCCGAGTCGGTGACGTTGCGCGCGAGCGAGACGGCGACGACGGCGAGGAGCGCGCCGAGCATCGCCAGCGGGAACGCCGCGATCAGCGCGGGCGTGGCGAAGAGCGCGGCGGCGAGGTAGCCGACGCCGAGGACGACGTTCGCGCCGCCGGTCCGCGCGCCGAACGCGTACTTGCCTGCCACGCCGTCACAGCCGTGACACATGGGAATCCCGCCGAGCGGCACCGCGATCAGGTTCGTCACGCCCATGCTCGTCGACAGCTCGTCGGGCGTGACCTCGGCGTCCAGCAGGTCGGAGAAGAGGAGCGAGGTCGCCAGCGCGGCGTTGCCGATTGTCATCGCCAGCTGCGCGACCACGCCGTCGAGGGTGGCGCGCGTCACGGCCGCGCCGAGCGCGAGCGTCGGCGGCGCGCCGGGGAGCCGCGGCGTCGGCACGCCCGC
>NZ_CAKZRO010000030.1 GCF_937146585.1 uncultured Halorubrum sp. | reverse complement strand
GTGTGGCTCTTCGGCATCTGGAGGTTCGCGCGGTAGTACATCGTCTCGAGCAGCTCGAGGTAGTCGACGATGCGGAGCCGCTTGTCAAGCCAGATGAGCGTCGTCAGGAAGGCCGTCTCGATGGCCGTGAGGTCCTGACTCTTGAGCCACGCGTTGTGGTCCATGTCGTCTTGTTTTTTCAGACTCATTGTCGAATCACTTCTTGTAGTACGGGTACACCGCGCGCTTCAGCGTGTCCGCGAGACCGCCGGTGTCGAAGGTCTTGCCGTCCTTGTCCTCCTCGCGGACGTACAGGTCCTCCCACTTGCGGCGGCGTTTCTTCACGATCATCACGTCCGGCAGGAACTCCTTCCGGTAGAGCAGCAGGATGAACGCGAGGTCGATGAAGATGAACGCCAGCAGCGCGCCGACGAACATGTTCCCGGCCTCCGTCGACGCCCACGCCGACATCAGTCCGTAGGTGAACAGCGCGACGAACACGACCTCGATGACGGTGAGCAGGACGATCGCGATCGCGGCCGCCGTGCTCTCGCGGGCCGGCTCGTACCGGTGGATGTCGCCGTACGACGAGTTTCCGGAGCTCATCTGGCACCTCCGTGGCCGGTGTGCGCCGACTCACCGTACTTGAGCATGTAGAAGGTGAAGACGAATGTCAGGCCGATACCGAGGATCGCGGAGATACCGACCCAGTGGGCGTGAAGCGGGACGCCGACCTTGGCGATGTCTTCGGGCCACCCGGTGTTGGCACCGCCGCCGACCTCGACGGTGGCGACGTCCTCGCCGACGGCGATGCCGCCGTGCATGCCGACCGCCGTGTGGGGGACGCAGTGGTAGTGGGTGATGCCGGCGTCCTCGCTCGACGTCTCGTACTCGTAGGTGGCCCCCTCCTCCCCGACGGGACTCCCGCTGTCGAGGCTGGCCGGGCCGCCGTCGTCGACCGTCTGGACGTTGTGGTCGCCGCCGGCGCCGGTCCACTCCCAGGTGATCGTCGTGCCCTCGTCGACCCACACCAGCGTCGGGTCGAACGCGAGGCCGTTGCTCCCGGCCCCCACGGAGATCGTTACCTCGTCTTGGCCGCGGGCGTCGGTGTACGACCCGACGTTGCCGCTCGAAGCGCCGCTCGGCCAGTCGGGCTGTACCTCCTGCGCAGCCGCCGTTCCGGTCGCCCCGGCGGAGGCCGCGACGGCGGCGGTCGCGCCGCCGGCCGTCCGCACGAAGTCCCGCCTTTTCATACAGTTTCACTCAGGACGGGGTGCGCTTAAACCCACCGACTGAAACCGCCGACGTGGAGGTGTCTGTAGGGCCTGAGACCGCCGAAATCGGCGTATTACTCGTTCCGGTCGCGGTCGGTCGCAGCGCCCTCCTCGTCGGTCACGACGCCGTCCTCGACGGGGACGAACTCGGGGCGCTCTTTCGCCTCGCGGAGCGCCCGCAGCCGGTCCCGATACTCCTCCGATCGGAACCGGTCGGAGAGCCGCGCGTTCGCCACCATCGCGAACAGGAAGACGCCGACGAGCAGGAACACGATGCCCATCGCGGGCGCGACGATGGTCCCGAGGTCGGTCACGGCGGTCGCGACGAGGAGCGCCGCGCCGGCGAGCACCTGGACCCCGGCGACGACCTGTATCAGGAGGTTGCCGAACTCGCCCGACCCCTCCGGAACGCTGTCGGGGTGGGGGAGCGACCAGTCGTCGGGCGGCTCGGGGACCTCGTACGAGTCCATCGCCGCCAGCGCGACGACCGGCTCGATGTCCCGGAGCACCGTCCCCTCGCCGCGCACCTCGCCCGTGGGGCGGATGATCGCGTACCCTTCGTCGGAGTAGACGAGGATGCGCTCCTCGCCGTCCTCGCGGACCCGCTCTAAGACGCCGAACACGTCTCGGGTCGCGATCCGCGACTTCAGCTCGGCGTCGACCCGGTCGAGGAGCCGGTCGCCGGTGATCCACGTGTCGGGATCGAAGGCCGCGTCCCACTCCTCGGCGCTCATCCGGGCCATGTCCGACGGGCCGAAGTCGTCGAAGTCGTACTCGGACTCGACCCGCTCGCGGAGCGCCTCGATGTCGTCGTGACCGGCTTCGGGCTCCGGATCGGCGCCCTCCGGGCCGTCTGCCGCCGGGTCGGCGGACTCCGGGGGCGGCGAATCCGGCTCCGACCGCGTCGAGGTGTCTTCCATTACGCCGTCGATACGTGCTCCTGACGCTAACTGTTTTCGTCCGTGCTCCGGGGTCGGGAACCCGGGCACCGCGCGTCGGGCGGACGCCCCGACGGGCACGGATCGGGGGGCTTTACGCGCCGGAGGACGTACCGTCGGTATGGTCGACGAGTCGGTCATCGCGGCGGTCGCCGGGCTGTCCGTGACGGCGAGCTTCCCGTTCTTGCTGTACGGCGCCTGGATCATGATCGACGCGGAGACGGTGTCGTGGAACGTGTTGATGCGACACCTGCGGTACATCGTCGTCGGACTGGTCCTCACGACGACGCCGATCGTCACGTGGATGGTCCCGCGGGTCCTCGAGCAGGTGAGCGGGATGGCGATCCTCCACGCGTTCTTCGGCGTTCAGGCGTACGCCCTGCTCGCGTTCGCGCTCACCGGGATCGTGCGCATCTTCCAGGCGAAGCGCAACGCGGACGCCTACGAGGACCTCGACGTCGACATCGACGAGATCCACGAGGACATGGGCCACTGGCGGAAGCGGCTCCGGGCCGGCGTCGCGGGCTTCATGGTGTTGTGGCTGTGCGCGTGGGTGACCGGACTCTACCGGCTGGTCACGCTTCACTTCGGCTCCCTGTTCTGAGGGCGACGACGCCGCGAACGACCGGCGTCGGCACGCGTTCCCCCGACCGACAGGTTCAATCCGGGTTTGTCCCTAACGGTGGTATCGTGGCAGTCACCTTCGATCTCTTCGGGACCCTCGTCGACGTCGAGTACCCGTCCGACCCGGCGGAAGCGGTCGCGCGCGAACTGGAGTCCCGCGGCGTGGCGGTCCCCGACGACTGGCACGTCGCGTACGGCGAGAAACACGTCGAGGCGCCGGCCGGCGCGGAGGTCCCCCTCCCAGCGCACGTCGCCCGCGCGCTCGACTCCCGCGACGTCGACGCGGAGCGGAACGTCGCCAGGCACGCCGTGATCGCCGCGTTCGACCCGGACGTGACCCGACGCGACGGCGCGCTCGACGCGGTCCGCGGCGCGGCCGAGCGCGGGCCGGTCGGGCTGCTCTCCAACTGCGCCGTCCCGGAGCTGGTCCCGCGGACGCTGATCCGCGCCGGGCTCCGCGGCGAGTTCGACGCGGTCACGACGAGCGTCGGCTGCGGCTGGCGCAAACCCCACCCCTCCGCGTTCGAGGCCGCGGCGGAGGCGCTCGGGACCGCGACGACCGGGCTCGTCCACGTCGGCGACGACGCGGAGACCGACGGGGGGATCGTCGCGGCCGGCGGTCGCTTCGTTGACGTGACGGAGACGCCGCTCTCAGGGGTCGTCGGCGAGCTCGAAGCGGAGCCGTAGCCAGAGCGGTCGGGACGACGAGCGGCTCAGTCGAGGCCCGCGTCCGCCAAGCGAGCGCGCCACGTCCCGTCGATCCGCCCCTCGGCGACCAGCTTCTCGACGTGCGCGGCGACCGTCGCCCGCGCGAGGTCCCGCACCCCGGAGAGGTCCTTCTCGTACGCGCCGTGCATCACGGCGTCCACGTCCGCCGCGCCGCCGTCGATCGCGGCGATCACGTCGCGCTCGCGATCGAGTCGGTGATCTATCAGCCGCCGGCAGGTCGCCCTCGGGTCGTCGATCGCCGGGCCGTGTCCGGGGAGGAGGCGGTCGTAGCCGGCGTCGAGCACGCGTTCGAGGCTCGCGAGGTACGCGGCGAGGTCGCCCTCGGGCGCGGCGACCGCGACGCTCCCCTCGGCGACGGCGAGGTCGCCGCAACACAGCACCGATCGCTCCGATCCCGCACCCGCGTCGCCGCCTGCGGCGAACGCGAGGTGGTCCGGCGCGTGCCCGGGCGTGTCGACCGCGCGGACCGCCGTGTCGGCGACCGTCTCGCCCGGCGCGACAGTCTCGTCCGGGTCGATCCCGGCGGCCGAGGCGAACCGGTCCGCGTGGCCCTCGCGGGCGACGACGGTCGCGTCCGTCAGGGCGGCGTAGTCGGCGACCGCGCCGACGTGGTCCGGGTGGGCGTGGGTGACCGCGATCGCCTCGACGGACGGGGCGTCCGCGTCGACCGAGCCGCGCTCCGCGAGCGCCGCGTCGAGCGCGTCGGTCCGGGCCGCCGGATCGACGAGGAGGCCGTCGAGCAGGTACGCGTTCGTCGCGCCGCCCGGCGCGCGCGTGTCGACCGGCACCTCGACCCGGGTGACCGCGGGGTCGTCGAGGCGGTCGGCGTCGCCGGAATCGTCGACGGACATCGCTCAGTCCCCGCGACCGAGCGGCGACCGCGCGGCCGGGCCGGGGCCGGACCCGGGGCGCTCGCGGCCGGGGATCGGCACGTCGGTGTCGCCGGCGACCGCGTACGCCCCGAGGTCGGCGACCCCGGCGTCGACCGCGTCGACCGAGTCGTAGGGGCGGCCGACGACGACATCGCCGGCCCGACTCCGGTTGATCCCGGGGATCGCGGTGAGCTCGTCCATCGACGCCGCGTTGACGTCGAGCGGGTACGGGACGCCCGTGACGGAGCGGTAGCCGTGGTCCGTGATCGCCACGTCGATGCTGGTGCCGAGCTCGCGCTCGCCCGGGACCGCGACGAGGAGCGCGTACGTGCCGAGTTGGCGGCCGAACGTCTTGCCGTCCTGGTGGTACTCTAGGTACACGTCCGGGAGGACGGTCCCCGGCGGGACGACGCGGTCGAGCATCGGGTTGTCGATGGTCTCGCGCACCTCGCGCTTGTACGCCTGGAACTGGTCTTTGTGCTCCTGTGCGACCTCGGCCCCGGTCTCGGCCATCTCCGTGCCCGCGAACGCCATCACCTGCCGGATGTTGATCCGGCGGAGCATCAGCCCCTCGTCGTACACCGTCTGGAGGAAGCGCTTGTTGTGCTCGTACGTCTCCGGGCGCTCGCCGGTCAGCCCGTGGACGAGGTTGATCCCGGGGAGGAGCTTCGGCAGCCGCGGCGAGGCGTCCGGGCCGGTCGACGGCCCCGTGACGCGGCTCGCGTCGCCCGGCGTCGTCTCGGGACCGTCTCCCGGCCGCCAGCCGCCCTCCTCGTTGACGACGCGGACGGCCTCCAGGCACTCCTCGGCGGTGACGAGGAGGTTGTTCTCTTCCTGGACGACCGGATCGGCCGACTCGAGCCCGAACGCGGCCGTGTCGCCGGGGGTGTTGTGCTCGGCGATGACCCGGATCGCCTCCCGGGACGCCTCCGGGTAGTCCGTGATCGTCACCGGGTTCATGTTGTCGAGGTGGAGCGTCCGGAGGTCGGGCGCGACCTCGCGGATCCCGCCGTACAGCTCCCGGAGGGCGTCGGGGTTCGGCGCCTCGCCGTCCCCGCCGAACGCGAGGATGTCGGCCTGCCGCCCGAGCCGGAAGTGTCTGACCCCCCGGTTCGAGAGCGCGTCGACCTCGCCGACGACCGACCGCGCCGCGCGGAACGCCGGATCGCCGTACAGCGGCTCCGTACAGAACGAGCACCGGTACGCGCACCCGCGTGAGGTCTCCATCTCGCAGATGAGGTAGTCGGGGTGGTTCGGGTGCTGCTCGACGACGAACGCCCCCTGCCGCGCCCAGCGGTCGACCTCCTCGTTCGTCCGCATCCGGTTGCCGTACCCCTCTAACCCCTCGCGGACGAGGTCGTGGGCCGCGGCCTCCACGTCGCCCATCGCGACGAAGTCGTAGTCGAGGTCGTCGCGCTGGGTCTCCTGTGCGCCCGCGTTCTCCTCGCCGACGCCGAAGCGCACCGGGCCGCCGAGCAGGGTCACGCCGTCCGCGGTCCAGCCGAGCTCGCGCACCTCGTCGGGCTCGGCGGGCGTGCCGCCGACGTACTTCCCGGGGACCGTCATCCCGCCGACGTAGACCATGAGGTCGGCGTCGGCCACGTCGGCGTGCTTGCTCCGGTCGTCGCGGAGCTCGTCGATGGTGTGGTAGGTGATCTGCGACTCCGGGACGCCGGCGTCGACGAGCGCGCCGGCCGTGTACCGGGGGTACGTCGAGAGGTACGGCGGGACGCCGAAGTGGGCCGGCTCGTCGACGTACCCGTCGACGACGGTGACGGAGAGGTCGTTCGGGTCGGCCGGGAGCGACCCCCGGGCCGACGCGGGCGAATCGGTCATGTTACCGTTCGTACTCGACCGAGACGGGAAAAGCGTGCGGAACGACGGGGCGGAGCGGACGGCGCGGAACGCGGCGGCCCGATCGGTTATAAGCTATCGCCCGGAACCGCCACTCGTGCCCTCCGATACGCCCGCTCGCCGGCAGCGGTTCGGACAGTACCTCGCAGTCTCCCTCGTCTGCGCGTTCGGCGCAGCGCAGTTCTACGGCGCCGACCCGCGTCCGTGGGGCTCCGCGGCCGCGTGGGCGGTCATCACCGCGCTCCTCGTCGGCCCGCTCGCGTGGCTGGCGCGGGACCGACTCCCGCCGGACCGGTACGAGACGCTGGCGTACGTCGCAGCGGGCGCCGCGGTCCTCGTCGCGATCGTCTGGCTCGGCGTCGCGCTCGCGTTCGCGCCGAGGCTCTTCCCGTACGGCCCGGGATTCGCTGCCGGCATCGCGTTCGGGACCTCCGTCGTGCTCCTCGCGGAGCGAACCGTCGTTCCGGAGCGCATGCGTGGTGCGGGGCTCTGATCGGGTTGCCGCGTACGGCTCTGACCGCCGCGCCGCGCGTTTCGCGCACCCGGGTCGCCGCCGCCACGCCGTTTAAGCCGCCGCCGATACTACGTCCGCGTATGCCATCGACGATGGAGGTCAAGTGCGTCAGCGACGACTGCGAGCTCGACATGTTCGAGAACCACTACACGTACGACGTGCCCGACGACCACGCGGTCGGGGACCTCTCGTGTCCGTACTGCGGCGGGAGCGACCTCGTCGAAATCGAGGTGTGAGCCGTGAGCGGACTCGTCGAAAGCGGTCGGTCCGCGCTCCGAAGCGCCCTCGAACGCCTCGGTCGCGGGTGGGGCCGCGTCCAGGAGCGCCGCCCGCTCTCGCACGACCTCCTCGAGAGCGACGACGCCTATCTCGTGGTCTTCGACGCCCCCGGCGTCCGCGGCGAGGACGTCGACGTGACCTTCCTCGACCGCACCGTCGAGGTCACCCTCGAACGCTTCCGCGACTTCTACGACGGCCACGACCTCGTGTTCCCGGGCCGCGGCGTCTCGCTGTCCGGCAGCGTCGACCTCCCCCGCGACGCCGACGTGACGCCCGAGGGCGCGAACGCGACGCTCACGCGCAACGGGACGCTCCACGTCGAGATCCCCAAGCGCGGCGGCTCCGCCGACGTCGACGTCGTCGAAGAGGACGACTGACCGCCGCTTGGCCGGCCCCGCCCGGCCGACTCCGCCTTCTCTTCACTCTTCCTCGGTCCGGCTCGACAGCGACATCCCCTCGGCGATCTCGAACGACTCGGTCCCGTCGAACCGTCCGGGGTCGAACGCGCCGATCCACGGCGATTCCGGACCGTCGAACGCGACGCCCGCGAGCGACGCGAGCACGCCCTCGGCGACCACTTCGCCGACGGCCGGCGCGCGCATGAACCCGTGGCCCTGCCAGCCCGCGGCGACGAAGAGCGTCGGGGCCTCGTCCTCTGCGTCGACCGGCCCGACGAGCGGGTCGCCGTCGGGCGTCGCGGTACAGAGCCCGGCCCACGCCCGCGCGTCGGGGAGGCCCGACTCGAGTCCCCCGGCGTCGTCGGGGCGGCCGACGCGAGCGAGGCGCCCGTTAACGACGCCGGCGACGTCCTCGCGGAACCAGTCGTCCGCCTCCCGGCGGTAGTCGTCCGGGTCCGCCGGGACCGGCTCGGTGCCGTCGCCCGCGAGCAGCCCCTCCGGGTGCGGGCGGAGGTACGCCTCCGCGGTGGCGTCGTAGACCATCGGCCCCGCGTAGTCGCTCCGGGCCACGAGCGCCTGAACCCGGTAGGGGACGACGGGGACGGAGACGCCCGCGTCCGCGAGCAGCGATCGCGTGTGCGCCCCGGCGGCGACGACGACCGCGTCGAAGGCGGGCGTTTCGGTCCCCGGACTCTCGTCGACTCCAACGTCGCGGACCCGGAGTGCTCGTCCCGCGTCGGTCCGCGGCCCGAGCGCGACGGCGGTCTCCGTCTCGATCGCGACCCCCTCGCCGGCGGCGCGCTCGGCGAGCGCGCGGACGTAGCTCGGCGGGTCGGTCCACCCGGCCCCCTCGGCCACGGCGGCGACGTCGAGGTCGTCGGTGCGGAGCGACGGGAACCGCTCGCCGAGCGCGGCGGGGTCGACGAGCGCGACGTCGCGGCCGTGGTCGCGCATGCGCTCGACCATCGCCGGGACGGCGTCGGCGTCGGGGTCGCCCTCGCGCACCGCGATCACGTACGGGCACGGCGAGAACGAGAAGCCGGGCAGCGACCGGTCGAACGCGCGGAACCGTTCGATCGAGCGGGCGCCGACCGCGGCGTCGACGTCCTCGGCGTAGGCGTCGTAGAGGAGCCCCGCCGCGCGGCCGGAGCTCGCGGCCGCCAACTCGCCGCGCTCGTAGAGGGTCACGTCGGCGCCCCGCACCGCGAGGTCGTGGGCGGTCGTGACGCCGACCGCGCCGCCGCCGACGACCGCGACCGTCGCCGCCGCCGCGTCTGCGTCGGTCATGCGTCGTGACACGCGAGCGACGAGGAAAAGCCACCGGGACGGCGATGCCACCCATCGACTGCGGTGGCGCGTGCCTGCGAGCGGCCGCCCTCGGCGGCCGCGAGGAGCACGCGCGAGGGAGCGGTGAGCGCTCGGAGAGCGCGAACCGCGAGGCTGGGGAGGCGTGAGGCTGCGGTCGCGGTGGCTGGGGCTTTGGGAGTGTTCGCCATCGATCTGTTCCCCACCAACCCGTCGTCACTCGGTCGTGAACGAGCGGATCACCACTCACACACTCACGCTTCGTTCGACGGGTGACACGCGTGTCCCCGGCCACGTTATAGGGGTCGAAGCACAACTACTGTCCATGAATCAGCTCGTGAACGGCGAGTGGCGAACGGACACCTACGAGACGACCGACGAGGAGGGCGCGTTCCAACGCGGCGAGACGACGTTCCGGAGCTGGGTCGCCGGCAGCGACGTGCCGGACCACGTCGACGCGGAGCCGGACGAGCGCTTCCAGCCGGAGGCCGGCCGCTATCACCTGTACGTCTCGTACGCGTGCCCGTGGGCGCACCGCACCCTGCTCGCGCGGTCGCTCCTGGGCCTCGAAGATGCGATCGGCGTCTCGGTCGTCGACCCGTACCGCGGCGAGGGCGGCTGGCAGTTCACCCCGGAGAAGGACGGGTGTACGCGCGACCACCTCCACGACAGCGACTACCTGCGCGAGCTGTACGTCGCGGCCGACCCCGACGCCACCTGCCGCGTCACCGTTCCCGTGCTGTACGACACCGAGGAGGAGACCATCGTCAACAACGAGTCGCGGGAGATCCTCCGGATGCTCTCGACCGCGTTCGCGGACCTCGGCAACGGCGTCTCGCTGCTCCCCGACGCGGACGACGAAGCGACCGTCGCCGAGGTCGACGAGGTCATCACGGACATCTACGAGCCGATCAACAACGGCGTCTACCGCGCGGGCTTCGCCACCTCCCAGAGCGCCTACGACGACGCGATGGACGACCTCTTCGACGCGCTAGACCGGTACGACGAGCACCTCGCCGACCGGCGCTACCTCGTCGGCGACTCCCTGACGGAGGCGGACATCTGTATGTTCACCACCCTGGTCCGCTTCGACCAGGTGTACCACACGCACTTCATGTGTAACCGGAAGTTCGTCCACCAGTACGACAACCTCTGGCCGTACCTGCGCGACGTCTACCAGACCGACGGCGTCGCCGAGACGGTGAACATGGCCCACATCAAGGAGCACTACTACACCACGCACCCCGACGTGACCCCCACGGGGATCATCGCGCGCGGCCCGGATCTCGACTTCGAGGCCGAGCACGACCGCGACCGGCTCACCGGAACGCCGCCGACGCCGACCGCGGACGACTGATCGCGAGCGGGCTCGGGAGCGCGTACCGAGCGACGAAAGGGAGCGGAACGAGAGAAGGGAGAGAGGCGAGTCGGAAGGCGCCTCAGCCTTCCATCCCGCCGAACGAGAGGCCGTCCTCGACGGAGCGCTGGGCCGCGAAGTAGACGATCGCGACCGGCAGCGCGAACAGGTTCGCGAACGCCGCGAAGCGGGTCCACGGCGTCGAGAACCGGCCCTCGGTCGCGATGTTGTACAGCTCCACCGAGAGCGGGTAGTTCTCCGGGCGCAGCAGCGTCTGCGCGATGATGAACTCGTTCCACCCGGCCAGCCAGACGAAGATGAGCACGACGGCGAGCCCCGGCTTCGTCAGCGGGATGATCACCTCCCGGATCGTCTCCAGGAAGCTCGCGCCGTCGACCATCGCCGCCTCCTCGTAGGAGACGGGGATGTTGTCCATGTACGTCTTCAGCAGCCAGGTGTTGAACGGGATCGCGGACGCGGCGTAGAACAGTCCGAGGACGAACAGGTTGTTCGTGAGCCCGTAGGAACTGAACAGCGAGTACAGCGCCACGAGCGTCGCGATCGACAGCCCGGCACCGATCTGCGTGAAGAGGACGTAGCCGTAGAGGATGCGCTTGCGCCCCACGAACTGCCGGCGCGAGAACGCGTACGCCGCCGGGACGATCATGCCGAACCCGGCCGCGAGCGTCACGCTGACGATGTAGAGGCTATTGAACACCGCGCCCGGACCGGTCTCGGTGCCGGCCCACCGGAAGCTGACCAGGCCGCCGCTCCCCCCGAGGACGAGCTGGGGGTACCCCCAGTCGCCGTCGACGAAGAAGAAGTCGGACTCGAAGATCACCCACCGGTACGCGTCGAGGTTGTACGTCGACGGGTCCGGGAAGATGCCGCTCGTGTTGAACAGCCGGGTCCCCTCCGCGAGCGACGCGGTCGTGATCCAGAACAGCGGGAACAGCAACACGAGCACCATCGCGAGCCCGAACGCCGTCATCAGGACGCTCTTCGTCACGTCCCACGAGCTTCGCTTCCCGGTGCGGACGTCGTAGACCGCCCGCCGGATCAGCACGGAGAGTCGCTTCGGCGCGGTCGCAAACGCGGTCAGCTTCGACCGGACGAGCGCCGCGACCGAGGCGACCAGCGCGGCGGCGGAGTCGAGGGGGGTCATTCGTCACCCACCCCCTCGGCGAGGCCGCCGTAGCGCACGGCGACGTACATGAACAGCCCGACGAACGAGATGCCGACGATCAGGATCGCCGCCGACAGGCCGAACTGGTTGAACGTGATCGCCTCGCGGTAGCCGTAGACGATGATCAGCTCGTTCTGTCTCGACGGCCCCCCTTGGTTGAACACCCACGGGATCAGGAACTGCTGGAAGGACGTGGCCGCCGTGAGGATCGACGCGAACAGCACCGGCCCCTTGATCGCCGGCAGCGTCACGGTGCGGAACCGCTGGAGCGCCCCCGCGCCGTCGACCATCGCGGCCTCGTGGAGCGACCGGGGGACATCTTGGAGCGCGCTCACGATGATGATCACCATGAACGGGTACGCCAGCCACACCTCCGTGGTGACGTAGGCGAAGAACGCTTCCCACCGACCGCTGAGGAACCCGATCGGTACGTCGAAGAGCAAGGCCTGCGGCGCGGACAGCGACGCCATGATGTCGTTGTACCGGCCGAGGATCGTGTTGAACACGCCGAAGCGCGCGTCGCTGAACATGCCGCGCCAGACGGTGATCGTGAAGATGCCGGGGAACCCCAGCGGGACGATCACCGCCGCGCGCATGTAGCGCTTCCCGGCGACGCGCACGTGGTTGAGCAGGAGCGCGATCCCGACCGCGAGGATCACCTTCAGCACGAGCGAGACGGCGACGAACAGCCACGTCGTCGTCATCGACGTCCAGAACTGCGAGTCGCCGATCAGCTGGACGTAGTTCGCCAGCCCGATCAGCTCGGCGCCGCCCCCGATCACCGACCCGGCGAACGTCGCGTCGGTGAGCGAGATGTAGAAGAGGTAGAAGATGGGGTACAGCATGAAACTCGAAAAGAGCAGCACGCCGGGCGCGACGAGGAGCAGCCCCCAGTCGCGACTGGTGAACGGCAGCGCCGACCGGAGGCGCGCCAGTCCGCTCACGCCGGTTCCGGGTTGCGAAGAGGCCATCGCTCCGAGAAGGGGCCTACAGCGCCTCCCGGATCTCGGAGGCTGCCTGGTCGAGCGCGGCGTCGCTGTCCTGCTCGTCGTTGAACACGCGCTCGAGCGCGTCGGTCACGGGCGTCCAGACGCTGTCCATGTCCGGGTGCGTCGGGATCGGGACCCCGTAGTTGACCTGCTCGGCGAAGGCCTTGACCTCGCTAGAGAGGTCGTCGTTCTCGACCACGTCGGCGAGCACGGGGATGTACCCCTGCTCCTCGGCGTTGGTCTGGACGACGTCCTGGTTGGTGGTGTACCACTCGGCGAGTCCGGTCGCGGCGTCGACCGTGGACTGGTCCGCGTCCGCCAGCATCGAACTGAAGTAGAACAGCTGGATGCCAGAGTACGAGCGCGGGTGGTTCCCGTCGACGGTCGGCAGCGTCGTGACGCCGAGGTTCTCGATCTCCTCGTTGAGGTTGCCGAGCTCCCACGGACCGTTGATCGCGAACGGGGCGAGCCCGTCGGCGAACGCGACGATCTGCGACTCGTAGCCGGGGTCGGCGGGGACGTAGTCGGACAGCGTCTCGAGGGCGTCCATCCCCCGCTTACACGCGTCGCTGTCGACGCCGACTTCGAGGTTCCCCTCGTCGAAGATGTTCCCGCCGTACGCCTGGATGAAGCCGCTGGTGAAGTAGGGGTCGGTCACGGGGTAGGAGAGTCCGTACTCCCCGTTCTCGGGGTCGTGGTACTCCTCCATGATCGAGACCATCTCCTCCATCGTCTCCGGCGGCTCGTCGACCATGTCCTCGTTGTAGAACAGCGCGACGGTCTCGGAGGCGAACGGGAGCCCGTACAGCGAGCCGTTGAACTGTGCGGCCTCGCGGGCCGCCTGCGTGTAGCTGTCGAGCGAGACGTCGACGTCGTCGCTCGCGTCGTAGAGGAACGGCGGGTCCTCGCGGACGGCGAACCGGCCGACCCAGTCGTGCGCCCAGATCCACGAGTCGGGGCCGTCGCCGGCCGGGATCGCGGTCTCGAGCTGCTGGTCGAGGTCCCCGCCGGGGGCCTCCTTGTTGATGGTGTTGCCCGTGTCGGACTCGTACTGATCGATGTAGCCGGTCAGCGCCTCGTCCTCGGCGTCGGAGAGGTCCACCCACAGCCGCGCGGACCCGGTGGACCCGCCGTCGCCGCCGTCGGAGCCGTCCGACCCGTCGCCGCCGTCGGAGCCGTCCGACCCGTCGCCGCCGTCGCCGCCGGTGCTGATACAGCCCGCGAGGCCCGCGAGCGCAGTCGTTCCCCCCATCGCCTTGAGCAGCGTTCTACGTTTCTCGTTCATGTGGCTAGAACAAATGATGAATTATATTTTCATACATTTAGTACTTGGGGTACGTTCCGATCGATCGGGATTGATCCGGGTCGACCCGGAACGACTCGCCGCCCATCGAGCCCGTCGTCCCGGCCGAACTGAACCGCCGATATTTGAGAAGAGATTGTTCACCATATATCAGGAAAACAGCAAAGAACTCATATGCCACCGGACCCGTCTTCAGGGAAATGGCACGCGTCACGCTCGACACGCTCCGGAAGGAGTTCGACCGAGGAACCGTCGTCGCCGTCGATGACCTAGACCTAGAGATCGACGACGGGGAGTTCGTGACCGTTGTCGGGCCCTCCGGGTGCGGGAAGACGACGACGCTCCGGATGGTCGCCGGGCTCGAGGAGCCGACGTCGGGCACCGTCCACTTCGACGACGAGGACGTCACCGACATCCACGCGAAGGAGCGCCCGGTCGCGATGGTGTTCCAGAACTACGCGCTGTACCCGCACAAGACGGTCCGGCAGAACATGGCGTTCGGGCTCAAGATGAGCACGGAGATGACCAAGGAGGAGCGCCACGAACGCGTCCGCGAGATGGCGGAGATGATGGGCATCGAGGACCTCCTCGACGACAAGCCCGACGAGCTCTCCGGCGGCCAGAAGCAGCGCGTCGCCCTCGGTCGCGCCATCGCGCGCGAGCCCGAGGTGTTCCTCTTCGACGAGCCGCTCTCGAACCTCGACGCGAAGCTCCGGACGGAAATGCGCGCGGAAATCCAGAAGCTCCAGAAGGAGTTCGGCGTCACCGCGATGTACGTCACCCACGACCAGGAGGAGGCGATGACGATGGGCGACCGCCTCGCGATCCTCAACGACGGCGAGCTCCAGCAGGTCGGGAAGCCGACCGAGGTGTACCAGAACCCGGTGAACGAGTTCGTCGCCGGCTTCATCGGCTCGCCGTCGATGAACTTCCTCGACGTCGACGTGGAGACCGACGGGACGACGGCGACGATCCGCGACGGGTCGTCGGGGCTCGCGCTCGCGCTCAGCCGCGACTACGTGACGGGCCACGACGTCGAGAGCGGCCCGTACACGCTCGGCATCCGCCCCGAGAACATCGGGATCGTCGAGGAGCCGACCGGCGACGAGACGCTCACCGCGACGGTCGAGGTCGTCGAGCCGATCGGCTCCGACAACTACGTCCACCTCAGCGTGAACGACGACTTCCTCGCGCGCTCGCCGGCGGACGTCAGGCCCGAGGCCGGCGACGAGGTCGGCGTCGTCTTCGACGAGGCGGACCTCCACCTGTTCGACGCCGAGACCGGCGAGGACGTGTTCCTCACCGACGAGGAGATCGCGGCGGCGATCGCGTGAGGAAATCTCGGTTCCCCGGGCCGACCCGTCGGTTGTGAACCGATCGTTCGTACTTCCTCCGCGTGCCGTGATCGGTAGCCGGTAGCGTCCGGGAGCCGCCCCTTCGAGTCCCGCCCGCACAGCCACGCGCCTCACACCTCCTCAGTCTCGTCGCGGTCGATTGATGAATGGCACCGGCGTGCGGTCGCCCGCTCTCTCGCATCGCCACCGTCGACAACGGCTTCAAGTGCGCGCTCGTCAGACGGAGCGTACGAATGGAGCCGCCAGACATCGAGCGGTTGGACGAGCGGACCGTCCAGCGGATCGCGGCGGGCGAGGTCGTCGAGCGGCCGGCGAGCGTCGTGAAGGAGCTGGTCGAGAACAGCCTCGACGCGGGCGCGAGCCGCGTCGCCGTCTCGGTCGAGGCGGGCGGGACGGAGGGGATCCGCGTCCGCGACGACGGCGTCGGCATCCCCGACGACCAGTTGGAGGCGGCCGTCGCGGAACACGCCACCTCGAAGATCGGCGACATCGAGGACCTCGACCGGGGCGTCGCCACGCTCGGCTTCCGCGGCGAGGCGCTGTACACCGTCGGCGCCGTCTCGCGGCTCACCGTCCGGTCGCGGCCCCCGGACGCCGAGGCGGGCGCGGAGATCACCGTCGCGGGCGGCGACGTGGGCGAGGTCCGACCGGCGGGCTGTCCCGCGGGGACGACCGTCGAGGTCGACGACCTCTTCTACAACACGCCCGCACGGGAGAAGTTCCTCAAGCGGACGGCGACCGAGTTCGACCACGTGAACACCGTGGTGACGGGCTACGCGCTGGCGAACCCCGACGTGGCCGTCTCGCTGGAGCACGACGGCCGCGAGACGTTCGCGACCGAGGGGAACGGCGACCTCCGCTCCGCCGTCCTCGCCGTCTACGGCCGCGAGGTCGCCGAGTCGATGATCGACGTGGCGTGGACTCCGGACGGAGCCGACGCGAGAGGCGACGCGGACGACGCACCCGTCCGGCGGGTGACCGGCCTCATCTCGCATCCCGAGACGACGCGCTCCACCCGCGAGTACCTCTCGACGTACGTCAACGGGCGGTACGTCACCGCGAGCGCGCTCCGCGAGGCGACGCTGGCGGCGTACGGCGGCCAGCTGGCCCCCGACCGCTATCCCTTCGCGGTCCTCTTCGTCGAGGTGCCGGCCGGCGACGTGGACGTGAACGTCCACCCCCGGAAGCTGGAGGTCCGCTTCGACGAGGAGCCCGCGGTCAGGGGCGCGGTCGAATCGGCCGTCGAGGAGGCCCTGCTCGATCACGGGCTGATCCGGTCGACGGCGCCCCGCGGGCGGTCCGCACCCGACGAGACGGTCGTCGAGCCCGAGACGCCGGACACCGAGGCGGTCGGCGGGGCGGACACCGACCACGAGCGCGCCGCGCGCGAGGGACGCGAGCCCGCACCGTCGGCGGACCCCGAGTCGACCGCCGACGAGGGGGGCGGAGTCGAGGCGGTCGGGGGCGACGACGACCCGTCGGTGCCGACCGAGGCGGACCCGGTCGACGACGACGCGTGGGCCGTCGAGGGCGTGGGCAGCGGGGAGGAAGCTGAACGCGATCCGACTGACGGACCGGCGGCGCACGAGCGAGACGCCGACGCGGGCGACGACGGGCGGCCCTCCCCGCGAAGCCGGCAGGAGGAGTCCGCGGCGGCGGACGCGGCCCCGGTGGCCGAGACCGGCGACGCCGAAGCCAAGACCGACGACGGGACCGAGACGCTTGCCGACGCGGTCGACCGCGACTCGCGCGCGTCGACAGATAGAGACGCGTCGAGCGAGAGCGACGCCACGGTCGGCGGCGGAACGGACACCGGCGGCGACGAAGCGGGCGGAGGCGGCGAACGAGGGCCGCGGTCGACCGCGACGCGGGCGGACTCCTCGGCGCGGTCTCCGACGCGGCAGCGGACCCTCGACGGCGAGTCGACCGAGAGCGAGCGCGAGTTCGACTCGCTGCCGTCGCTGCGGGTGCTCGGACAGCTCCACGAGACGTACGTCGTCGCCGAGGGGCCGGACGGGCTCGCGCTGATCGACCAGCACGCGGCCGACGAGCGGGTGAACTACGAGCGGCTGAAGGCGGTCTTCGCGGACGGGGCGGACGCGCAGGCGCTCGCGGAGCCGGTCCGGATCGAGCTGACCGCGCGCGAGGCGGCGCTGTTCGAGGAGTTCGTCGACGACCTCGCCGAGATCGGGTTCCGGGCCGAGCGCGCGGGCGACCGCGCGGTCGCGGTGACGGCGGTGCCGGCCGTCTTCGACGCCGCGCTCGACCCCGACCTCCTGCGGGACGTGCTGTCGGCGCTGGTCGACGACGCCGCCGCCGGCGACGAGCCGGTCGCGGACGTCGTCGACGAGCTGCTCGCCGACCTCGCCTGCTACCCCTCTGTCACGGGGAACACCTCGCTGACCGAGGGGCGGGTCGCCGACCTCCTCGAACGGCTCGACGACTGCGAGAACCCCTACGCCTGTCCGCACGGGCGACCGGTTATCATCCGACTGGACCGCGAGGAGATCGGATCGCGGTTCGAACGCGACTATCCGGGCCACGGCGGACGGCGAGCGGAGTAACGGTTCCGGCGGGGGTCTTTCCGCTCCGTTCGGTCGAGTGAGCTCGCGGCCCGCACCTGAATATTACTCCTGATAACAAGGGGCCGCAGTTTAACACGGTGGTTCCTTTGGTAGCGTACACATGACGTTCGCAGCGGTGAAAGACAGCTACGGGGCGAAACTGGGCGTCGGATACGTCGCGACGGGGGCGTTCATCGTCGCCGTCGGGCTGGTCACCGACGACGCGAACGCGACGATCGTCGCGGCCGTCGCGGGACTGCTGACGTTGGGGTCGATCAACGCCGCCGAGACGATCGCCAGCGTCACCGAGATCGGGGCACAGACGCGGCGCGTCGCGAACGGCGACATCGACCAGGAGGTCCGCTCCACCCGGACGGACGAGTTCGGCGAGCTGGCGGGGTCGATCGAGCAGATGCGCGTGTCGCTGAAGGACCGACTAGCCGAGATGGAACGGACGCAAGACGAGCTGGAGGACGCGCGGACGGAGGCGACGGAGATGGCGGACCGGTACCGACGGACCGCCGAACGGTACGCCGAAGTGATGGAGGAGGCGGCGACCGGCGACCTGACGCGTCGCGTCGACGTCGACGAGACCGACGAGAGCCTCGCGACCGTCGGCGAGTCGTTCAACCGGATGATGGACGACCTCCAGGGGACGGTCGAGACGGTCAGGGAGATGGCCGACCGGATCGAGGCCGACGCGGGCGAGATGGCGGAGATGAGCAACGAGGTCGAGCAGCGCGTCGCCAGCGCGACGGGGAGCGCGACGTCGATCCGCGGACAGGCGAGCGACCAGCGCGCCGAGCTGGAGTCGATCGCGTCCGACATCGAGACCGTCAGCGCGTCGGCCGAGGAGATCGCGGCGACCGTCGACGACCTGTCGGAGCGGAGCGAGACGGTCGCGGCGACGAGCGACGACGCCCGCAGCTCCTCGCAGAGCGCGCTCGACGAGATGGCGGAGGTCGAGGCGGAGGCGGAGCAGGCCGTCGACCGCGTCGAGCAGCTCCAAGACGGGATGGAGGAGATCACCGAGATCGTCGACATCATCGGCGAGATCGCCGAGCAGACCAACATGCTCGCGCTGAACGCCTCGATCGAGGCGGCCCGCGCGGACGGCTCCGGTGACGGGTTCAGCGTGGTCGCGGAGGAGGTGAAGGGGCTCGCGGAGGAGACCCAGTCGCGCGCGAACGAGATAGCCGAGATGATAGACGACATCGCCGACCAGACCGAGGAGGTGACGGTGTCGATCCGGTCGACGCAGGAACGCGTCCAGACCGGGACCGACACGGTCGAGTCGACGCTGAGCGACATCGAGGCGATCGCGGACTCGGTCGACGAGATCAGCGGGTCGCTCGCGGAGATCCGCCGGACGACGTCCGACCAGGCGGACACCGTACAGGACACGGCGAGCTCCGTCGACGGCATCACGGACCTCAGCACGGAGACGGCCGAGACGGCGGAGCAGGTGGCGGCGGAGATAGAGGAGGGACAGTCGGTTGTCGAGGCGGTCTCGGACTCGCTGCGGGAGTTCCAGACCGACGCCGTGACGACCCTCCAGGACCGCGTCGCGGCGTTCACCGTCGAGGAGGGTGAGTCCGCGCCCGACGCCCCGGCCGCGGGGAGCGGAACCCCGCACTCGCGGGCGACGACCGACGGGGGTGCGCGATGACGGACCCGGTCAGCGGCGCGTACTGGCTGGCGGCGGTCGCCTTCCTCGTCGGCGTCGGGATCACCGCAGTGCTGTACACGAAACTGGAGGGGTCGCGGGAGCGGACCCGGCTGGCCGCGCTGGCCGTCATCCCCGGCTTCGCCGGGCTCTGTTACGTCGGGATGGCGCTCGGGATCGGGACGGTCACGATCAACGGCAGCGAACTGGTCGGGCTCCGCTACGTGGACTGGATCGTCACCACGCCGCTGCTGGTCGGGTTCATCGGCTACGCCGCCGGCGCGTCGCGTCGCGCCATCGCCGGCGTGATGATCGCCGACGCGCTGATGATCGCGTTCGGAGCGGCCGCGGTCGCGACTGGCGGGACGCTCAAGTGGGCGCTGTTCGGCGTCTCCTCGCTGTTCCACCTCTCGCTGTTCGCGTACCTGTACGTCATCTTCCCGCGCGGACTTCCGGACGACCCGATGCAGCGCGGGCTGTTCAGCCTGCTGAAGAACCACGTCGGCCTGCTGTGGCTCGCGTACCCGTTCGTCTGGCTGATGGGCCCGGCGGGGATCGCCTTCACCGGTGCGGTGGGCACGGCGCTGACGTACGCCTTCCTCGACGTGCTGGCGAAGGTCCCGTACGTCTACTTCTTTTACGCCCGGCGGCAGGCGTTCATCGACGTGACGGCGTCGCGGGAGGCGGCCAAGGACGACGCGTCCGACGCGCTCCGCGACGACGCGCCGACCGCGGCCGACTGAGCGGAGCGGACCGCTTTCGCCCCGATCGCTGAGCGACGGACCCCCGGTGAGGGCGGGAGAGTTTCGAACGCCCGACCGCAGAGAGGTACGTTTTAGGCGACCGCGACGGACCTCACTCGCATGGAACGCGTAGCGATCGTCGGCGCGTCGATGACCCGGTTCGGGCAGCGCGACGCCTGGGTGCGGGAGCTCTTGGCGGAGGCGGGCGCGGCCGCGCTCGACGACGCCGGCGTCGACGGCGACGACCTCGACCACCTGTACGTCTCGAACATGGCCAGCGGCGAGTTCGAGGGCCAGACCGGCGTTCCGAACGCCCTCGCTCACGACCTGGCGGCCCAGCCGGCCTACACCGCGCGGATCGACCAGACCTCCTCGTCGGGCGGGGCGGGCGTGTACGCGGCGTGGCAGTCGATCGCATCCGGCGCGAGCGACCTCACGATGCTGGTCGGCGGCGAGAAGATGACCCACCGGACCACGTCGGAGGCGACCGACGTGATCGCGTCGCTCACCCACCCGGTCGAGTACAAACACGGCGTGACGCTCCCCTCGTTCGCGGGGCTCACCGCGCGCCTGTACCTCGACGAGTACGACGCGCCCCGCGAGAGCCTCGGGAAGGTTGCCGTGAAGAATCACGAGAACGGCGTGGACAACCCCCACGCGCAGTTCCGGAAGGAGGTCGACCTCGACACCGTCCTCGGCTCGCCGATCGTCGCCGACCCCCTCCGACTGTACGACTTCTGTCCGATCACGGACGGCTCCGCGGCGCTCGTGTTCTGCCCGGAGTCCGTCGCCGAGGAGTACGCGCCCGACGGCAGCTACGCCGTGATATCGGGCATCGGCGGTGCGACCGACACCCACGTCGTCCACGAGCGCGCGGACCCGACGACGATGGGCGGCGTCGTCGACTCCTCTGACATCGCCTACGAGATGGCCGGGATCGGCCCGGACGACGTCGACGTGGCCGAGCTCCACGACATGTTCACGATCCTGGAGTTCCTCCAGAGCGAGGACCTCGGCTTCTTCGAGAAGGGCGAGGGGTGGAAGGCTGTCGAGGAGGGCGTCACCGACCGCGACGGCGACCTCCCGATAAACACCTCCGGCGGACTCAAATCGAAGGGGCACCCGCTCGGGGCCAGCGGCGTCGCGCAGGTGTACGAGATAGTCAAGCAGGTCACGGGCGACGCCGGGCCGCGGCAGGTCGAGGCCGACACGGGGCTCGCCTGTAACGTCGGCGGGTTCGGGAACTGCGTGACCACCACCATCCTGGAGGGAAGCCAATGAGCGACCACGAGACGACCGACACCGACGCGGACGGGCGGGGGGACGGCGCCGAACCGACCTTCGAGGCGGCGGAGTACGCGGACGGCACCGTCACGCATCCGCCCCACACCGTGGGCCCGAACGGCGCGGAGCGCGTCGGGACGGTCGACCTCAGCGAGCGCGAGGGGCGGGTCGTCACGTGGACGACCTCGACCGCGACGCCGCCGGGCGTCCGCGAGCCGAACACCCTCGCTATCGTCGAGTTCGAGATGGGCGACGGCTACGACGGGCCGCCGGTCCGCGCGCTCGGCCAGATCGCCGAGCGCGGCGAAGCGGGGGAGACCGAGGACGACGACGGCGAGCAGTTCGACGTCGAGATCGGCGACCGCGTCGAGCCGGTGTACGCGGACGAACTCCGCGAGCCCGGCGCCGGCATCCGCGAGCCCGCCAGTCAGGACTGGGACGGATTCCGGTTCCGGCCGGTCGAGTAGTCCGCCTGCCGTCCCGGTTTCGTTTCGCCCGGTCAGACCCGGAACCGCGACGCGCCGGAGTCGGTGAGTCCGCCGAGCCGATCCTCGTGGACCCCGTCGAGCGTGTACACGTCGGGGCGGTAGCGGATCGGCTCGGTCACGTCGTGAACGTCACGCAGCCGACGCCGGACGCGGTCGACGTCCTCGCGGTCGAAGTAGTTCGGCGTGAACACGAGCACCGCGTGGTCGGTCTCGCCGAACGCCTCGCGGCCGGCGGCGGTCGTGACCTTCGCGTCCCAGAGCCGCTCGGCCGCGACGTCCTCCACGACCGCCTCCCAGAGGTCGTCCACCGTCTCCGGCGGGCGCTCGACGAGCCACTTCCCGCTCAGGTAGTTCGTCTCCAGCGCGAGCCGGTCTACGTCGCGGACGGTCTCGGGGTCGGCCGCGAGCGACGACGCCGCCTCCGCACCGACCGGCGGGAGGTCGGCCTCGGTCGTCGCCGCCGGCCGCGTCACGCCGTGTTCCGGGAAGTAGCCGTCGCGGGCCTGCCGCGGGAACCCGGTCGCGTGTTTGACCCGGAGCCAGTTCCACCCGGGGTCGTCGATCGCGGTCGGCGAGCGCTCGGTGACCATGTGGCCGGTTCCGGGTCGGCGGGCAAAACTGTCCCGCCGGCCTGAGGGCGGCGGAGCGCTGTCCGCGGTGGTCGGCGGTCAGACCCGCCGGTAGTCGCCGAGTCGCGTCCCGTCGAGCAGGTAGGCGTCCGCGTCGGGCAGCGCCGCGGGGAGGTACGGCGCGAGGAACGACTGGCCGTCGACGTTCGCCCACGTCCCCCCGGACCGCTCGTTGAACGCCGGGAAGACGACCAACTCGGGCGGCTCACCCGACAGATCGGGAGTCTCGCCCGACTCGGTGAACGCCGCGGGGTCGAGTTCGCCTCGGAGCCACGCGCGCTCGACGCGCGAGCCGCCCACCGCGTCCTCCAGTCGGACCTGCGGGTGTTCGTGACCGGTACAGATCACGTCGGCCTCGACGAGCGCGGGGTCGGGCCAGGTGTGGCCGTGACAGACCGCGACGGCGGACGCCGAACCGTCGCCCAGCGTCGCGCCCGCCGGCCCGATCACGTCGAGGTCGTCCGCGAACGCCTCCGCGACGCCCGCGTCGTGGTTCCCCTCGACGAGCGTCATCGGAACTCGGTCGGTCACGGCCCGGATCAGCGTTTCCAGCTCCGCGCGCTCGTCGCCGTCGGGCGCGGCGATCCGGTGCGCGAGGTCGCCGAGGACGACGAGCCGGTCGGCGTCGGTCTCCACGAGAAGCCCGCAGAGGCGCTCGCGGCGGGCGTCGGCGCGGGAGTCGAGTTCGACGCCGCGCTCGTATCGGAGCCCGACCTCGATGCCGGCGTGGACGTCGGCGACGAGCAGCGCGCGCTCCCCGCCGAGGTCGGCCACGGCCGCGGGCTCGCCGACGACCGGCTCGACCCGCGCCATCAGATCGGCTTGAGCAGCCCGTCGCCGGGCTCGTAACACTGCCCGCTCATCAGCGCGTCCTGGATGGCGTCCTCGACCGCGCCGGGCTCGACCCCGTGGTCGCCCGCGACGCGCTCGACGACCGCCTCGCGCGGCGCGCCGTCGCCGTCGTCGAGGTCGTCCATCGCCGCGACCGCCGCGGCCTCGAGGTCGACGTCCTCGGCGTCGTCGTCGGACGCCGCGTCCGCGTCGACCCCAGCGTCGCCGCCCGCCGAGTCGTCGGCTTGGGTCGCGGACTCGACCGTCTCGTCCTCGTCGGTCCCGACGTCGGAGGCGGGCGCGTCGACCGCGCCCGCGGGGTCGTCGACCGGCTCCTCGACGATCTCCTCCGGCTCGGGCACGTCGATGTCGGCCTCGCCCGGCTCGTCGACCTCGGTGCCGGTCGCGAAGTCGGTGCCGAACTCCGACTCGATCTCCTCGCGCTCCTCGTCGTCGAGCTGGTACATGTCGTCCGGGTCGGCGTCCGGATCGGGGGCGGCGCTCGCGCCCTCGTCGCCGCCGGCGTCGAGGTCCTCGACGTCGTCATCGCCGCCCGCATCGAAGTCACCGATGTCGTCTCCGTCGTCACCGGCGTCGAAGTCGCCGAGGCCGCCGTCGTCGGCCGCGGCACCTTCGTCGGTCGCGACGCTATCGTCGGTCGCGGTACTCTCGTCCGTCGGCTCGGTGGCGTCGCCCACATCGCCGAGCGATCCGGAGTCGGCGGTCGCGGTCGCCTCCGGTTCGGCCGTCTCGCCTTCCGGGGATTCCGCGGACCCGGCGCTCTCCGTCTCGGCCGCGTCGTCGAGCAGCGACTCGGCCTCGGCGGTCGATCCGGCGGCGGTCGACGAGTCGGTGTCCGCGGTCGACGGGGTAGCCTCGGCGGTCGGTTCGACCTCGCTCTCACCGGCGGCGGATTCCGGGTCGGAGCCGACGTCCGCAGCCGCGGTCGCGTCGCCCTCGGGCGTCGCCGCCGGCTCAGCGATCGTCACGTCGGTGTCGGGGAGCGGGCCGATCGCGGTCTCGTCGCCCTCGTCGGGCGCGAGGTCGAGCGACCGGACCTCGTCGCGGTCGCCCGCGATCAGCTCCAGCGCGTCGACCGCGAGCCGGCGGACCGCCTCGACGTAGGCCGCGGTCGTGCCGTAGTGGTCGAGCGCCTTCGGGATCCCGGCGGCGAGCGGGGCGGGCGCGCCGCCCGTCTCCAGCGCCGCGCGGAGGTCGTCGCCGCGCAGGTCCGAGTCGAGGGCCCGCGCGAACACCGCGAGGCGGTCGAGCGTCGCCTCCGCGGCGGAGACGACCCAGCGGTCGCGGGTGTCGGCGTCTACCTCGTTGAGGCTCTCCGGGCGGACGGAGGTGAACACGCGGTCGGAGTCCTCTGGCTCGAAGGTGCGCGCCTTCCCGGTGAGCGCGACGAACGCCGGCGGGTCGGCGCGTTCGAGGAAGGTCTGGGCCTCCGGCTGGTACTGGCCTGCGTAGGTGACGAACGCGCCGGAGGGGTCGACGACGCGGCCGCGCCGCGTCTCGTCGTTCACGCGCTCGACCTCGGTGAGCACGCCCGCGGTGAACAGGCGGTTCACGCGCGCGCCGGTCGGCGTGACGACGTAGTTCGGGGCGCGCTCCTCGTCGCTCTCGGAGTACGACAGCGAGGCGTCGTCGAACTCGGCGGCGAACACGCGGTAGGCGACCTCCCGCGTGCCCGGCCCGTCGTCGCTCATTCGCCCACCTCCGCGAGCGCGGCGCGGGCGTGTGCGGTCGGGTCGTCGGCGGCGAGCTCGAACTCGACCGCGTCGAGGGTCGCGCCGTAGTCGTCGACCGAGAGGTTCCCGCGGACGCGGTAGGCGCGCCCGACGAGCGAGTCGGCGATGTCGTCGGCGACGACCGACTTGTCCATCGCGTCCTTCGCCGCCGCGAGCGCGTCGTCGAGGCCACCGCCGTACACCTCGGCGGTGAGCTCGTCGTCGAGGACGACGGTGACCGTGTCGGTGCCGTCGTCGAGGATCGCCTTCACGCGCAGGTCGTCCTCGCCGTCCACGTCCCCGTGGCTCCGACACTGGCCGTTCTGGACGACGCGGCCGCACTCCGGACAGCGCTCGATGAGCCCGGAGCCGTCGCGGACCTCCAGCACGTTGCCGACGACCTCGACGTCGAACATCCCGCCGGAGCCGACCGCGTCGGCGACCGACAGCCGCGGGGCGTCCTCGGCGACCTCGACGGGGTCGGGGAGCGGCGTCACCGCCGAGAACTCGGTGAGGTTGATCGAGGGGACGCCGCGGAACTCGCGGACGTACACGTCCTCGATCCGGAGGTCCGCGCCGACCTCGATCTCGGAGCGCGGCTGCCAGTCGGTGAAGGGGAGCTTCGCCGTCTCGTCGCCAACGACGCCCTCCAGGATCTCCGTCTCGCCGTCGCGCCCGGAGATGGTCTTCTCGTCGACCTCCAGCACGCGGACCTCCACGTTGCGCCCGCGGTCACCCGCCGCGATGTCGACGAGGCTGCGGTCGCCGCCCACCTCGCGGTCGACGTCCACCTCCTCGTCGGCGATGGCGACCGTCGTCGAGTCGTTGAGGTTCAGCTCCGGCTCCCCCTCCCACTCGCGGACGCCGGCGTTGCCGATCGTCAGCGAGTCGCCCGGCTCGAAGCCGAAGTCCTGCCACGCGGTGTAGGAGGTGACGCCGGTCTCGTCGGCGATCTCCCCCTCCCGGATCGTGAGGTCGTCGCCCTGGTACCGGATCGTGCGCGTCCCCTGGGTCAGCACGCGGACGGTGACCGTCACGCCGTCGTGGTCGGTGGTGATCTCGTCCACGTCGACGGCGTCCGGCGTCGGGGTCGACCCGCCACCGCCGCCGCCGTGTTTCCGACGGACGCTCTGTTTCGCCTCGTCGACGGGGACGCTGTACTCAAGTAGATTCTGTAGGTCGGCTTTGACCTCCTCTTTGTCGACGCCGAGGTCGGAGGCGAGCTCCTCGGCATGGCTGTTGACGTCCATCGGTGCGAGATTCGGCGCGGCCGCACAAAAGGATTCACCACCGGCCGGTGGGCCCGAGCCCGAGACGCTGAGACTCCGCCGGGCCCGAGTCCGAGACGTCTCGACTCCGACGAGCCCATGCCCGAGACGCCGCGACTCCGACGAGTCCATGCCCGAGACGCCGCGACCCCCGGCGCGCCGCCGGTAGGGCTAAACCGCTCCCCGCCGCAGGCCCCTACATGGACGACACCGACATCGACGTCGACGCGCGGATCGCCGAGGACCGCACGGTCATCGACGTGACCGGGACGAGGGACGTCGCCGTCGTCGTGCGGTCCGATGGCGGCGAGCGGATCTACCTCCCGCCGGAGGGGTTCGACGACCCGGTCGGGGGGTCGCCGTACACCTCGCCGTACCAGGGTGCGGGCGCGGGCGGCGAGGAGAGCCCGTACGGCGGCGCGACCGGCAGCACGCGCGGCGTGATGGAGACCGCGGACGGGTTCCGGGTCACGCACCCGGAGCCGGTGAGCGAGTTCGACGTGTTCCGGGGCGACGGGGACTGAAGGAAGGCCTCGGGGAGGAGGGGTCCGGACGGGTTACGCGACGTCTTCGTACACGGCGAGCGTGTCCTCGGCCACGTCCAGCCACTCGCGGCGCTCGTACTCCGGCGGCTCCTCGCGGTCGAGCGCCTCGATGAGCCCGTCGACGATCGACTCCGAGTCCGTCTCGACCTCGACGAGACAGCCGTCGGGGAGCACCTCGGCGACGCCCGACGGGGTCGCGACGACCTGCGTGCCCGCCTCCAGCGCCTCCGTGATCGTGATCCCGAACGGCTCGGCGTAGGAGGGGGAGACGAACGCGTCCGAGGCGGCGTAGTAGTCGCCGAGCTCCGCCTCGGGGACGTAGCCGACGAACTCGACGCGGTCGTCGATGCCGAGCAGCTCGGCGAACCGCTTCAGCTGCTCGGTCTGGTGGCCCGACCCGCCGACGACGAGGGTCACGTCGCGGCCGCGCAGCTTCTTGGTCGCGTACAGGAGGTGCGAGATCCCCTTCTGGTCGGTGTGACGGCCGACGAAGAACAGCATCTCGCCGTCGATGCCGAGGTCCTCGCGGACGTCCCTCCCGGAGAACTTCGGCGTGGAGAACCCGTTGTACACGACCCGCGAGTCCGCGTCGTACAGCTCTCGGATGTCCTCGCGGACGAGCTCGCTGACCGCGATGTTGGTGTCCGCGGCGTTCGCGAGCCGGCGCTCGGTCTCGACCTCGCGGCTCGGCGGGTCGATGTTGCGGTCGCTCGCCAGCGAGTGGAACGAGGAGACCCACGTCGCGTCGGACTCCCGAGCGGCGGCGCGGCCGGGCCCGTACCCGAACCAGTCGTGCGTGTGGATCACGTCGTGGGCGGGGGCGAGCTCGGCGAAGCGGTCGGAGAGCTCCCCGACGCGGGCCGCGACGTCTCCCCCGCCGGTCTCGACGGGTTCGAGCCCCGGCTCGTCGTCGGGCGCGAACTCCGCCGGCAACACGAGCGTGGCGTCGACGCCGAGTTCGTCGCGGAGCCCGGTGAACAGTTCCCCTACGTGGACGTCGAGCCCGCCGGTGATGTTCGGCGGGAACCCCCACCCCAGCATGAGTACGCTCGGCGGCATACACCCCCGTTTCGGGAGTCGCTACTTAGGTATGCCCCTCGTGAGGCGCGGGGGGCGGCGGCGGGCGCTCGGGCGGCGCGACCGCTCGGAGAGAGAAGGAGACCGGGGTCAGGCCGCGCGGACCGCGTCGCGCAGCGCGTCCGTGCGCTCCGTGATCGAGCCGGCGGCGTCCGCGAGCACGTCGAGCGGGTCGCCCTCCTCGGCCTTGACGGTGAGGACGGGCTCGGTCTGGCCCCCGGACTGCTCGGGGTTCATGTCGTAGGTCGCGGCCGCGACGTCGTCCGACTCCAGCAGGGCGCCCTTCAGCACGTTCATGAACGTGTGGTCCTCGCCCGCGATCTCGATGTGGAGTTCCGTGTCGGTCTTCTCGATGACCCGCAGTTCCATACCCGTGAGGTCGGGCGAGCGGCGTTTCAAGGTTTCGTCTCCCGGTTCTCGCCGGATGCGGACGGATCGCACGCGGCCGGAAAACACTTCCATCGCCGACCGGGATCCCGGGTATGTCCGCCGATCGACCCGCGATCCGACGGCTCCCGTCCGACGACGACGCCCTCCGCCGGTACGCGGCCGACCTGTGGCTCCCGTACAACCGCGACCTCGCCGACGCCGTGGCGGCCCACGACCTCGCGGACTGGCCCGAGGAGCGCTTCGTCGAGCGACACGTGGAGTTCGCGCGGAATCGGCTGGACGAGGCGGGGAGTCGCGGCTGGGTCGCCGCGACCGTCGCCGACGGCGCCGCGGTCGACCCCGCGACCGCCGACGTGACCGACCCCGACCTCGACCTCGTCGGACTGCTGATGACGAGCGTCGACGAGTGTCCCGACCCGTTCGACCGCCCGGACCGGCTGGTGATCGGCGAGATATACGTCGCGGCGCCGTACCGCGGCGCCGGCCTCGCCGACCGGTTCGTCGAGCGCGCGGTCGCCGACGCCCGCGACCACGACTGCGAACAGCTCCGGCTCGACGTCGACGTCGACAACGAGCGGGCCCTGGCGTTCTACGAGCGGATCGGGTTCGAGGACTACCGCAAGCAAATGACGATGGCCGTCGACCCGGGATGACGCCGACGGTCAGGCGGCTCCGCGAGGAGGACGTGCGACCGCTGGTCGAGGACCTGTGGCTGCCGTTCGCCCGGGAGATGGAACCGATCGCCGACCGGAACGCGCTCGCGGACGACGTCGACCTCGTCGCGGCGGGCGTCGAGCACCGTCGGGACCGGCTTGACGACGACGAGGCGGTGACGTGGGTCGCCGTCGACGACGGCGGAACTGACGGCGACGGCCGCCTCGTCGGCTACGTCGCCGCGAGCGTCGCGTCGTCCGCGCCCGTGTTCGCCGCTGGCGACCGGCTCCACGTCGGCGAACTGTACGTCCGCGAGCCGCACCGCGGCGAGGGCGTCGCCGGCGACCTGTTCGACCGGGTCGACGCGGCGGCCGCGGCCCGCGGCTGCGAGCGCGTGACGCTCGACGTGGACGTCGGCAACGAGCGCGCCGTGGCGTTCTACGAGAAGCGAGGGTTGTCGATCGCGCGCCACCGGATGGTCGACCGCGTCGACGAGGCATGAGCCTCGGCGCGGCCGCTACGCGGTAGATAGACGAAAAACGGGTCGCGTCGGTGGGGGGAGTCGCTACTCGTCGACCGCGACTTCGTCGGCGTCGACGTCGACGGACGCCTCCTCCTCGGCGGCGACCTCGCGCGGACGCGCTTCGAGGGTCAGCTTCTGGACCTCGACGCGGCGCAGCGGGTAGATCTCCTTGGCGTCGCCGTAGATGGCCGACGAGAGGTTCCCGTCGACGATCGCGTCGACGAACGCCTCGAAAGTGCGCTCTTCGGCGGCCGCGTGGACCTTGTCGATCATGACGCGGCGGATCGCCTTCTCTTGGGACCGGTCGGCCTTCTTCGTGGTCAGGGCGACGGGCTGGACGCGGATGCGGTAGTCGTCCGTGGTCAGCACCGTGATCGACGCCTCGACCTTCGAGGCGCCGCGACGGACGAGCGAGCGCAGGTAGTCGCGCGTCAGCTCGTACTTGATGAACTCGGTGTACGCCGAGTCGCTGCCGACGTCGGTGATCTTGAACGTCAGCTTCGTGTTGTTCGCGTTGGAGTCGCCCGTCAGCTCGTCGAGGGTCGTCGTGATCGTGCGGCCGACGACCTGCTGGGGCTCCTCGGCGAGGGTCTCGCCGAGCTCCTGCCGGTCGAACTGTTCGGGCGCCAGCACGGAGTACCAGCGCTTCTGTTCTCTGCTCTTGGATACGGATCGTTCGCTCATGTGTCGGTGTGTGTGTCGGTGTCGGTCGTCTGCGGTTCGTCCGTGGAGTCGGAGTGCGGTTCGTTGGCGGCGTCGGAGTGCGGTTCGTTCGCGGCGTCAGAGTGCGGGTCGTCGGGGGCAGCGTGTGCCCGTGCGCGCTCGACGACGCGGTCGGCGACGCGGAGGTTCACGAGGTGGTCGTCCAGGGTCGACTGGAGCCCGCCGGTCGTCGGTCGCGCGACGGTACAGGCGACGACGTCGCCGTCGACGCGCGTGCGCATCGAGTCGGTTTCGTCCGGGCCGAGCGCGGCCGCGACCGTCGCGGCGGCGGCGTGTTCGGTGCGGACCGTCGCGGTCCGGTCGGCGTCGTCGGCCGTTCCGGGGGCGTCGTCGCCCATCTCAGATCGCCTCCCGGAGCGCGGCGAGCGCTGCCGTGGTGTCGGTGTCGCCGGGTGCGTCGGTCTCGACGGCGATCCCGCCGCGGGCGGGGGTCCCCCAGCCGTCGCCGCCGACCTCGCCGGCGGCGGTCCGGCAGGCGTCGCCGAGCCCGACCGGTTCGGTGGCGACGGCCGCGAGCCGGCCCGCGCCCTCGTCGAGCGCGACCGCGACGGGCTCCGGCGACCGGAAGTCC
>NZ_CAKZRO010000029.1 GCF_937146585.1 uncultured Halorubrum sp. | reverse complement strand
TGGTGTTCATCACGCACGACCTGCCGCTGGTGGCCGCGCTGGCCGACCGGATGGCCGTGATGTACGCGTTCGACCTCATCGAGGTGGCGCCGCGCGACCAGCTCATCGGGAACTCCGGACACCCGTACACGCGCGCGCTGCTCAACTCGACGCCGAACCTCGACGCGCCGTTAGAGGAGATGCGACCCATCGAGGGGCAGAGCCCGGCGCCGGTCAACGTCCCGGCCGGCTGTTCGTACGCGCCGCGCTGTCCGCTCGCCACGGACGAGTGCCGCGAGGTCGACCCCGAGTTCTACAAGACGGGTGAGAACCACCGAACGGCCTGTCACCGCTGGGAGGAGGCCCGAGAGCGAATCACGTTAAACTTCGAGACCGCCGAGGACGGTGCCGCGAGCGGCGGCTCGGAGGGGGGAACATGAGCCGGTCGGACGCGTTCGGCTCGTCCGCCGCCGCCGGGCGGGACGACGAACCGCTCGTGTCGCTCGACGGCGTGGAGGTCCACTTCGAGAAGGAACAGGGCCTCTTCGAGTTCTTCGAGGAGCCGGACACCGTCAGGGCCGTCGACGGCATCTCGCTGGACATCGAGGAGAACGACGTGCTCGCGCTGGTGGGCGAGAGCGGGTGCGGCAAGTCGACGCTCGGGAAGACGACGATCGGTCTCCAGCGGCCCACGGGCGGGACCGTCCGCTACCGCGGGCAGGACATCTGGGCGGCCAAAGACGGCGTCGGCGACGTGGAGATCCCGTTCGACGAGATCCGCTCGTCCCTCCAGATCATCCACCAGGACCCGGGCAGTTCGCTGAATCCGAACCAGAAGATAGTCGAGATCCTCTCGCAGCCGATCAAGCTGACACACCCGAACGTCGGGGTCAACGAGCGCCGCGAGCGCATCTACTCGCTGCTCGAACGCGTGGGGATGAACCCGGCCGCGGACTTCGCCGACCGGTACCCCCACCAGCTCAGCGGCGGGGAGAAACAGCGCGTCGCGCTGTCGCGCGCGCTGTTGATGAACCCGGACCTCATCCTCGCGGACGAGGCGATAAGCGCCTTAGACGTCTCCCTCCGCGTCGAGATGATGGACCTCATGCTGGACCTCCAAGACGATTTCGACACCTCGTTCGTGTTCATCTCGCACGACCTGTCGAACGCGCGGTACTTCGCCGAGCACGGCGACGGCCGCGTCGGCGTGATGTACCTCGGGGAGATCGTCGAGGTCGGCCCGGCGGAGGAGCTCATCGAGGATCCGGGTCACCCGTACACGAACGTCCTCCGGTGGGCGACGCCGAGCCTAGCGCTCGACGCCGGCGGCGCCGGCGAGCCGCCGGTACGCAAGATCGACATTCCCGACCCGGTCAACCCGCCGAGCGGCTGTCGCTTCCACACGCGCTGTCCGGAGGCGCGGGACGTCTGCCGCGAGGAGACCCCGGAGCTGCGCGGCGAGCCGGGCGGTCACCAGAGCGCCTGCTTCCGTAACGAGCCGGACCACGAGTACTGGGACAGCCGGCCCGTCGAGGACTGAGTCGCCCGCAGCGGTACCTTTTTTTCCGCGTCAGCGAGAGGACTCGTATGGACGCGAAGCCACAGACGCTCGTCGTGACCGGCGCGCTCGGCGGCGCCGGGCGCTGGGTGGTCGATCGGCTCACGGAGGAATCGTACGACATCGTCGCCGTCGACCGCGAGCTCCCGGTGGGGACGCCGCCGGAGGAAGTGGACTTCCGCGCGGTCGACCTCGTCGACGCCGGGGAGACGACGGACCTCATCGCGGCGGTCGACCCCGACGCGGTCGTCCACCTCGCGGCGATCCCCGACCCGCTGAACCACGCCGGCGAGCGCGTCTACCGCAACAACGTGTTGAGCACGTATAACGTGTTGAACGCGGCCGGGCGGATCGGCGCAGACGTGACGTGGACCTCCAGCGAGTCGGCGTACGGGTTCCCCTTCGCCGAGTCGGCGCGGGCCCCGGACGCCCTGCCGATCGAGGAGACGCATCCGCTGCGCCCCGCGGACCCGTACGGCCTCTCGAAGGTCAGCGGCGAGGAGACGGCGAAGGCCGTCGTTCGACGGGACGGGATCTCCGTCGCCTCGATCCGCCCCTCGTGGGTCCAGTACCCCGGGGAGTACTTCGTCACCGAGATCCGGGAGGCGTTCGACCTCGACGCCCTGGCGGCGAATCCGTCGGCGGCGGTCGGCGGCGGCCCCGGGAACTTCTGGTCGTACGTCGACGTCCGCGACCTCGCCGACCAGATCGCGCGGACCCTGGAGGTGCCCGTCGACGGGCACGAGGCCTTCCACTGCCACGCGAGGGAGAACTATCTCGGGGAGGAGACGACCGAGCTGTTCGCGGCGCTTCTGGGCGAAGTTCCCGAGCCGTGTGCGCTCTCGGGCGACGCGTCGGCGTTCTCGACGGCCAAGTCCGCGGAGCGGCTCGACTGGACGCCGAGCCACAGCTGGCGCAGCGAGTCGTCCGTCCCGGGCCCCGACTTCGACGCGCCCTGAGCGCGCCGGCAGCAGTTTTTTGCCGGCGGCGACGAGACGCCGAGGCGTGGAGTACACGACGCTCGGAGCGACCGGAACGGAAGTGAGTCGCATCGGTCTGGGCTGTATGAGCTTCGGCGGCGAGGAGCCGTGGATGCTCGACGAGGCGGAGTCCAGAGAGATCATCGACCGGGCCGTCGAGCTGGGGATCAACTTCTTCGACACGGCGAACGCCTACTCCGCGGGCGAGAGCGAGGAGATCCTCGGCCGGGCGCTCGACGAGCGCGACCGGGCGGAGCAGGTCGTCGCCACGAAGGCGTTCTTCCCGGTCGAGGAGGGGCTAAACCGGAGCGGGCTCTCGCGGAAGGCGATAGAACAGGAGCTCGCCGACTCGCTGGACCGGCTCGGGATGGACACCGTCGACCTCCTCCAGATCCACCGCTGGGACGAGGACACGCCTATCGAGGAGACGCTTCGGACGCTCGACGACGCCGTCCGTCGCGGCGACGTACGACACCTCGGCGCCTCCTCGATGTGGGCTTACCAGCTCGCGAGAGCCCAAGAGACCGCGCGGGCGAACGGGTTAGAGCGGTTCCAGACGATGCAAAACCACTACCACCTGGCGTATCGCGAGGAGGAGCGGGAGATGCTGCCGCTCTGTGAGAAGGAGGACATCGGCGTCATCCCGTGGGGGCCGCTGGGGCAGGGATACCTCACCCGGCCGCACGACGAGCTACAGGCGACCGCGCGCGGCGATCCGGCGAACCACCACAACCCGACGCCGGAGTACGGGGCCGGCGGCGGGCGCGAGATAAACGAGCGAGTCCAAGAGCTCGCCGACGACCGCGGCGTCTCGATGGCGCAGCTATCGCTCGCCTGGCTGCTTCACAAGGACTGGGTGACCGCCCCCATCGTCGGCACGACGAGCGTCGAACACCTCGAAGAGGCCGCCGAGGCGGTCGAGATCGACCTCTCCGAGTCAGACGTGGAGTACCTCGAGGAGCCGTACGAGCCGCAGCCGATCATCGGCCACGAGTAGGCGACGAGCGGTCGCTCGGGGGCGTCCCCGGTCACGCGACGCGTCCGGGACCGCCCTCGGCCCGCTACTCGTCCGCCGGCGACGGCGACAGCCGACCCGACGCCACCATCGCCTCCAGCGGGTGGTCCGAGCCGTCCGCCGGAAGGTCGACCCGGCCGGTCCGGCGGACCGACTCGTACCCCGCGAAGACGATCTCCGCGGTGTTGAGGCCGATCCGCCCGCTGAGCGACGGTTCGCGGCCCGCTTCGAGCGCGTCGACGACCTCGGCGACCGCCCGGTCCTGGAACCCGGAGCCGTAGCGGTCGGTCTCGGAGCCCGTGGCGTGCATCGTCTCGCCGTCGACGTCGACCGCCTCGCGGTCCCCGCCGTGCGAGACGGCCAGCATCGGCCCGTCGTCGACGTCGATGCGGATCTCGCCGTCGGTGCCGCGGAGCACGAGCGAGGCGTTGGCGAGGTCGCTCCCCTCGCCGCCCGAGAGCACGCCGTAGACGCCGTTCTCGTAGCGCCACTGGGCCCACATCTGGTTCTCCTGGTGCGTCCCGAACCGCACGTCCTCGTCCCGGTAGTCGAGCGCGGCCAGCACCCACTCCGCGGCGCGTTCGTCGTTGAACATCCCCGCTAGGTCGATCGTGTGCGCGCCGGTGTCGTAGAAGTCGCCCCAGGTGATCTCGACCCGTCGCAGGTCGCCGATCTCGCCCTCGTCGAGGAGCCGCTTCGCCTCGACGAACGGCTTGCCGAACCGTCGCTGGCGGTTGAACGTCAGCTGAACGTCGTTCCGCCGACACTCCTGGACCATCGCCCGCGCGTCGTTCCACGAGGTCGCCATCGGCTTCTCGCAGTGGATCGCCGCGACGGTGTCGCTGCGGGCGCAGCCGACGACCACGTCGCGGTGGACCGCGGGCGGCACCGCGACCGTCACGAGGTCGGGGTCCAACTCGGCGAGCATCCGCTCGGACGCCTCGTAGACGGCCAACTCGGGGAGGTCGAACGCGTCGGCGAACGCGGCCCCGTTCTCCGGGACAATGTCGGCGACGCCGACGACCGAACACCGGTCGTCGTTCTCGAACCCCTCCGCGTGTCGATACCCCATCGCGTACCCGTCGACGGACGGGTTCTCCGGGTCCGGGCCTGCGCCGATGACGGCAACGGTGTACTTCGTCACGGGTTAGAGAGTACCATGCGAAACCGGGTGAAAGGCTTTACGCACCTCGCGGGACCGTACAGCTAAACGGGTCGCGCTCCACGAGAGAAACGTGAACGTACTCATCATCGGCGGCACGGGGCTCATCAGCACCGGGATCACGCGACAGGCGGTCGCCGCGGGCCACGACGTGACGGTGTTCACTCGCGGACGGACCGACGCGGGCCTCCCGGAGTCGGTCGATCACGTTACGGGCGACCGGACCGACCGCGACGCGCTGGAGCGGGCCCGCGACGCGGTCTCGTTGGGGTGCGTGATAGACATGGTCGGCTTCGACCCCGCGGACGTCGAGACGGCCATCGAGGTGTTCGCCGGCCACGTCGACCAGTACGTCTTCTGCAGCACCGTCGACGTGTACCACCGGCCGGTCGAGACGATGCCGATCCGGGAGCGGGCCGCCCGGGAGCCGCCGGTCAGCGAGTACGGCGCGGACAAGGCGGCCTGCGAGGACCGCCTGTTCGACGCCTACCGGAGCGACGGCTTCCCGGCGACGATCATCCGGCCCTGGCACACCTACGGCGAGGGGGGCGGCCTCACCGACACGCTCTCCAGCGCGGCGTACGTCGACCGCCTCAGGAAGGGCAAGCCGATCGTAGTCCACGGGGACGGCACCTCGGTCTGGGGGCCCTGTCACCGCGACGACGTGGCCGCCGCCTTCGTCGCGGCGATCGGGAACCACGAGGCCGTCGGCGAGGCGTACCACGTGACGGCGACCGACCCGTTGACCTGGAACCAGTACCACCGGCGCGCGGCGGCCGCCCTCGACGCCCCGGAACCGGACCTCGTCCACGTGCCGACCGACGCCCTTCGCGCGGCGGTCCCCGACCGGGTGTCGCCGCTGGTGGACCACTTCCGGTTCTCGACGGTGTTCGACACGCGGAAGGCGGAACGCGACCTCGGCTTCCGACAGACCCTCTCCTGGGAGGCGGGCATGCGGCGGACCGTCGCGCGGCTCGAGGCCGACGACGCGATCGAACCGTGGGACGCGGACCCGACGTACGACAGGATCGTCTCGGCCTGGCGGGAGGCGACCGACGCGTTCGTCGCCGAGTTCGAGTAGCCGCACCTCCCGTCGTCGCCGAGGGCGGCCGGTACCCCGATGAGTTATACCGCGGCGTCGTGACGTTCCGGTATGACGGAATTCGGCTTCCAGCTCTACAGTCTGCGTGATGTCGAGGACCCGCTGCCGACCGTACTCGACCGCGTCGGTGCGACGGCGTTCACCGGCGTGGAGTTCGCCGGTCTCGGCGAAGCGACGCCGGCGGCGGTCGCCGAGACGCTCGCGGCGGGCGGGCTCGCCCCCGCCGCCGCCCACGCCGGTCTCGAGGCGATCGAGGCCGACCCCGACGCCGTCGCGGCGACCGCCCGCGGCGTCGGGTACGAGGACGTGGTCGTCCAGTGGCTCGGCCCCGAGCACTTCGAGTCGGTCGCCGCCGTCGAGGCGGCCGCCGACCGGCTCTCGGCCGCGGCCGACGCGCTCGCCGACCGCGACCTCCGAGTACACTACCACAACCACGACCAGGAGTTCGTCTCCCTCGACGGCCGCCCGGCGCTGACGCACCTCCTCGAGGCCGCCGACGGCGTCGGCCTCGAACTGGACGTGGGGTGGGCCGGCGCGGCCGGCGAGGATCCGCTCGCCTACCTCGACGCCCACGGAGACCGGATCACGCACGTCCATCTCAAGGACTACGACGCCGCGGCCGGCGACACGGTCGTCGTCGGCACGGGCGACCTCGACTTGGATCGGACCGTCGGACTCGCCCGCGAGAACGCGGTCGAGTGGCTCATCTACGAGGCGGAGACTGGCGCCGACTCGTACGCCACGCTCGAGACGGCGGCCGACACCGTCGCCGGGCTCAAGTAGGGCGTCGAGTCAGGAGGCGGGGCCGGCGGCCGAGGAATCGGTGACCGCGCCGCGGACGGGTCAGACGGTCCGGACGGTGGCGTACCCCTCGAAGTTGAGGACCACCTGCTGAGCGAAGTCGCCGAACACGGCCTTCCCGGTCGGGGACCGCGAGTCGCCGAGGACGAACACGTGGCCGCAGTCGTGCTCGTCGGCGGCGTCGAGGACCCGCTCCGCGCGGTCGTCCTCGGAGCCGACGCTGACGGCGATTTGGACGTCGACGTGGGCGTCGCCCAGCACGTCCGTGACGAACGACCGCGCCGTCGCCGTCGCGCCGTCGATGATGCTGGCGCGGTCGTACTCGACGTTCTCGATCCGCCCCACGGCTTCGAGCGTCGTCACGTCCTCGTCGTACTCGTCGGCGTCGAGGTGCCACAGCGCCACGAGGTCGTCGTCGCTTCCCCGGGCGCTGGCCGCCGCCTCCGCCAGCAGATCGCGGTGGGCGTCCGTCTCTTCGAGGCTTACGAGACCGCGTGTCATACGATCGCGATCAGGGGCAGAGTGATAAAAACACCGGCGAGACGCGCGACGGCGGCGCGGGCGGTCGGCGAGCGGACCGGGACGTTAATCACCGTCGACGCAGTGGCACGGGTATGGCGCTCAGAGAGGCGATCGTCGACGCGGTGTGCGAACAGCGGACCCAGCTGCCGCTGCTTTTGGCCGTCGTCATCGTGATGGGAGTGCTGCTCGCGTTCTCGCTCTTGTTCCTCCAGCCCGGGACCGCCGCCTACGTCATCGCGCTGGTGGACGCGATCCTCGTCGTCGGCTGTCTGGTCGTGTTCGGCGGCGCGTACTGGTACTGCACGCAGCGGGCGATGGAGGGGTGAGACACTGCACGCGATGGACGGGTGAGACGCCGGCGGTCAGCTGGCGAGAAACGACGCCGTCTCCGCGGCGAACGTCGCGATCTCCTCGTCCGGGTCGGACGCCGCGACGCGTTCGAGCGCCTCGACGTGCGCCTCGTCGCCGAGGAAGCCGAACAGCCTGACGGCGCGCGCTCGGACGAGGTTCGCCTCCGCGTCCAGCGCCGTCAGGGCGACCGACGCGTGCGGTCGCACCGCCTGGGGAGACGCCCGCGCCACCGACCCGAGCGCGTCCAGCGCCGCGCTCCGAGCGACAGCGTCGTTCGCGGTGGCGAGATCCGCAAGGGTTGAGGTGTGGTCGGCGACGGCCGCCGGTTCGGCGTTCGCCGCCGCGATGACGACGTTCGACGCGAGCTGGCGCGCGTGCTGCTCGTACTCCCGGCTCTCCCGCTCGCGCTGTTGGATCGCCTCCTTGGTCCCCGGGTCCTCGACGTAGGCGACGGCGGAGTCGCCGCCGGCGGTGACCGGCGCGTCACCGAGCCCGTCGAGGAGCGCTCCGAGGACCGGCACGCAGGCGGCCGGCCGCTCCTCGGCCACGTCGCCGAGCGGCCGAGCGCCCGCCAACTGAACGCTCGGGAGGTCCGACCCCACCAACGCCGCGAGGTCGTCGACGACCGGCACGAGCGCTGCCGCGTCGAGCGCTGCGATCTCCTGAAGCGCCGCGGCCGCGGTCTGGACGACGCCCGCGTTGTCGTCGCGTAGCACCGCGCCCAGTTCCTCGACGAACGGGCGAACCCTGTCGACGTCGTCGGCCGCGAGCGCCGCACAGACGCGCGCGCCGCGCTGACGGACCAAGGAGCGCTCCGACTCGAGGGCGGCACGGAGTTCGGCCGGCGCTATCGACTCGGGATCGACGTCGTCTAACACCACTCCGTCGAGTGGGGCGTCGCTACGACCCGACATACGGACGAGTCTTCCGTGCCGACGAGCAAATACGTACCGGTCACCCGTCCTCGCCGTCCGAGCGGACCGCCGGTGGCGGGCGGCGAGATCCGGCCGCTCCGGGGGCGTTCGACGGCCGTTCGCAGTAACATACGAGAGTTGAGGGTATTTGGTTTCAAGTTATAAGTCGTACAATCGCCGTACGTGAGTGCTACAGAAACGTAATAACTATATCATGTACGTGCCATTGTAAAATAATTCTGTCTTATCCGCCACGGTCGCGCAAATCGCGCCGGGCGCGGTCGTCCGCTCGGTCACGAGAATAACAATAGTACGACTGTTATTCTGCGACGGGAGCGTTATTCTGCGCTGTCGGCAGCGGCGTGCGCCGAGCGAGGATCCGCGAGGGTAGGCCGTCGGAGCGGGCGACCGCAGGCTCTCGCGGCCGCGCCGGGGCTAGATGTCGGTGATACGTTCGTACTCGTCGGAGAGGGCGGCCGCGTCCTCGGGAAGCAGCGCCACGAGGAGGTAGCCGGTGTAGTCGTCGAGGTACTCGACGAGCGTCGCGATCCGCTCGGAGTCGATGGCCTCCAACGAGTCGAGCACCACGAACGGGAGCGCCTCGTACACCTCGTGGGCGAGGTAGCCGGCGAGCGCGAACACGAGCCCCGTCACTTCGCGCTCGCTCTCCGAGAGGTGGTCGACGGTGTCCTCGTAGGCGGTCCCGGACGCCGACGTGCGGATGACGTGAAGCTCGAACACGGTCTTCGTGACCGTCCGACGCCCCTCGCGGACGTCCCGCTGGACCCGCTCGATCCAGATCCGGTCGAGGTTGTCGTAGTCGAGCAGCGCCAGCACGGTGTCCATGTGGTCGTTGAACTGCTCGACCGCGCTCTCCTCGATGCGCTCGATCTTCGTCCGGAGCGACTCGATCTCGTCCGAGACCGCCTCCCGCTCGCGCTCGATCTCGTCCTGGTCGGCGAGGCGGTCCTCGATCTCGGTGACGTTGGAATCGACGCGTTCGAGGTCGTTCTCCAACTTGCCGAGTTCGTACTCGAGCTCGTTCACCGCCTTGTGGAGGTCGAGCACCGCGCTGGCGTCGTCGTCCTCCAGCTCCTCGACCTCGGCCTGAATCGCCTCGATCTCGTCGATCAGCGTCTCGCGGCGCTCGCGAAGGTCTTCGATGCGCGCTTCGATCTCGCCCTGCTCGCGTTCGATCGCGGACAGCCGATCTTCCAGCCGGTCGCGCTCGCGCCGTGACTGCTCGTAGTCGCGCTTTTCCGCCTCCAGCTCGGCTATCTCGTCTTCGAGGTCTTTCGCCCTGCCGACCGCCGTCTGGCTGCGGTCTCGCAGCTGGTCGAGGGTGGCCTCGATCTGCTCCCGTTCGACGCTGCTGCCGCACGTCCAGCAGGTCACGTCGTCCGCCGCGAGCAGTTGCCCGGTCACGTCGTCGTCGTCCGCGTCGCCGAGGTCGTCGAACGCCGCCGACTCGGCGTCGTCGAGCATCTCCTCGTTGAAGCCGATGACGCCCTGAAGCTCGTTCACCCGACTCGTCACACGCTGTTTCTCGTCCCGGAGCTGCCGTATCTCCGATTCGATCTCGTCGATCCGCCCGTCCGGAACGTCGGGGAGATCGGCCAGTTCGCGCTCGAGTTCGCGCTGGTCGCGCGTGATCGCCTCGAGGCTCTCCTGTTCGGTCTCGAGTTCGTACCGAGCGTCGTCCAGCGCCGACCGCTTCGACCCCAACTCGTCGAGCTTCTCGTCGAGCTCGGACGCCTCGTCGCGGCTCTCGTCGACGGTGGCGTCGGCGGCCGCGAGCTCGTCCTGTTTCGCGCGCAGTTCCGCCTTCTTGTCCTCGATCTGCGACCGCAGGTCGCGCCGTTTCTCCTCAAGCGGCGGGAGCTTCCGTTTGAGGGAATCGAGCTCGTCGAGCTCCGACACGAGTGCGTCTCGCCGCTCGACGAGGCCGTCGATCTCCGCGCGAATGTCGTCGACGTCGACGGGCCGCATTATCACCTCCCGGAGGTCGGCGTTGGCGGCCACGGCCCGGCGCGCCTCGTTCGATTCGAGGAGGAACGCGAACAGGTCCGCGGGGTCGGGGTCGTCGAGGTACGGCTCGCCCGACGACGCGATTCCGTCGCCTCGCCGGCGGAACTGTCGCGTGTACGTCTCGTCGCCGATCGAGAGTTCGACGGCGGCCTCGTCGGCGTCGCCCTTGACCGCGACGTTCTCGCTCCCGAGCGCGGCCATGACGGCCTGGAGGAACGAGGTGCGGTTCGTGGCGTTGCGTCCGACGAGCACCGTCACGCCGGGGGTAAACGAGACCGTCGTCTCCTCGATCCCCCCGATGTTCTCCGCCCGCAGGGTGGCATCGTGATCGGTTACCTGTTCGATCTCCATTGCGAACAGATGGCGGCGGTGGACAGATAAATCTTAAGGACGGACCCCTGAACGGTCGCAACGCCGCTGAAGCGACGGGGCCGCGACGCACGGAGTGACCGCGCGGTCACTCCGAACACTCGCACCCGCCGCGTTCGAGCAGCTCCTCTATCTCGTACCGCGTGCCGCAGTCCTCGCAGAACACGCTGATCTCCGCGAAGACGCGGAACTCCCCGATCTGAACGTGACCGCCGTTCCGAAGCTGGTCCAGCCGCTCTTCCGTGACCGTCGTCGCCCGCCCGCGGAGTCGCTGGATGTGCTCCGTCTCGACGACCGTCCGCGGCCGGTCGTCCGTGGCGTGTTCGGCACCGCGGTCGCCCTTCAGGTACGACCGGATCGCTTGGTAGGTGACGAAGTCGCTCCGGAGCCCCTCGACGTCGACGCCGTTGCGTTCGAGTCGCCGGCGGGTCCGCGTCCGGTCGGCGCTGCCGACGTCGTCGTCCGTCAGCAGTCGGTAGATGTTCTCGGTCTCGCCGTCGAGCGGCTGCATCCCCGCGTCCGCCAGCCGCTCCGCCAGCAGCTGCCGGTTGAAGTAGTCGGCGAGCGCACGCAGGCTCAGTCGGTCGTCGCCGTCCGCGGTCCATCGGCGCTCCAGTTCGGGGCCCAGGCTCTCGAAGCCGTACTCGTCGATGAGCCTGGCGACCTTCGTTCGCCGACCGCTCCCGTCGCCGCCCGACTCGTCTGAATCGCTCATACCCGAGGCACGGCCACCGAGCGGAATAGTCTTCTGGGGACGGACCGGTGCCGCGTCGCGAGGGGGCGCGACGGACGCCGGCGGCGAGCCGTCCGTACCGGTTCGCGCCTCGAGAGTCGGGCGGTCGGGCCTAGGTCGGGAGAGTGAAACGCGGAACGAGATTGTGACGGTAGGGGTGCCCGCAGTCGTAGTTAGACGCAACTACCAGAAAGAGTTTATATATGTAAATTTGATATTTTGTCTGTGAGGTCCGCTATCGGCAGAGTGACCGTTAGCGAGTGTCGAACCTGACGAAGGCGATGGATGATATTCAACAAACCCCTCGGGTTCACATCTCACATGAGACCAGTCCGGAGTAATTGAATTAGACAATAAGATTCCAAACAATACACATATAGTAGAAATAAATTACGTAATTGGGTATTTAATAGTGTCTGTATTTAGAAAATTAATTTAAACTAGACTTTTTGATGAAGTACAAAATTTTTGGTGGAGACACGAATAAATATAATATTGAGTATATTTCTAAATACCTGTTTGTTGTAAGTAATTTCTGACCGGCGGCCATAGAACGAACATGAGCGGACTCGACCGCGACGCGCGAAGGGGTCGCGATCGGTGACGTATTCAACCCGATTTCAGGACTGGGTTCAGAAGGAACCGATTTGTCTGATTCCGTAGGGTAGCGAGTCGCTACGGTAGAATTAGTACTTGTCGTGAAACGCTTCGTAAGTAAGCGGGCGCGACGGGACTTGAGTCCCGTAGTTATCCCGCTGTAATCGG
>NZ_CAKZRO010000028.1 GCF_937146585.1 uncultured Halorubrum sp. | reverse complement strand
GCGCCGCCGGTTCTCGTTCCCGAGGAGATCGAGCAGTACCGCGGAGTCCATTAACATGTGGTTAGCGTTCTGCGTATAAAAGGCTGGCTTCCGGCGACGGACGCGTCGAGCGGAGATCGAAGGACGGGACGGCGGGTGAAGCGGTTCGTTCGTGCTCGCTTTCGCCCGCCGCTGAGGCGGTCGCCCCCGAGCGCGTGCGGCTCGCTCGCTCGACCGCCTCACGCTGCGACGTATCTCGATCTCGCCGCGGCGGCCCAAATACTGATTACCGTGACGGCGCACCCTTACGGAGGGAATGCCTGAGAAACAGCCGCGTCCCGAATGGAACCTCTCCGAGCGGGACACGATCATCTTACAGGAACTCGCGCGCGACCCGCAGCTCACCTCCCGCAGGCTCCGGGACCTCCTCGACGAGGAGTACGACATCGACGTCTCTCACGTCACCGTCAACGAGTCGATCCGGCGGATGCGCGAGGACGGGGTGTTCCGGGAGGCGCTCGTCCCCAACGAGGAACACCTCTTCTTCTCGCTTTTCGAGTTCCAATTCAACCCCGAGGGGTTCGAAGAGAACTGGCGGGACGCGCTCGAACACATTCGGTCGAGCCGCCACACGTTCATGTACTTCCTCTCCGACGGCGACTACCAGTGGAAGACCATCATGATGTTCAAAGACCGCGAACAGGAGTCGAAGTGGATCCACGAGTTCTACAAGGAGTACGGCGAGCTCATCACCAACCTCCGCAACTCCGTCGTGACGAACGTCCTCAAGTTCGGGACCGACCCCGAGCTGTTCGAGGTGTTTCAGGAGGACGGCGACGACGAGTGACCGTCGTCATCGGTCACCGAATCAGTCGAACTCCCCGAACCGAGTGACGGCCTCCAGCTCCTCCGTCGGCGGGTCCTCGAACGCGTCCCGCGCGATCGTCCGCCGGTGGACCTCGTCGGCGCCGTCGACGATGCGGAACTGCCGGACGTTCTCGTGGAAGCGCGCGATCGGCAGGTCGTAGGCGATCCCGTTCCCGCCGCAGAACTGGAGCGCGTCGTCGATCGCCTCCTGGACCACGTTCGCCGCGAACGTCTTCGCCATCGCCACCTCGATCCGCGCCTCGTGGCCGTCGGCGATCCGGCCGGCCGCGTGCCGCACCATCGTGCGGGCGGCGTGGAGCTCGGTCCGGCGGTCGGCGATCCGGAACCGCGGGCCCTGCTTCTCCGAGAGCGGCTCGCCGAACCCCTCCCGCTCGGAGAGGTAGGCGGTCGCGATGTCGAGCGCGCGGTCGGCCATCCCGGCGTACCGCATACAGTGGGTGAGCCGGGCCGGCCCGAGCCGCCGTTGGACCAGCGTGAACCCCTCGTTCTCCTCGCCGAGCGTGTTCTCGACCGGGACCCGGACGCCGTCGAACCGGATCTCGGCGTGCGTCGTCCCCACCAACCCCTCGCCGAGGTGCGGGATGTTCCGGACGATCTCGACGCCGTCGGCGTTGGCGGGCACGAGGATGACCGAACAGCCCGCGTACGGGTGCGCCTCCTGGTCGGTGCGCGCGAACGTCAGGAACACGTCGGCGTCGAGTCCGCCCGTCGTCCACCACTTGTGGCCGTCGATGACCCACTCGTCGCCGTCCTTCTCGGCGGTCGTCCCCAGCATCTTCGGGTCCGACCCTCCGCCCCCCATCGGCTCGGTCATCGCGAAGCCGGAGTCGATCTCACCGGCCGCGAGCGGGCGGAGCCAGCGCTCCTTCTGGTCCTCGGTGGCCGCGATCTCGAGGGTGTGCATGTTCCCCTCGTCCGGCGCCGCACACCGGAGCGCGGTCGGGCCGAGCAGGCTCCGTCCCGCCTCCTCGAACACGGGGAGCATCTCGCGGAAGCCGAGCCCGAGCCCGCCGTACTCCTCGTCGACCTGCGGGGCGTAGATCCCCTCGTCGCGCGCGGCGTCGCGCAGCGCCTCGATCTCCGCCGGCGGGATCGGCCCCCGTCCGAGCCACTCCCGCTCGACCGGGAGCACCGTCTCCTCGACGAACTCCCTGACAGCTTCGGCGACCTCCGGTCCGCGTCCGATGTCGTCGTACTCCATACCGCCCCTTATTTAGCAATGTAAATAGTGGTTCCGGCTATTCTCCCAAAATTCTATATGAGGGGAAACTGATACCCAATGTACCGAAAAATAGATTTACAATGTTAGCCAAATATGCGACAACCGATGAAAGCCGTTCGGGCATAGATCGGTCTCCCGCCGTTGCCTCCGGACCGCGTCGAACGGAGGACGACCGGTCGTGACCGACCCCGACTACCTCGACAGGCTGGTCGACGACGACGCGCTCGGGACGTATCTCGCGGCCGAGTTCGGGCCGGTGGACACGTTCGACGTCGAGCGACACGCCGAGGGGCACTCGAACGAGACGCTGTTCGTCACGTGGGGCGACCGCGAGCTGGTCATCCGGCGGCCGCCGCCCGGCGAGACGGCCGACACGGCCCACGACGTGCTCCGCGAACACCGCGTCGTCGACGCGCTCGGAGACACCAGCGTCCCGGTGCCCCAGACGCTGCGCGCCTGCGACGACCCCGCGGTGCTCGGGAGCGACTTCTACGTCATGGAGCGCGCCGACGGCGACGTGCTGCGCGACGCCGAGCCGAAGCGGTTCGCCGACCCGGCCGCCCGCGAGCGGGTCGGGGTCGAGCTCGTCGACACGCTGGCGGCGATCCACGCGGTCGACTACGAGGCGGTCGGCCTCGGTGAGTTCGGTCGCCCGGCGGGGTACACGGGCCGGCAGGTCGAGCGCTGGACGGACCAGCTCGACTGGGCCTTCGGGACGACGGAGTCGGTCAGGGAGGTACCCGACCTGGTCGCCGTCGGCGACTGGCTCGCCGACAACGTGCCCGACGAGCACCCGGAGACGCTCGTCCACGGCGACTTCAAGCTCGACAACGTAATGTACGGGCCCGGGACGCCGCCCGCGGTCGTGGCCGTCTTCGACTGGGAGCTGTCGACGCTCGGCGACCCCCTCGCCGACCTCGGCTGGCTGCTGCTGTTCTGGTACGACGAGGGCGACCCGGACCCGGCGATGCCCGACCTGATGTCGACGTTCACCGCCCGCGAAGGGTACCCGACCCGTGCGGAACTGATCGACCGGTACGAGGCGGTGACGGGCCGCGAGTTCGCCCACGAGCGGTTCTACCGCGCGCTCGCGGCGTACAAGATGGCCGCGCTCGGCGAGATGTTCCTCGCGCGGCACCTGAACGACGACAGCGACGACCCGCTGTATCCGAAGATGGAGACGCAGGTCCCCGAGCTCGCGGCGCGGACGCTCGCGTACGTCGAAGGCGAGACCGAGCGATTGTAGGCCCGCAGTCGGGCCGCGGGCGGCGACTTACCGCGCCGTCCAGCCGCCGTCCGCGGCGAGCGTCTCGCCGGTGACGAAGCTCGCCGCGTCGCTCGCGAGGAAGACGACCGGGCCGGCGATCTCCATCGGCTCGGCGAAGCGGTCGAGCGGCGTCCGGTCCAGGATCGATTCTCGGAGCCGCTCGTTCTCCTGGAGCGTCTCCGTCAGGTCGGTCGCGACGTAGCCGGGGGCGACGGCGTTCACCCGCACGTCCGGCGCCCAGTCCATCGCCGCGCTCTTCGTCAGCCCGACCAGCCCGTGCTTCGACGCGACGTACGGATGCTGTTTCGGGAGGCCGACCTCCCCCGCCACGCTGGCGACGTTGACGACGCTCCCCTCGGCCTCCCGGAGGTGCGGGCCGGCGGCCCGGAGGGTCCGGAACGCGCCCCGCAGGTTCACGTCGAGCACGCCGTCGACCGCGTCCGACTCGATCTCGCTCGGGTCGCCGAGCGCGTCCCCCGGGTTGAACCCGGCGTTGTTGACGAGGACGTCGAGCGAGCCGAACGCCTCCACAGTCTCCTCGACGAGCGCGGCCACGTCGTCGTCGTCGGTCACGTCGGCGGTGATCCCGCGCGCCTCGACGCCCATGCCGCGGGCCTCGTCGGCGACGGCCTCGACCTCCGCGGCCGTCCGAGCCGAGGGGACGACCGTCGCCCCCGCCGCGGCCAGCCCGAGGGTGACGGCGCGCCCGATCCCGCGCCCGCCGCCGGTGACGACGGCGACCTTCCCCGAGAGGTCCGGGAGCGCGTCGCCCGGCGTCGGGGCGGCGGCGTCCGCCCCGTCTCCGTCGGCCGACGGCGCGTCGTCGCCGCTCATTCGCCGCCCCCCTCGCCCGGGGCGTACGGGAGCTCCGGCTCCTCGACGGTCTCCCGCAGGGTCTTCTTGTCGAACTTCCCGGTCGCGGTCTTCGGGATCTCCTCGCGGAACCGCACGTCGTCCGGGAGCCACCAGCGCGGGAACTCCTCCTCGAGGAACGCCCGGACGGCGTCCACGTCGAGCTCGCGGCCCGCCTTCGGCACGACGAACGCCAGCGGCCGCTCCTGCCAGCGCTCGTGCGGCGCCGCGATCACGACGGCCTCGGCGACGTCGTCGTGCGCCATCAGCGCGTTCTCCAGCTCGATGCTGGAGATCCACTCGCCGCCCGACTTGATCACGTCCTTGGCGCGGTCGACGACCTCAATGTACCCGTCCTCGTCGACGGTGGCGATGTCGCCGGTGCGGAGCCAGCGCGCGCCGCCGTCCTCGGCCGCGACGAAGTCCGTCTCGTTGGCCTCCGGGCGGTCGTAGTACTCCCCGACGACCGTCGGCCCGCGGACGAGCAGCTCGCCGAACGCCTCGCCGTCCCAGGCGATCGGCTCGCCGTCGTCTCCGACGACCCGCATCTCCAGCCCGGGCGAGAGCAGCCCCTGTTTCGCCCGCTTGTCGAGTTCCGCCTCGCGGTCGCCGTCCGCGGTTCCGGAGGCCGGCCGCGAGACCGAGCCGATGCTCATCGTCTCGGTCATCCCCCACGCGTGTTCGATCGTCACGTCGTGTTCGTCCTCGTACCGGCGCATCACTTCCCGCGGCGCGGCGCTCCCCCCGACGACGATGCGTTCGAGCGAGGAGAGGTCGCCGCCGTGCTCGTCCAAGTGGTCGAGCACGTCGATCCACACCGTCGGGACCCCGGCGGTGAGCGTCACGCCCTCCTCCTCGATCAGCTCGACGAGGTCGGCGGGGTCCGGGGACGGCCCCGGGTACACCTGCTTCGCGCCCGCCATCGTCACGGCGTACGGGAACTCCCAGGAGTTCACGTGGAACATCGGGACGACCGGCATCACCACGTCGTCCTCGGCGATGTCGAGTGCGGCGGGCGTCATCACCATCATCGCGTGGGCGTAGATCATCTTGTGGGTGTACTCGACGCCCTTCGGCTGCCCCGTCGTGCCGGAGGTGTAACACATCCCGGCGGGGTCGTCCTCGGAGAGCGAGGGCCACGATTCCATCGGGTCGGCGTCCGCGATCAGCTCCTCGAACGCCGACAGCGGCAGGTCCGCCTCCGTCTCCGGCACCGTATCGTCCATGACGACGACCTCGCGGACGCCGTCGATCCGGTCCCACAGGCGGTCGAGGATCGCCACCGCGTCGCGGTCGACGATCAACACGTCGTCCGCGGCGTCGTTGATGATGTACTCGACGTTGTCCTCCTGCAAGAGGAGGTTCACCGTGTGAAGCTGTGCGCCGGAGAGGGGGACCGCGTAGTACGCCTCGAGGTGTCGGTGCGTGTTCCACCCGAGCGTCCCGACGCGGTCGCCGGGCTCGACGCCGAGGTCGGCGAGCGCGGTCGCGAGCCGCCGGACGCGGTCGCCGAAGTCGGCGTAGGTGTAGCGGTCGACCCCGTCGTGGGTGCGCGAGACGACCTCCGTCTCCGGGAAGAGCCGCGTCGCCCGCCAGAAGAACGGGCGGAGGGTGAGCTCCTCAGGCATCGGCGCTCCCCACGGAGAGGTACGTTTCGAGGAGGTCCTCGCGGTCCCGGATCTCCGCGACGGTGCCGTCGAAGACGATCTCGCCGGTGTCCATGATGTACCCCCGCTCGGCGAGGTCGAACGCGAACTCGACGTTCTGTTCGGTCAGCAGGACGGTGACGTTCTGGTCGACGACCGTCTGGACGATCTCTCGCAAGTCGTCGACGATCACCGGCGCGAGCCCCTCGGTCGGCTCGTCGAGCAGCAGCACGTCGGGGGCCTGAACGAGCGCGCGGGCGACCGACACCATCTGCTGTTCGCCGCCGCTGAGGTTCCGCCCGTTGCTGCCGCGGAGATCGTCGAGCGCCGGGAACAGCTCGTACATCTCCTCGACCGGCCGCGGGTCGCTCGCCAGGTTGTGGGCCAGCCGGAGGTTCTCCTGAACGGTCAGCGTGGGGAACACCCGGCGGTCCTCCGGCACGAGCGAGATTCCGCGCCCGTTGATCTCGTCGGACGACAGCCCCGCTATCTCCTCGCCGCGGTACGTGATCGACCCCGAGCGCGGCGGCGACGCGCCGACGATCGACCGCATCGTCGTCGTCTTCCCGGCGCCGTTGCGCCCGAGCAGCGTCACCACCTCGCCCTCGTCGATCTCCAGTGAGACCCCGTGGAGCACGTGGCTGTTCCCGTAGTACGTGTCGATGTCGTCGACCGTGAGTATCGTCATACGCTATCACTCCCCAGGTACGCCTCGGTCACCCGTTCGTCCGTGAGCACGTCCTCCGGCGCCCCGTCCGCGAGGATCGACCCCTCGGCGAGCACGACGATCCGGTCGGAGATATCGGTGACGACGTCCATGTTGTGTTCCGTCACGACGAACGTGGCGTCGAGGTCCGCGTCGAGCTCGCGGATCAGCGAGACGATCTCCGTGACCTCCGTCGGGTTCATCCCCGCGGTCGGCTCGTCCATCAGGAAAACGTTCGGCTCGATGGCGAGCGCCAAGGCGATCTCGACGGTCCGCTTCTCGCCGTGGCTCAGCGTGTCGCAGGGCGTGTCCGCGATGTCGGTGAGCCCGGTGAGCTCCAACAGCTCCTCGACGTCGGCCTCGACCGACTCGTCGCCGGTCGCCCGCGAGCGGAAGTCGAGCCGGGTCCCCTCGTGGCTGATCCGGGCGACCCGCACGTTCTCGCGGACGGTGAGCCCCTCGAAGATGTTCGTTATCTGGTACGAGCGCGAGAGCCCCGCCTGCGCCACCTCGTGCGGCTCCGCGTCGGTGACGTCGGCGAGCTCGTCCCCCTCTCCGCTCCGGAGCCAGATCGACCCCGACGTGGGTTCGAGCACGCCCGTCAGCAGGTTGTAGAACGTCGTCTTTCCGGCCCCGTTCGGGCCGATGATGCTGGTGATCTTGTCGTCGTCGATCTCGATGGAGACGTCGTCGACGGCGGTCAGTTGGCCGAACTGTTTGCGGAGGTCTTCGGTCTTGAGAACGGTCGTCACGAGTTATCACCTCTGTCAGCGCGCGCGTTGTCGTCGCCCGATTCGGCTCCGTCGTCCGTCGCAGCCGTCGCCTGCCCGCCGTCGTCGCGGGCGCCGCCACCGCCACTCCCCGCGTCGTCGGCGTCTCCGTCCCCGAACAGTCGGTCGCGGAGCAGCAGGAGACCGCCGACGGCGCCCTGCTTGAAGAACAGCACGACGGCGATGAGCAGCGCGCCGAAGAACAGCTCCCAGTACGCTTCGAGCGCCGGGAAGCGGCTGATCGCCCACCGGATGTACAGGAAGATGAACGCGCCGACGATCGGGCCGTAGAAGTAGGTCGCGCCGCCGATCACGGTCGCGATGACGGCGATCGCGCTCGTCGACCAGTGCGTGAGCCCGGGTGACGCGACGCTCGCGAGCCCCGCGCGCAACACGCCGGCGATTCCGACGACCGCCGCCGAGACGATGAACGTCATCCACCGGTGGTGGCTGACGTCGATCCCGAGCGCGGCCGCGCGGTCGGGGCTCTCGCGGATCGCCTTACAGACGGTCCCGAACGGCGAGTTGACGACGCGCCACACCCCGTACACCGCCGCGACCACGGTGACGGCCGAAATGGCGTAGTAGATCCGACGGCCGCCGATCCGGAGGCTGAAGCCGCCGAGGTCGACGGTCCCGAGCAGGACGATTACCCCGTCGGTCCCGTTCGTCAGCCCCGCCGGGTCCTGGATGATGAGCGAGTAGCCCAACATCCCGAACGCGAGCGTGATCAGCGCGAAGTATATCTCCTCCAGCCGGACGCTGAGCCACCCGACGGGCACGGCGAGGGCGACGACGAGCGCGAGGCCGACGACGCCGCCGAGGACGAACGTGACGAGCGGCGAGATCCCGGCGCCGACGACGTCGGCGATCACCGGGCCGAGGTCCCGCAACACGATCGCGATCCCGTACGCGCCGCCCGCGTAGAACAGGCCGTGACCGAACGACAGCAGGCCCGTGTAGCCGTACAGCAGGTTGAAGCCGAGCGCGAACAGCGCGACGACGAGGAAGTCGGTGAACAGGTACACCTGGAACGGCGGCGCGAAGGCGACGAGCACCAGCGCGACGGCGCCGAGGAGGCCCAACCGCTCGCGGGTCCACCCCTCGGCGACCGCCGAGCCGAACCGGCTGACCCGGCCGCCCGTGTCGGTCGCGCTCATTCGCCGATCCCCCCGAACAGGCCCTCGGGACGGATCAGCAACACGATCACCATCGCGAGGAAGGGGATCGCGATGCTGCCGGCGCTGATGAACTGCGGACCGAGGCTCTGCATCATGCCGATGAGCATCGCGCCGACGAAGGCGCCGCTCATGGACCCGAGTCCGCCGATGACCACGACGATGAACGCGTCGATGATCACCTGGTCGCCGAGCGCCGGACTGGTCGACTGGAGCGGCGCCGAGAGCGCGCCGCCGAGCCCGGCCAACACGCTCCCGAGGAAGAAGACCCCGGTGTAGAGCCGCGGCACGTCGACGCCGAGCATGGCCGCCATCTCGCGGTCAGAGGAGGTCCCCCGGACCAGCGAGCCGAAGTACGTCCGCGTGATGAACAGCCACAGCGCGGCGAGCACCCCCACGGCCAGGCCGATGACGACCAGTCGGTACGCGTTGAACGTGCTCCCGCCGAGCGTCACGGAGAAGTTGAACACGTCCGGCGGGTCGATCGAGTACGACCCCGACCCCCAGACGAACCGGACCGTCTCGTGGATCACGAGCACGAACCCGAACGTGACGATGAGCTGGTCGAGGTCCGAGTCGACCCGGTCGTACAGCCGGCGGATCGCCGAGAACTCGATCGCGGCGCCGACGACGCCGACGGCGAGCGCGCCGACCACGGCGGCGACCCAGAAGTTGTCGACGACGTTCGAGACGACGGCGAGGGTGACGTACGCACCGAGCATGTAGAACCCGCCGTGCGCGAAGTTGAGCACGCCGAGCACGCCGAAGATGAGGCTCAGACCGACGGCGATCAGGAAGAGCCGACTCCCGAGGCTCAGCCCGATGACGACGTCGGCGATACCGATCAGTGGAACGAGTGATGTGAGACTCATGAGAACGGCGACGGGCTTAGATACCCGTCGGGAGGTCGGAGTCGCCGAGCGCGTCCGACAGCACGTCGGGACCCGCCTCGTACCGATTCACGGGGTCGAGCACGTTGCTCTCCCACTCCTCGTCGTACGTGACGGTGCCCCAGATGGACGAAACCGTCGCCTGGTTCGTCTCGGTGAACTGGTACTCGCCGACGGGGCCCGAATGCTCCATGCCGGTGAACTCGTCGACGAGCGCGTCGGGCTCCGTGCTCCCGGCCGACTCGATCGCCTCCTTGTACAGGTGGAGCGCGCGATACGCCCCCTCGGCGTTGTACGTCGGAAGGGAGCCGTACTCCTCGTAGTACGCCTCGCGGAACGAGTTGTTCGCCTCGGTGTCCGGGACGAACGGATCGTACCGGGTGGAGGCGTACTCCCCCTCCGGGAGCGGACTGCCGTCGCTCGGCAGGTCCGTCCCCATCCCGACGCTGAACAGCGTGTGGTCGATCTGGTCGAACCAGCCCGCGCTCTCGGCCTGCCCGATGAACGTCGTGAGGTCGGCCCCCCACAGCGGCGTGAGCACCGCGTCCGGGTCGGCGTCGAGGATGGAGCTGATGAACGGCGTGTAGTCGCTCGTCGCCAGCGCCGGGAACTGCTCGGCCGTGAACTCGGCCTCGACGCCGAGCCCGTCGCAGTACGCCTGGAAGTAGTCCCAGGTCTCGTACCCGAACGCGTAGTCCGGGCCGATGGTGGCCCACTCGGTGGCGTCGAGCTCTTGGGCGGTACGCGCGGCCCCGTAAACGTCCTGTGCGAGGCTGTTGGAGTCGCGGAACACGTACTCGTTCCCGACGGAGTCCTCGTGTTCGCCCTGCGGCGAGGTGACGAACGGGGTCGCCGCGTGCGTGATCATGAACGGCATCTGGAGCTGCGAGATCTGCGGCGCGACGGCCTGCGCGACGCCGCTGGAGTCGAGCCCGAACAGCCCGTCGACGTTGTCCTCCTGAACGAGGCTGCGGATCTGCTGGATCGCCGTGTCGCCGCTCGCCTCGGTGTCACGGACGAGCACCTCGACGTCTCGGCCGTCGATGCCGCCGTTGTCGTTGATCTCCGACACCGCGAATTCGATCCCGCGCTCGGCCTCCTCGCCGTACAGCGACGCGAACCCGGAGAGGATGTAGGCGGCGCCGAGCGTCACCGGGCCGCCGTCGCCGCCCCCGCCCGAACAGCCGGCGAGCGCGACCGCCGTCCCCGCGCCGGCGGCTTGGAGGAAGCGTCGCCGCCCGACCGGCGCTCTGCGTTCCGAACTCGTCTCAGCGGCGTCAGCCCGTTTATACTTGTTTTCGGTATCGCTGTCTTCGGTTACCATTGTTAACAATCGTCCGTGACGATCGCTCTCCACATAAATATGCGGGTCTATGACACACGGACGTATGGGAAATTTATGTCTCTCCCGAGATCCCCGGCCTGAACCCGAATCGGCCGGTCCGAACGCGGGGGTCGGCGGCCCGTCTTCCGGCGTGACTACTATTACAACGACTGTACAACGTTCACACACCTCTCATGAACGTGGTAAACCCGGCGACCGGAGCACAGATCGAAACGTACAACGAACACGACGCGGACGACGTCGAAGCGGCGTTAGGTCGGTCGGTGCGAGCGTTCGAGGACTGGCGGACTCGCCCGCTCCGGGGCCGCGAGCGGCTCCTCGCGAACGCGGCCGACGTGCTCAGAGAAAACAAGCGGGAGTACGCCGAGACGATGACGCGGGAGATGGGGAAACCGATCGCGCAGGCGATCGGCGAGGTCGAGAAGTGCGCGTGGGTCTGCGACCACTACGCGGAGCACGCGAGCGCGTACCTCGAAGCGGACCACCACCCGAGTCCCCCGGGCTCCGCGGTCAAGACCGAGTACGAGCCGCTCGGCCCGGTCCTCGCGGTGATGCCGTGGAACTTCCCGTTCTGGCAGGTGTTCCGCTTCGCCGCGCCGTACCTCACCGCCGGGAACGTGGGAATCCTCAAGCACGCGTCGAACGTGCCCGGATGCGCGCTCGCGATCGAGGAGGTGTTCCGCGAGGCCGGATACCCCGACGACGTCTTCCAGTCGCTTTTGATCCCCTCGGACCTCGTCGACGGTCTCCTGACGGACGACCGGGTCCGGGCCGCGACGCTGACCGGGAGCGGGCCGGCCGGGCGCGCGGTCGCCGCGAGCGCCGGCGAACAGCTCAAAAAGACCGTCCTCGAACTCGGCGGGAGCGACCCGTTCCTCGTCCTCGACGACGCCGACGTCTCGGCCGCGGCCGAGACGGGCGCCTGGGCGCGGAACCTGAACGGGGGGCAGTCGTGTATCGCCGCGAAGCGCTTCGTCGTCCACACGGACGTGTACGACGCGTTCCTCGACGCGCTGGTCGACGAGATCGACGCCCTCGTCGTCGGTGACCCGACCGACGAGGCGACCGACGTCGGGCCGCAGGCGCGGGAGGACCTCATGGAGTCGCTCCACGAGCAGGTGACGGCGAGCGTCGACGCGGGCGCGACGCTCGTGACCGGCGGCGAGCCGCTCGACCGGGCGGGGGCGTTCTACCCGCCGACCGTCCTGACCGACGTCCCCGATGGCTGCCCCGTCGACACCGAGGAGACGTTCGGGCCGGTGGCCACGGTGTACGAGGTCGACGACGAGGAAGCGGCGATCGAGACGGCCAACGACACCGAGTTCGGGCTCGGCGCGAGCGTCTGGACCGAGGACCGCGACCGCGGCGAGCGCGTGGCGAGCCGCATCGACGCGGGCTGCGTGTACGTGAACCAGCTCGTCAAGTCCGACCCGCGGGTCCCCTTCGGCGGCGTCAAGGACTCGGGCTACGGCCGGGAGCTCTCCGAGGCCGGGATCAAGGAGTTCGTCAACCGCAAGACCGTCTGGGTCGAGTGACCCCATCGAAGGGTAGTTACCCGCCGGGCGGCACGCTGGGGTATGGAGACGGCACTCG
>NZ_CAKZRO010000027.1 GCF_937146585.1 uncultured Halorubrum sp. | reverse complement strand
GGTGTTGAAATCCAGTCCGCCCTCCCCGAATTGAACGGGGGACAAGTCGATCTACAGTCGACTGCTCTACCAGGCTGAGCTAAGGGCGGTTACCGAAATATAGCCGCCGGATTCGACTTAAGCGTTCCCTTTCAGAGCAGGTGTGATCCGCCGTACCGCGGCCCCGATCGACGGACTCGAACGCCGCTCGCGTCGCGTCAGGAGCGCCTTCGCCGCGCGGCAGTTAAGTCGCTCGCGGCGGGAGCGGAGATATGGCCGACGGCGACGACAGACAGGCGACGTTCGGGTCCGACGGGAGCCTCGAAACCGAGACGACGCCGGACGCGACGGGCGAGAACGACTTCGGCGAGGAGAAAGACGCCAACGAGACGGACGGCGGATACAGCCGCTACGTCGTCTCCAGTCTCCTCCAGAAGGCGGTCCGGCGCTCCGACGAGGAGGTCGCCGCGTGGGCCGCGTGGGAGCTGGCCCGCTCCGGGTACGCCTGGAACCTCTGGGACCGCCTCAACCTCTACGTCGTCGAGGACCTCCGCGCGGGCGACGAGGTCGCGCTCACGATCGAGCGCTACGAGGAGCTCGCCACCGAGCGCTGGGAGCCCGACGCGTGGAAGGGTCGCCTCTGTGCGGTCCACGCCGCGCTCGCGGCCGCCCGAGCCCGCTCGACGCGCGAGGCGTCGAACGCGGACGCCTACTTCGGTGCGGTCGCCGATATCCGGGCCGAGGCCCGCGAGCGCGGCGAGGAACCGGCGCACGACTTCCCGGTCGGCGACCTCGACCCGGACGGCGAGTTCGACGCGGTCTTCGACGGGCACACCGGCGAGGGGTCCAAGCGCGGGCGCGGCACTCGGTTCTTCAAGACGCACGGGGGCCGCGTCGGTCCGGAGGGCGAGGACGAGCAGAGCGCGCGCTGGCAGCGGCTCGCGATGCTGCTCGACGAGGAGATCGAGTACGACGAGGCCGAGCTCGACCGCGCCGTCGAACCGGTCGACGCGGACGACCCGTGGGGAGACTCGGACGCGAATACCGACAACTCTAGCGGGAGCGGCTCGGGGTCGGCCGACGACGCCGCCGACGACACCGGCGACGACGAGACCGGATCGCTCACCGACTTCACGGAGTAACGTGCCGCTCTAATCGGCGTTGCGGCGGCACCCGGCTTCGATCCCCGCTTCCGTCAAGGCTTATCAGCGGGGCACGAGTATTGCGACCATGACACACGTTGCGATCGTCGGCGGTGGACCGGCGGGACTGAGCGCGGGGCTGTTCGCGGGCAAGAACGGACTCGACACCGTCCTCTTCGACACCGACGACACGTGGCTACACAAGGCGCACCTGTTCAACTACCTCGGCGTGGGCTCGGTCGGTGGGAGCGAGTTCCTCGCGACCGCGCGCCAGCAGGTCGACGACTTCGGCGTCGACCGCCGCCAGGGCGAGGCGGTCACCGGCGTCGAGTCGGCCGACGGCGGGTTCAGCGTGACGACCGAGGCCGGCGAGTACGACGCCGACTACGTCGTCCTCGCGACGGGCGCGAACCGCGACCTCGCGGAGGAGCTCGGCTGCGAGTTCGGCGACGACGACACCGTCAGCGTCGACGTCTCGATGGAGACCAGCGTCGAGGGCGTCTACGCCACCGGCGCGATGGCCCGCGCCGAGGAGTGGCAGGCGATCATCTCCGCCGGGGACGGGGCCGCGGCGGCGCTGAACATCCTCTCGAACGAGAAGGGCGAGCACTACCACGACTTCGACGTCCCCGACACCGCGACGTCGGTGTTCGGCGACTTGATCGACGACGGGGACTGACTCCGCCCTCGTCGCGACCGATCGCGCGCCCTCGATCCGACCGCCGGTTTAGCGGCGCGAGAGCCGACGGCGGACCGCGCCGACGCTCCGGCGCGCCCGTCGACCGACGCGCATCGCGGCGAACGCGCCCCGGACGAACCAGTCGGTCGGGATCCGTTCCGGGAACGTCAGCGGGCCGACCCGCGAGACGCCGACGGTCCGCGTCTCCGTGTACCGCCGGATCCCCTCGGGCCCGTGTCGCCGACCGAGGCCGGAGTCGCCGAACCCGCCCATCGGCGCGTCGACCGCGCCCCACGTCGCGAGGAAGGCGTCGTTGACGTTCACCGTGCCGCAGTCGATCTCCCTGGCGAGTTCCGCGCCGCGCTCGCGGTCGCCGGTCCAGACGCTCGCGTTGAGGCCGTACGGCGAGTCGTTCGCGGCCGCGACCGCGGCCGCCGCGTCCGGCACGGGCGTCACCGCGGCGACGGGCCCGAACGTCTCCTCGCAGGCGACCGTCGAGTCGGGTTCGACGCCGGTCAGCACGGTCGGCTCGTAACAGTACGGCGCGACGTCCGGGCGGGCTCGCCCCCCGGTCTCGACCGTCGCGCCCCGGTCGCGCGCGTCGTCGACGTGCGACTCGACGCGGGCCAGCTGGTCGGCGTCGACGAGCGAGCCGAGGTCGGCGTCGTAGTCGTAGCCGGTCCCGAGCGTCAGCGACTCCGTCTCGCGGACGAACGCGTCGAGGAACTCGTCGTAGACGGACTCGACGACGTACACCCGCTCGGCGGAGAGACAGAGCTGGCCGACGTTCGAGAAGCAGGCCTGGACCGCGCCGCGGGCGGCCTCGTCGGCGTCGACGTCGCCGCAGACGACGAGCGGGTTGTTGCCGCCGAGCTCCAGCGAGCAGCCGATCAGGTTCCGGCCCGCGCGCTCCGCGATGGTCCGCCCGGTCGCCGTGCTCCCGGTGAACGCCACGTAGTCGACCGCGTCGATCAGCGGCGGGCCGACCGTCGGGCCCTCGCCGGTGACGACCTGAAAGAGGTCGTCGGGGAGCCCGGCGACCTCCAGCAGCTCGGCGAGGAGCAGCGCCCCGTACGGCGTCTTCTCGTCCGGTTTGATCACGACCGCGTTGCCCGCGGCCAGCGCGGGGATCGCGTCGGCCATCGACAGGGTGAGCGGGTAGTTCCACGGCGAGATGACGCCGACGACGCCGACCGGCTCCCGGGTGACCGTCGCGGTCGTGACGCCGGGCGCGATCCCGCGCCGGCGCTCCTCGGCGAGCGCGTCCGGGGCCTCGCTCGCGACGTACGAGCAGCCGGTCGGCACGTCGAACAGCTCCTCGACCGCGGTGCGCCGGGACTTCCCGGTCTCCACCTGGAGCACGTCGAGGAGCTCCTCGCGGCGGTCCGCGACGAGGTCGCCGAACCGGTTCACGATCCGGGCGCGCTCCTCTGCGGGCGTCTCGGCCCACGCTTCCTGTGCGCCCCGGGCGCGCTCGACGGCGGCGTCCACGTCGTCGGCGTCGCAGGCGGGCACGCTCCCGATCCGTTCGTCTGTCGCCGGGGCGAACACGTCGAGACGCGCCGAGCCGTCGCCGTCGCTCGCGGGTCGCGAGCCGAAGACGCGGTCGCCGAGCCCGTCCAGACGCCGCGCCGTGAGGGTCGGGGCGTCGCCGACCGCGGTCGGTGGATCCGTCGAGGACATCAAGTACCGGACAGAGGGTCGCCCGATGGAAAGCCGTGCCGGTGGCGTCCGGAGTCGGGGGTCACCGCGTCGAGCCCGCGTCGCCGTCGACCGGGTCCGTCGGGCCGCCGTGCTCGGAGAGCAGGTCGATCGACTCGAGCAGCAGCGAGACCGCGAGCGGGCCGACGATCACGCCGACGGCCCCGAGCGTGAGGATGCCGCCGACGAACCCGACGAAGTAGAGCCCGGGCGAGATCTTCCCGGTCAACCCGGCGAGTCGGGTGCGGATCACCGCGTCGGGCACGAAGGCGACGACGACGAGGCCGAGCGCCAGCACGGCGACCGCCCGCCCCGTCTCCCCGACGAGGAAGTCCATGGCGCCGAGCGCGACGACGAGGACGCTCGGACCGACGACGGGGACGAACTGGAGGATACCCGCGATGACGGCGAGGAGGACCGGCGAGCCGTAACCCAGCGTCCAGAACACCGCGACCGCGAGGACGAACGTCGCGGCGGCCGTGGCGGCTTGGAGGACGTAGATCGAGTACAGCGTCTGTCGCGTCCGCTCGTGGAGTCGCGTGGGGATGTCGTGGTACTCGGACGGGACGACGCCGAAGACGGCCGTCTCGACCGCGTCGGGCCGGTAGAGGATGCCGTACACGAGGAACGTGAACACGACGGCCTCCAGGACGAGCACCGGCGCCGCGCCCGCGACGGCGAGCGCGACGCCGCGGATCCACGTCTCCGCGGTCGCGACGTACGGCGCGACCTCGACGACCGTCTCGAAGCCGCCGACGCTGATCGGGACGAGGGGCGGGACCCCTTCGAGGAGGGAGATGAACTCCGAGCGTCGCCGGTACAGCGCGTACAGTAGCGGCGCCACGAGGAGGGTCGCGCCGACGAAGGCGACCCCGGTCGAGACGGCGCACGAGAGCCGCCGCGAGAGGCCGCGGCCGACGAGTCGCCGACGGAGGGGGTACAGGACGTACGCGACGGTGACCGCGAACACGACGGTCCGCAGCACCTCCGCCAGCGCGACAGCCGTGAGCGCCGCCAGCGCGACGAACAGCGCGCCCAACAGCCGCTGCCGGTTGAGAACCATGGCGACCTCTCGCGATCCCCGGCGAAAGGCGTTGCGGTGGTGGCGGGCGGTGCGGGCGGTGCGGCCGCGTCGGCCGTCGGACGCCGTCGATCCGACCCGAGACGCCGCCCACAACCACAGCACATAACCTCGCGCCCGCCCGAATGCGGGTATGCGCATCGACCCGTTCGGCCTCGAACGCTGGTTCGCGGAGTACGAACACGAGGCCGACATCATGCTGGCCGAGAGCGGCATCCGGTCGCTCGACGCGAGTCGGTTCGACCTCGACCCGGGGAAGCTCGGCTACGTCATCCCGACGAACGGCGACCCCGAGTTCCGGGCGGCCGTCGGCGACCGCTACGACCGGTCCGCCGACGAGGTCCTGTTCACCTGCGGCACCCAGGAGGCGAACTTCCTCACCTTCCTCTCGCTGCTCGGCGACGAGGCCGCCGTCGACGGGGGCGGGGACGCCGCGTCGCCCGAGGGCGTCGGCTCCGGCACGCACGCCGTCGTCGTCACCCCGACGTACCAGGCGCTCCACGCCGTGCCGGACGCGTTCGGCGACGTGACCCGAGTCGAGCTGGAGCCGCCCGAGTGGGAGCTGGACCCCGAGGCGATCGCCGACGCCGCCCGCGACGACACGGCCGTGGTCGTCGTGAACAACCCGAACAACCCCACCGGGCAGTACCACGACGAGGCCGCGATGCGGGCGGTGTACGACGTCGCCGTCGAGCGCGACGCCTACCTCCTCTGCGACGAGGTGTACCGCCTGCTGGCAGAGGAGCCGCAGCCGCCGGTCGCGAGCTACGGCGCGCACGGCATCTCGACGACCAGCCTCACGAAGGCGTACGGGCTCGCCGGCCTCCGGTTCGGCTGGATCGCCGGGCCGGAGCCGGTCGTCGAGCGCGCGTGGCGCTGGAAGGACTACACGACAATCTCGCCGAGCCTGTTCGGCCAGCACGTCGCGAAGCAGGCGCTGGGCGCGCAGGAGGAGGAGATCCTGACGGCGAACCGCGAGCTGGCGGCCGCCCACCGCGAGACGGTCGCGGCGTGGGTCGACGACCACGACCTCGGCTGGCTCGACCCGGTCGGCGTCAACGCGTTCGTGACGGTCCCCGACGGCTTCGCGGACGCGGAGGCGTTCTGCCGGACGGTCGTCGAGGAGGCGAGCGTCGTCCTCGCCCCCGGCCACCTGTTCGGCTTCCCGGACCGCTTCCGGATCGGCTTCGGGCTCCCGACCGACGAGCTGGAGGAGGGGCTCGACCGCGTCGGCGGCGTGATCGCCGAGCACGCGCCGCCGACCGACTCGGCCGCGGCGACCGGGGGTGACGCCTGATGGGGTTCTTCGGCGACCTCAAGGACGACGTGGTCGAGTTCGTCCGCAACCCGACGGACGAACAGAAGATACTGGTCGTCGCGGCGCTCGCCATCGCGGTCGCGGACCGCGGGCTCTACTTCGTCGACTTCCCGTTCGTCGTGCGGACGACGGCCGCGGTCGGCGTCGGCTTCATCGTCATGTTCGTCGTCAGCTACCTGTACACGGGGCAGCTCGTCCCGCCGGACGGAAACGTCGGCGACGACGACGAGCCGGAGGAGTACGTCGACGAGCTCGACCCGTAGTGCTCTTTTAAACCCCGTCCGACCGCGTCGCCCGTCGCGGCCCTTCGCCGCCCGCTCGACCCGCGGAGCGGCGGCGTTCCAAACCGTTTATACACGCGCCGGCGGAATTAGCGCCTATGCCGCGAGAGCAGAAGCAGGTTCGCGAACTCCAGGAGGGAAGCTACGTGATGATGGACGACGCGCCCTGTAAGATCAACCATTACAGCACCGCCAAACCCGGCAAACACGGCAGCGCGAAGGCCCGCGTCGAGGGGAAGGGCGTCTTCGACGACAAGAAGCGCTCGCTCTCGCAGCCGGTCGACGCGAAGGTGTGGGTCCCGATCATCCAGCGCAAGCAGGGACAGGTCGTCAACGTCAGCGGCGACGAGGTCCAGGTGATGGACCTGGACACCTACGACACGTTCACGATGCGCATCCCGGAGGGCGAGGACTTCACCTCGGACGACAACATCGAGTACCTCGACTACGAGGGCCAGCGGAAGATCATCGGGTAGTCGGCGATGTTCCCCGGGGCGACGGCCGACCGCGAAGCTGCTTCATACGTGGTCGTCGGCGCTCCGCTCGACGCCACGACCACCTTTCAGCCGGGCACCCGGTTCGGACCGGACCGGGTCCGGCGATTCGCCGAGACGTACGACGACTACGACCGCCGCACCGAGAGCGACTTCTCCGCGCTAGGCGTCCACGACGCGGGCGACGTGCGCCCGTGGGACGACGTGCCGGCGTACCTCGACCACCTCGCCGCCGAGCTGCGGAGCGTCGTCTACGACGGCGCGGTCCCCGCGCTCGTCGGCGGCGAGCACACGGTCACGTACGCCGGCGCGAAGGCGGTCGCCCCCGATACGCTCGTCGTCTGCGACGCGCACCTCGACCTCAGAGACGAGTACGACGGGAACCCGTGGAACCACGCCTGCGTCACGCGGCGGTGCCTCGACGACCTCGGCGTCGACCGAGCCGTGATCGTCGGCGCGCGGACCGGCTCCGAGGCCGAGTGGGACCGGGCGGCCGACGCCGACGTCGAGGTCGTCGCGCCCGAGGACGCCCGCGAGTGGGTCGACGCCCTCGACGCGGCCGACGCGTTCGCGGGGGAGTCGGTCTACTGCTCCGTCGACGTCGACGGGCTCGACCCCGCCTACGCCCCCGGAACGGGGACGATGGAACCGTTCGGGCTGGAGCCGCGGACGGTCCGCGACCTCGTCCGCGCGGTCGCGCCGCGCGCCGACGGGTTCGACGTCGTCGAGGTGAACGACCGCGACGACGGGCAGGCGGCGGCGCTGGCCGCGAAGCTCCTGCGGGAGTTCGCGTACTCGCACGCGGCGCCGACCGAGTGACCGCGCCCGACGGCGACTTACGACACCTCGGAGAGCCGCCGCCGCGCCGCGGTCACCGCCTCCATCGAGTCGATCCACTCGCGGGGGTCGGTACACCAGATGCGGTCGCCCTCGACGCTGACGCAGAAGACGGAGTCGGCGGAGGGCGACAGCGTGACGCGGTCGACGTCGGGTCGATCGCCGAGGTACGCGTCGATCAGCCGTCGGGCGGTCTCTGCCTCGGAGCGGAGGCGGTTCCCCGCGGCGTACTCGATGGCTATCTCTGCCATGAGTGCGCGTTGGAACTACATGATTAATAACTACTGTTTTCTGGCAGCGATTGCGGCTACCGGCGTCGCGGCCCGTCCCCGTTCCGCGCGTCGTCGTTCCGCCGGTGCCGTCGCCTACCGGCCGTCGAACACGACGTCGCCGTCGACGACCGTCAGCGCGACGTCGATCTCGTCGATGGCGTCGGCTCGCTCCCACGGCGACGCGTCGAGGGCGACGAGGTCGGCACGCTTCCCGACCTCGACCGTCCCGAGGCGGTCCTCGTCGAAGCCGGCGTACGCGGCGCCGCTCGTGTACGCGCGCAGCGCCTCGGTGACGGTGAGCCGCTGGGCCTCGGCCGGCGCGTTGACCGCGTGGTGGACGCCGAACAGCGGGTCCATCGGCATCCCGTCGGATCCGAACGCGAGCCGGACGCCCGCGTCGAGCATGTCGCGGTAGCGGTTCGTCTCGGCCGTGCGGTCGGGACCCAGCCGTTCCTCGTAGAGGCCCCCGTCCTGCGCCCACTTCAGGAAGTTCGGCTGGACGCTCGCGACCGCACCCGTCGCCGCGAACCGCTCGATCGCCTCGTCGTCGGCCAGTTCGGCGTGCTCGACGCGGTGGCGCGCCTCGCCGGCGTCGGTCCGCGAGGCGTCCTCGTAGGCGTCCAGCACGGCGTCGACCGCCTCGTCGCCGATGGCGTGAGCGGTGAACTGGAACCCCGCCTCGGTCGCGGCCGCCACCGTCTCGTTCAGCTCGTCGGGGGCGACGACCCACTGGCCGGTCTCGTCGGGCGCGTCCGCGTATGGCTCCGAGAGACGGGCGGTCCGGCCGCCGAAGCTCCCGTCAGTGTACGACTTGATCGCGCCGGTCTCGACCATCTCGCTCCCGGCGTTCGTGGCGAGGCCGACCTCGCCGGCCGCGTCGAGGTGGTCGCTCCAGTAGTTGATCCGGACGCGGGCGGTGAGCTCGCCGGCCGCGTCGAGGTCGCGGTAGACCCGGGGGGCGTGCGAGTCGCGGACCATGTCGTGGAACCCGGTAATCCCGCGGGCGGCGCAGCCGTCGAGCGCGGCCTCGACGATCGCGCGCGTCTCGCTCGGTCCCGGTTCGACGGCCCGGTAGATCGGGTCGATCGCCGCTTCGAGCAGGACGCCGGTCGGCTCGTCGTCGTCGTCGGTCGGTACGGTCTCGTCGGGCGCGTCCGCCAGGGCGTCCGCGAACCGGTCGAGCGCGGGGCCGTTGACCGCCGCGACGTGCATGTCCTCGCGGAACGCCGCCACCGGGCGCTCGGTCGAGACGCGGTCGAGGTCCGCGCGGGTCAGGTAGCGCGACTCCGCCCACGTCGACTCGTCGTAGCCGTAGCCCAGCACCCAGCCGCCGGATTCCGCGTCGCCGTCAGTGCCCGCGTCGCCGTCGCTCTCGGCGCGTTCCACTTCCGCCGCGCGCTCGGCGAGCAGGTCGACGGCCTCGCCCGGCGCGTCGGCCGCGGAGAGGTCGGCGTGGACGAGGTACCGACCGACGGTGGTCAGGTGGGTGTGCGCGTCGACGAACCCGGGGAGGAGCACGCGCCCGTCGAGGTCGATCACGTCCGTGTCGACGCCCGCGAGCAGTTCCACGTCGTGCGTGCGTCCAATCCGGACGATCTCGCCGCCGCGCACGGCGACGGCCTCGCGGACCGCGTCGCCGCCGTCGTCCGGGTCCGCGAGCGTGTGTACCTCCCCGTTCACGAAGATCCGGTCCGCGGCCTCAGTCATGGGAATTCGGGGGGCACACAGCGTGTTAACCGTTCGGGAAACGGCGACCGATTTATTCGGGCTCCCGGCGAACCGCCGCGTATGTACGACCACGTCCTCCTGCCCACCGACGGAAGCGTCGGCGTCGACCGCGCGACCGACCACGCGATCGACGCCGCCGACCGCTACGACGCGACCCTCCACGTCCTCTACGTCGTCGACAGCGACGTGATAAACGCCTACTCCGGCGACGAGTTCGTCGACGGCGCGGAGGGTGCCGAGGAGACGCTCGAGGAGGCCGGGCGCGGAGCGCTCGACGCCGTGGCACAGCGCGCCCGCGACGCCGGCGTTGAAACGGCCACCGCCCTCCGGTACGGCGTCCCCCACGAGGAGATCCTCCGGTACGTCGACGAGGAGGACGTCGACCTCACGGTGATGGGGTCGAAGACGCGCTCCGGGGACTACCGCCGGATGCTCGGCTCGGTCACCGAGCGCGTCTCGCGGCAGTCGACCGGCCCGGTGAGCATCGTGAAGACGACCGTCGAACCCTGAGCCTCGCGCGCTCTTTATAACCGCTCTCGCACGTCGGCCGCGACGGCGGCCAGCGCGGTCTCCGCGGTCGCCACCCCGTCCGCGAGGCTGCAGAACCCGTGCGCCATCGCCGGGTAGTGGCGGTGCTCGACCGGCGTCCCCTCGCGCTCGAACCGGTCCGCGAGCGCGACGCCGTCGTCGCGCAGGGGGTCGAACCCGGCGGTGACGACCGTCGCGGGCGGGAGGTCCCCCAAGTCCGCCGCCTCCAGCGGGACCGCGTACGGATTCGCGGCGTCGACCGGGCTCCGCAGGTACCGCTCGTAGAACCAGCGCATGTCCTCGCGCGTGAGCAGCGGGCCGTCCGCGTTCTCGCGGTACGAGTCCGTCTCGAAGTCGCGGCCGGCGATCGGGTACAGCAGGAACTGCCCGGCGGGCGTCGGCGGGTCGCCGAACTCTCGGGCGCGGAGCGACGCCGCCACCGCGAGCGCGCCGCCGGCGCTGGTGCCCGAGACGCCGATCCGGTCGGGGTCGACGCCGAGCGCGTCCGCGGTCCCCGCGACCCACTCCAGCGCCGCGGCCGCCTCGTCGACCGCGACCGGGAACGGGTGTTCCGGCGCGAGCCGGTAGTCGACGGAGACGACGACCGCGTCCGCGCGGACCGCGAGCTCGCGGCAGATCCCGTCGACCGAGTCGAGCGTGCCGAGCGTCCAGCCGCCGCCGTGGAGGTGGACGAGGGCGCGGGCCGCCCGGTCGCCCGCTCCGCCCGTCGCCTCCGTCGCTCCCTCCGGGCGGTACACCCGGACCGGCACCTCGCCGTGCGGGCCGTCGAACGCGAGGTCGCGCACGTCGTCGACGGGGGGTTCGGGCGGGCCCGAGAACAGGTCGTCTTCGAGGCGGCGGGCGGCGTCGACCGAGAGGTCGCTCCACGCGGGCAGCCCCAGCGACTCGATCTCGGCGATCGCCGCGGCGAGGTCCGGGTCGAGTTCGTCCGCGCGCATGGGGGACCGAGGCGGTGGGCCTTTGTAAGTCGGTCGGCAACTCCGGGCGATGGACGTCCGGCTGACCTACGAGGACGGGACGGTCCGGGTCGACGCTGACGCCGACCTCGGGCCCGACGCGCTCCCGCCGCTCCCCGGCGTCGAGACCGACCCGCGGACGGGGACGGGCCGCGCCCCGGCGCACCGGTACGCCGAGCTCCGGCGCGCGCTCCGGGTGGCCGGCGTCTCCGTCGACGACCGGGTCCTCGACGCGAGCGAGCGCGCCGCGAGCGAGGCCGGACTGTCAGATGCTCTCGCCACCGACTACGACCTCCGCGAGTACCAGCGGGCGGCGCTCGACGCGTGGCACGACGCGGGCGACCGCGGCGTGCTCGAGCTGCCGACCGGGGCCGGCAAGACCGTGATCGCGATCCGCGCGATGGTCGACCTCGGCGTCCCGACGCTCGTCGTGGTCCCCACGGTCGACCTGCTCGACCAGTGGCAGCGCGAGCTGGAACGCGAGTTCGACGCGCCGATCGGCCGCTTCGGCGGCGGCGAGCAGCGCCGGGAGGCGATCACGGTGTCGACGTACGACTCGGCGTACCTGAAGGCCGACGGCGTCGGCGACGCCTTCGAGTTCGTCGTCTTCGACGAGGTCCACCACCTCGGCGGCGAGGGGTTCCGGGACGCCGCGCGCCTCCTCGCCGCGCCCGCGCGGCTCGGCCTCACGGCCACCTTCGAGCGCCCGGACGGCGCGCACGAGGTCGTCGCCGACTTGGTCGGCGACCGCGTCTACGCCCTCGACGTGGACGACCTCGCGGGCGACCACCTCGCGCCCTACGACATCCGTCGGATCGAAGTCGAACTGACCGACGAGGAACGCGAGCGCTACGACGAGAAGCAGGGGACGTTCGTCGAGTACGTGCGCGACGCGGGGATCACGTTCTCCAGCGGGAGCGACTACCAGGAGCTCGTCAAGCGCTCGGGCAACGACCCGGCCGCCCGCGAGGCGCTCCTCGCGAAGCAGGACGCCCGCGAGATCATGATGAACGCCGAGCGGAAGGTCGAGCGGCTCGGCGAGATCCTCGGCCGCCACCGCGACGACCGCGTCATCGTGTTCACCGCCCACACCGACCTCGTCTACCGACTCTCCGAGCGCTTCCTCCTCCCCGCGATCACCGCCGAAACCGGGGCGAAGGAGCGCCGCGAGATCTTAGAGCGGTTCCGCGACGGGACGTACGGTCGGGTGGTCGCCGCCAACGTCCTCGACGAGGGCGTCGACGTGCCGGACGCCAACGTCGCAGTCCTGCTCTCCGGGTCGGGCAGCGAGCGGGAGTTCACCCAGCGGCTCGGTCGCGTGCTCCGGCCGAAGGAGGACGGCGGTCGGGCGACGCTGTACGAACTCGTCAGCGCCGAAACCGCCGAGGAGCGGGTGGCGAGCCGGCGGCGATAGCCGACCGTCGCCGGCTCACTCCGCGTCGCGGTCCCGCCGAAGCTCCCTGACGCCCAACAGCACGTACGTCGCGCCGACGAGCCGGAGGAACGTATCGAACCCCGGCCGCCACTCGACCGCGTCCGGGTCCTCGTAGAGGAGCCGCGGCGCGATCGCGCGGTACGCCCGCGGAACGACGAGGAGGACGGTTCCGAAGGCGCTGGTGACGTACATCGCCAAGGCGTAGGCCCGGCCGCCGATCAGGGCGAGCGCGACGACGGCAACGCCTTCGGCCCGCAGCGTCGGGCGCGTTCCCCGTCTCGGTTCGGCGTCGTCTGAGTTCTCGACGGCGACGCGTTCGAAGGCGGCGACGATACGGTCCGGGACCAGCACCGTGAGCGCACCGAGCGCGCCGATAATTGCTCGGATCATGGTCGGAAATACGCGACGGGGCTCATTAGTCGACCCCGCGGTTCTCTCGCTTTGAGAAGGTCGGTTCAGTCGTCGCCGTCCATGTCGAGCGAGCGCTTCTCGCCCAGCTCCGATTCGAGGCTGCCGCGCTCCCAACTCCTGACCGCGTCGCCCTCGACCTCCGCGCGCAGTTTCTCCTCTAAGAGGTTCACCGCGACGCTGTTGGCCCCCTCCGGGATGATCACGTCGGCGTGTTTCTTCGAGGGCTCGATGAACTGCTCGTGCATCGGCTTCACCGTCGAGAGGTACTGGTCGATGACGCCCTCCAGGTCGCGGCCGCGCTCGATCACGTCCCGGCGGATCCGGCGCAGGATCCGCACGTCGGCGTCCGTCTCGACGAAGAGCCGCAGGTCCATCATGTCGTTTATCTCCTCGTCGTACAGCGCCAAGATCCCCTCTAAGACGATGACGTCGGTCGGCTCGACGGTGACGCGCTCGTCCTTCCGGTTGTGGATCTCGAAGTCGTACTGGGGCATCTCGACGGACTGGCCCTCGAGGAGGGCCTCGAGGTGTTCCCGGAGGAGCTCCCACTCGAACGCCGAGGGGTGGTCGTAGTTGACCTCCTGGCGCTCCTCGAATGCGAGGTGCGAGAGGTCCTCGTAGTAGTTGTCCAGCGGGATCCGGGTGACGCTGTCGCCGAGGTCGCGGGTGACGAGCCGGGAGACCGTCGTCTTCCCCGCGCCCGTCCCCCCCGCGATCCCGATCACGAACGAGGGAATAGCCATATCGGCGTTCGAACGCCGGAGGGTTTGAACGCTCCCTTTTGCTCCTCGCGTGCGGCCGCCGATCGCGCCGAACTCGCGTCTCACGCCGAGTGGCGTGCGAACCGATCGCAATCATACGCCCGGCGCGGATAAAACGCTACCGGGGGCATCTTTTAGCCGATAGGAGCGGATCCGAATCGTATGCGAACAGATACCACGGTCCGAGACGTGATGCATCGCGAGTTCCTCGGCGTCAGCGAGTCGGACTCGCTCCCGGAGGCGGCCGCGCTGCTGGTCGACGAGGAGACGAACTGTCTGGTCGTCGTCCGCGGCGGCGAGCCGGTGGGACGGTTGGAGTCTCGCGACGCGCTCGACGCGCTGCTCGACGCGACCGGCGTCGCCGGCGCGTCCGAGGCGGAGACGGGTCCCGCCGACCTCACCGTCGGCGACGCGATGGGCCCGCCGCTGCCGGCGGTGTCGCCGGACGACTCGCTGGCGGCGGTCGAAGAGCGCCTCGTCGCGGAGGGCGCGGACCGAGTGGTCGCGGTCGACGACGGGTCGGCGGTCGGGGTCGTGACGGACGGCGACGCGCTCGCCGCGGGCGCGCCGCGGACGGGAACCGGCGCCGACGGGATCGGCGGCGAGGCGGCCCCGGGCGAGCCGCGAGCGGACGGGGCGGCCCTGTCTGCGGCCGCCGCGGACTCCGACGCGGAGCGCGGCGCGGCCGCGACGATGGACCCTGAGGCGACGGCGGAGCGCGGCGCGGCCGGTTCGGGAGACGGCCCGGCCGGGACCGACGGCGGCAGCGATCCGGTCGCGGAGGCCGCGGGCGGGACCTCGGCGCAGGGGGTCTGCGAGAACTGCGGCGCGCTGGTCCCGGACCTCGTCACCGCGAACGGGCAGGCGGTGTGCCCGAACTGTCGCGAGATCTGAGCGGGTGCCCGGCTACCTCGCCGCCGGCAGCCTCAACAGGCCCCGAGCCGAAGGCGGGTCCATGGCCGACACCGACGTCCGGGTCGAGCCGGCGACCGCCGACGACGTCGACGCGGTCACCGACATGTGGGTGGCGCTCGCCGCGGGCCAGCGCGAACACGGGGCCACGCTCCGGGCGGAGGCGAACCGGGCGACCGTCCGCGAGTGGGCCGCGCAGTCCGCCGTCACGGGCGATCTGCTCGTCGCCCGCGACCCGGGGGCGGCATCGGACGAGGCCGACGGGAGCGACCTCGTGGGCTTCGTCGGCTTCTCGCTCGAACGCGGCGACTACGAGCGCGACGCCGCCCGCGGGACCGTCAGCAACCTCTTCGTGGTGCCCGACCGACGGGGCGAGGGGATCGGCGCAGCGATGCTCGACGCGGCCGAGCGCGCGCTCGACGAGCGCGGGGCGGACCGCGTGGCGCTGGAGGCGCTCGCCGACAACGACCGCGCCCGGGCGTTCTACGCGGACCGCGGCTACGACCTCCACCGCGTCGAGCTGACGAAGTCGCTCGGCGACGGCGACGCGGAGGACGAGGAGGGCGGAGCGACGGGAGAAAGCGACTGACGCCGGCCGGGTTCGCGGAAAGCGACACGCACTCATAGGAGGACCGAGTACGGCCGCACGCGCCAGGGGAGCATGGGTGGTTCATGCACTCGACTTGTAATCGAGACTTCCGGGGTTCAAATCCCTGCCCTGGCTTGA
>NZ_CAKZRO010000026.1 GCF_937146585.1 uncultured Halorubrum sp. | reverse complement strand
AATCCCTCCGGCCCCACTCTCTGCTATCGCGAGCAACACCGCGAGCGACGGCTTCGTCGGGCAGATCAGCGTCGCGAGACGATCCGACCGGCCAGCACGCCCACGAGCGAGACCATCCCCGCCATCGCGAGGTACAGCGTCAGGCCGATCACCTCGCCGTTCGCGCCGTTCAGGCCGGCGAAGCCGAGGAACACGACGGCGATGACGGCGTGGAGCGCGAACACGGCGGACGGGACGTTCGCTCCGATGTCGAATCCGATGTTCATACCCACGACTTCGGCCACCGTGGGAAAAAGTCGTCCGGTCGGGACGCACGACCGCGCCCGGGATCGGCGCGGTCGTCACACTAAAGCGACCCCGGTCCGACGGCTACCTCGATAACCGACGGTTTCCCTCGACGCGAGTGGCTCGCGGCGGTCGGCGCGACGACGACCGGCGCGGCCGCCGGCTGTGCTTCCCGGAGCGGCCCGCCCGTGGACGCGGACGTCGACCGCGGCGGGCCCGACTCCGGAGGCGGCGGCTCGACCGCACAGACGTTCCCGCCGGGGGTCGCGCAGTTCCGCGGCTCGCTGGAGCGGGGGGCTACTACCCCGACGAGACGGTGCCCGACGCGGTCGAGGAGGCGCGGCGGATCCCCGAGGTCAACACCGGGGAACACCGCGCGGCGAAGGCCAACGCGGTGCCGCACCCCGACGGGGGCGTCCTCCTGCCGGGCGACACCGGCGACCTGCTGTCGATAACGGCCGACGGCGACGTGCGGTGGCGCGGGGAGACCGACGCGGACGGCCGCGGGATCCACGGGACGCCGGCGGTCGCGGACGGTCGCGCGTACATCGGCGCGTACGACGGCGTCCTCTACGCGTTCGCGCTCGACTCCGGGGAGCTGGAGTGGTCGACGGACCTCGGCGACGCGATCGGGTCGAGCCCGCTGTACTACGGCGGCGAGCTGTACGGCTCCGTCGAGTTCTACGACCCGGAGGGGCGGATGTTCGCGGTCGACGCGGAGACCGGCGACGTGACCTGGGGGGAGCCGAAGCACCGACCCACCGACCACCCGCACTCCTCGCCCGCCATCTCGCTCGACGCCGGGCGGATGGTGCGCGGGTCGAACGGCGGCTACCTCTACTGCTGGAGCTTCCCGGATCTTGAGTTCCAGTGGCGGTTCGCGACCGATCCCCCGAGCGAGAACAACGGCGAGATCAAGGGGCCGATCGCGGCGTACGACGGCGCCGCCTTCTTCGGCTCGTGGGACTTCAACGTGTATCGGGTCGACCTCGAGACCGGCGAGGAGGACTGGCACTTCGAGACGGGCAACCTCTCGATGACGGGGCCCGCGATCGACCCCGAGCGCGACGTGGTGTACATGGGGAGCCACGACTACCACCTGTACGCGCTCGACGCGTCGACGGGCGAGGTGGAGTGGCGCTTCCGGACCGGAGCCCCGTTGACCGGCTGCGCGACGGTCGTCGGCGACCGCGTGCTGACGGGGTCGAAGGACAGCACCCTCTACGCGCTGGAGGCCGGCTCCGGCGAGGAGGTGTGGCGGGTCGACCACGACGGGTGGGTGACGAGCGCGCCGCGCGTCGTCGACGGCGACGTCTACTACGCGGAGCGCGCGCCGGACCCCGACGACGGCGAGACCGACGGCGGCGGCTACAAGCTGGTCTCGGCGGAGTAAGGGAACCGCCGCCGAGAGGCGGACGGACGGGTCAGGACCGCGCGCGCTCGGGGAGCTCGAACACGTCCTCGATTCCGGCGTCGAACTCGCGCGCGATCCGCCACGCGAGCTCCAGCGAGGGGTTGTACTCGCCCTTCTCGACGTAGAGGATGGTCTGTCGCGTCACGTCGACGCGGTCGGCGAGCTCGGCCTGCGTCAGGCCCGCCTCCTCGCGGAGCTCGCGGATCCGGGTGTCGAACTCCACGGTCAGGCCTCCACGCCCCGCCGCCGGACCCAGGCGCGCGTGCCGTGGGCGACGGAGGAGGCGCAGATCGCGACGGCGGCCCACACGACGACGACGCGGGCCTGCGCGTGAGCGGTCGCCGCGAGGCCGGCGAGCCCGCCGGTCGCCTCGAGGAGGGACCCGAGGAGGAAAACGGCCAGCGACGCGCCGAACAGCAGCATCGCGGCGCGGCTGGCGGCCGTGCGCGTGATCTCGCGGGTGCGCTCGTCGACCGGCGTGTGGCCGACGCGGTCGGCGAGCAGCCGGCTGAACGGGACGAACGTCGCGAGCAGCACCGCCCCGACGGCGATGATCGGCGCGGACTCGCGCGCCAAGCCGAGGTTCACGGTCAGTACCGTCGCGAGCATGTGGACACCGCGTCCGGCGCGGTATCGGGTTCGAGGTCGCATTGGGTCGTCACCTCTAGATGTTAGTTCGATCTAACGTCATATATTTTTTACTCCGACTCACGACCGCGGTCGCTCCGTGCCGGAGCGTCTCGAACGGCGGCGGCGGAGCATCTGGAGAAGGGTAAACTACGATTATGCTGGCTAGCGGCGGACCGGGCGACCGACGGTTACAACACGTCGCCGATCCGGACCGGCTCGCCGTCCAGTTCGGGGTCCTCCGCGACGATGGTCAGGACCTCGTGGTCGGTGACGTCACGGTACGACTTCCCGGTCGCCTCCTCGATCAGCGTCTTCTCCAGTTCGAACTCGGTCCCCTCGTAGACGACGTCGACCCCGCGGTCGGTGAACGTCAGCTCCGTGCTCATGCGCTCGGATACTCGACGTGAGGGGATAAGCGGCACGAACGCTGGGAGACGGCGGGCCCGAGACCCATCATCGAAACTGTCCGCGGCGAGTCGACCGCTGGTGTCGGTCAGATCGCGTTACAGGCGGTGTCGTGACCGGACTCGCAGAGTCGTTCGAGCGTCTCGCAGGCCTGTTCGTTCCCGTTCGCGCAGAGGCGGCGAGCGAGCGCGACCGTCGCGCCCGAAGCGGAGTCGGCGTTCGCGTCCTCGGCGTCGCTGTCTTCCGAGTCGGCGGCGGCGAGCCGACCGAGACCGCGCGTCCGTTTCCGACGGCTACTCCGCGTCGAACGGCCAGATCGGTTCGATAGTTTGTGCCTCCGTGGCATAAATTACCACAGGCCGCGGAAACGGATAAATCCGAATCGGGTGTGCGATCGATACGCACACCGGCCGAGACGGGTCGGCGGCGAGTCGCGTCGCGTCGCAGGAGAGTGGCGGATCAGTCGTCGTCCTCGTCGCGCATCTCGGAGAGGCGACCGACGAGGTCGTCGGTGTCGGCGTCGCCCTCGATAGACACCTCGCCGTCGTGGTCGTTCTCGTGGACGTTCACCGCGTCGTCCTCGTCGGTGTCGACGTCCTGGTCCTTCTGTTCGCTCTCGTCGTACGATCCGAATCCCATGCGTGTCCGTTCGGCGGCGCACTGAAAAGCACCGCGACAGCGAGTTCGTCGCGGGTGCGATTCTCTCTCGGGCCCGAGGGCGTCCGGATCGCGCGGCGGGTTCCCGCGTTCGCGTCCGACGCTCGTCCGACGCCCCGTACCGTTTATACGGTCGGGGCGACTGCTCCCGGTGTGTCGCTGCGAGGAGACGGCCCGATAGAGGAGCTCGCTATCCCCTCGGGAACGACCGTCGAGGAGCACGACGTCGTCGTCGACGGCGACGTGCTCGTGGGGGGCCAGTCGAGCGTCGAGCTCGGCGTCCGCGGCCGCAACGTCGCGATCGGCGAGCGCGTGCGCGTCGCCAACGACATCGAGGCCGAGGGCGACTGCCGGCTCGACACTTGGTGTTCCGTCGACGGCAACGTGCTCGTCGGCGAGGACGCGTACCTCGGCGAGCGAGTCACCGTCACCGGCCGCCTGATGGTGTCCGGCGACCTGGACATCGGCGACGACGTGACGATCGAGGAGGGGTTCGAGGCCAACGGCTGGATCGTCATCCGCAACCCGGTCCCGACGATCGTCTTCTACTTCATCGTCCTCTCGCAACTGCTGCGCGTCGGCGAGACCGACGCGGCCGACGAGCTGGCGGAGGCGCTCGCCGACGGCGACGACGTCCGGGACCCCCTGTTGGTACCGCGGAGCGCCGAGATCTCCGACGACGCGTGGCGTGTGTCGACACCGGCCACGGTCGGCGACGACTGCCGGCTCCACGGCAACCTCCGCGCGGCGACGATCCGCGTCGGCGAGCGCAACGAGGTGTTCGGCTCGCTGCGCGCCCGCGAGGACGTCACCGTGGGCGCGGACACGGTGATCCACGGCGACGTGACGACCCGCGGCGGGACCGTGACCGTCGAGAGCGGCGCGCGCGTGCTCGGAGACGTCTCCGCGGGCGACCTCGTGGTGTACGACGGCGCGGAGATCCAGGGGACCCTCAGAGCGCGCGGCGAGATGAAGCTGGTCCGGGAGACGGAGCAGACGGATGACGACGGAGACGACGGGGGCGACGACGAGGAAGCGGGGACCGGCGGCGACGAAGGCGCGGAGACCGACACCGACGACGCGGCGGAGGCCGATACGGACGACATCGACGGCGACGAAGCGGAAGACGCCGACGATGGGGTTACCGGAGAGGAGGCCGCCGAGGAGTCCGCGACGGTGACGGCCGAGACGGCGTCGACGACGGAGGCGTCGGTCTCGGACGAGGAGCCCTGAGCGCGCCGGTCTCGAGCTTTCTCCGAAGTTTCCGACGACCCGAGAGTCAGAGACCGATCGGCGGCGCGTCCGCGATTCGGTGAGCCCGTTCAAACTCCGCATCGGGGGTCGGAGCCGCGCGCGACACGTCGACGTATTGATGTTTAAATCGGATTTAGCCAAATTAATTTCAGACGCAGGTTTAACTGACACAAGTCACTTACGAGGCGCACCGCAACTGGCGGGTGCGACATGAGCCGATCACTGACGGCGACCCGCCGCGCGACGCTGGCGGGGCTGGGCGCGATCGTCGCATCGGGAAGCGTGACAAGCGTGGCCGCGGCCGCGGAGAGCGACTGGACGGTCGAGAAGACCGAGACGGACGGCACGCTTCACGACGTGGTGTCGGCGGACGCCGGTCGCTTCGCGGTCGGCGGCGGCGGCGTGCTCACCGCGCCCGCCGACGAGGGGTGGCTGACGCTCCGCGACGGCGGCCCGACCGGGAACGGGAACGACCTCTACGGCGCGTCGGTCACCGACGACGGCGAGCGCGTCTGGTTCGTCGGTGCCAGCGGCGCGATCGGCGAGTACGTCCCCGCGACGGACACGCTCGTCGACCGCTCCGCGCCGATGGACAACACGAACAACTACAACGCCGTCGCGGTCACCGGCTCCGCCGGCGAGGCGAACGTGTACGTCGCCGGCGACTCGGGGAAGATCTACTACAGCTTCGAGAACGGCGCGACGGGGACGTGGGACTACGTCACGCCGGGGAGCGGCTCGGCGCTCCCCGCGATCGACTTCCACGGCCCCCGGAGCGGGCACGCGATCGACACGAACGGGCGCGTGTTCGCCACCGGCGACGGCGTCACGTGGAACGCGATCGGCATCGAGGACGCGAACGTGACGTTCTACGGCCTCGACAGCGACGCCCCCGACGACGTCGCCGTCTCCGGCGGTAACGGAACGCTCCTGACGTACGACGGCGCGAACTGGACGCCCGACGCCCTCGGCGACGCCGACCTCGTCGACGTCGAGACCGCCGGCGAGGCCGGCTACGTCGTCGGCAGCGGCGGGGTCGTCCAGGAGCTCACCGCCGACGACCGGGTCGTCCTCGACACGCCGACCGGCGAGAACCTGAACGCGGTCGACGTCGACGGCGACGCGGTCGTCGTCGGCTCGAGCGGAACCGTCCTTCGCCGGTAACGACCTCGGCGACGGCCACTCGGTCGGTCCATACCCGCCGAACTGTCGGATCCCTCTCAGTCGCCGTCTCCGTCCGGGGCGGCGACGAACAGTTCCTCGTCGAGCGCCTCGCAGACCGCGTCCGCGAGCGCCCGGAGGTTGACGGTGTCCTCGCGGTTGTACGAGACGAGCGTCTCCAGCGCCGCCTCGTCCCCGCGTTCGTACTCGCGCCAGAGACGCACCGCGTCGCGGCCGGAGATGTCCGGGCGGTCGCGGTCGATCCCCAGCTGCTTCTCGATCGGTTTCAGCCCGCCCGAGAGCCCGATCCGCTTCGCCGGGTACATCAGGTCGAGGTGCGGCGTGTCGATGTCGACGTCGAAGGAGGTCTCGAGGAAGGGGACGTCGAAGCGGGCGCCGTTGAACGTCGCGAGCAGGCTCGCGTCCGCGAACTGCTCGCGGAGCCGGCGCGCGGTGAGGTCATCGCCGGCGACGAGCGTCGTCGTCTCGCCGCCCTGGTGGAAGCTGACCGTCGTCACGCGGTCGCGCCGCTCGTCGAGCCCCGTGGTCTCGATGTCGAAGAAGCAGGTCTCCTCGCGGAAGTTCTCGTAGAGCCGCCAGCGCTCGCCGGAGGGGAACTCGCGGTCGAAGTAGGCGGAATCGCCGTCGTCGAGCCGCGTCAGCGCCTCCGCGATGAACGACTCGATCCGGTCCGCGGTGGTCGCCCCGACGCCCGCGACGTCGACCCCGGGGTCGAACTCCTCCCACGTGGTGACGCCCCGCCCCCAGAGGCGTCGTTCGGTCGTCTCGCCCACCCCCTCGACGGGGATGAAGCTGTTCTCGATGCGCATGTCCGTTCCGGCGCGACGCGTAGCTAAAAAGCCGACGGGAGCGACCGCGCGGCCGCGACCGACGAAGAGCTAACACGGTCCGGGCCCGAGGGCCGTGCGTGAGCGAGCGAGCGAACCGACGGGAGGGCGAGGCGCGAGCGCGGCGATGACCCGGACCGATCCCGACGACGTCACGCTGATCGGGCACCGCGGCTGCGCGGCCCAGTACCCGGAGAACACGGTCGGAGCGATCGAGCGCGCGGCGCCGCACGTCGACGCCGTCGAGATCGACGTGCGGCGGTGCGGGAGCGGCGAGGTCGTCGTCGTCCACGACGCGGACCTCGGGCGACTGACCGGCGCGTCCGGCTCGGTCGCGGACGCCGACTACGACGAACTCCGCGACCTGGCCGTCCTCGGGTCCGGAGAGCCGATCCCGCGGCTCGACGAGGCCCTCGACGCCGCGCCCGACGACCTCGTCGTCAACGTCGAGGTCAAGGAGTCGGCCGTCGCGGGCGACGCGCTCGACGCGGCCCGACGGGCGGCGAACGACGTGCTGTTCTCGTCGTTCCACCCCGAGGCGCTGGATACGCTGCGGGACCGCGACCCCGAGGCGGCGCGCGCGCTGCTCGTCGCGGACGGGAACGCCGAGCGCGCGGTCGACGCGGCGACCGACCTCGGCTGCGTCGCGCTCCACCCACCGATCGACCTCGCGACCGAGCCGGGGTTCGTGGCGACGGCGCACGAGGCCGGGCTCGCGGTGAACGCGTGGACCGCGGCCGACCGGGACGACGCGGGGCGGCTCCTCGCGGCCGGGGTCGACGGGGTCATCGCCGACCGGTGGGACCTGCTCCCGGAGCGATCGTCGCGGGACTAAGTACCTCCCGTCACAACCCTGCGGTATGTGCGGCCGCTACACCCTCTTCACGCCGACCGCCGACCTCGAGGCCCGGTTCGACGCGGACTTCGGCGACCGCGAACCGAGCTACAACTGCGCCCCGGGACAGTCGCTGCCGGTGATCCCGGACCGGGACCCCGGCGAAGCGACCCGGATGGAGTGGGGGCTGACCCCGTCGTGGGCGGAGGAGTCGTTCGACCTGATCAACGCCCGCGCGGAGACGGTCCGCGAGAAGCGGAGCTTCGCCGACGCCTTCGAGCGCCGGCGCTGTCTCGTCCCCGCCGACGGTTTCTACGAGTGGGTCGGCGGCGACGGCGAGAGCGGGAAGACGCCGTACCGCGTCGCGTTCGACGACGACCGGCCGTTCGCGATGGCCGGGATCTACGAGCGGTGGGAGCCGCCGACGCCGGAGACGACCCAGACGGGGCTCGGCGCGTTCGGCGGCGGGACCGAGGACGGCGAGACGGGCGACGACCCGGACGCGGTCGAGACGTTCTCGATCGTCACCACCGAGCCGAACGACCTCGTGGCGGACCTCCACCACCGGATGGCGGTGATACTCGACCCCGACGCGGGCGAGGAGGAGACGTGGCTCGAGGGGGACGCCGACGAGGCCGCCGCGCTGCTCGACCCGTACCCGAGCGACGACCTCACCGCGCACCCGGTGTCGACGCGGGTGAACTCGCCGAGCGTCGACGCGCCCGACCTGATCGAGCCCGTCACCGGCGACTGAGTCGCGGCGCTCGGGACCGTCGCGCCAGCGCCCGCGACCGCTCAGGGCGCGACGAGGTCGACGACCGTCTCGTCGTCGACGACGACGTTGTACGCGCCCTCGTCCTCGTTCCAGAGGACGAGCCCGTTCTCGACGAAGACCACCGCCCCGTAGCCCGCCTCGCGGAGGTCGCGGTTCAGCGCCGTCTCGCGGGTACAGACGAGGTAGTGGTCGGTCGCCTGCGAGCCGTCGCCGACGCGGTAGAGCGCGTTGCCCCCCTCGCTCAGGTCGTGGCTCAGCTTCACCGCGAGCAGGTTCACCCGGTCGGTGACGTGGCGCTCGGACTCGGCCATGCGCGCGCAGCGCTCCGCGCTCGCCTCGATGTCGACGCGCCGCCGCCCGTCGGGGCGGAGGATCGAGTAGGCGAACTGGACGTCGACGTTGACGAACTCGCCGGGCTCGTCGGTCTCGCCGCGGGTCGCCGCCCCGTCGAGCCGGCGCTGGAACGGCGGGACCGCGAGGTCGGGCGCGACGTCGAACGACCAGCCGGGGTCCGTCGGGACCGCGTCGGGCCACAGCCGGAGCGCCGGCGAGTAGATCTCGGCGTCGCGTCCCGGTCCGACGTCGTCCTCCTCGCCCGCGACGAGCGACCGCTCGACCCGCCGGAGCCCGATCGCGGTGTTCCGGTCGGCGGGCGCGAACGCCACGAGGCTCCCGTCGGACGCGAGCGCGTCGAGCGCGGCGTCGGCGACCGCGACGGGATCGGCCAGCTCCGAGAGCACGTTGCCGAACAGCACGAGGTCGAAGGGGTCGTCGGTCGCGGGGTCGGCGGCGTCGGGGGCGGTTCCCTCGCCGTCCCCGTCGGTCCCGAGGAACGCCTCGGCCGTCGTCTCGTGGACCGTCGTCCGGAAGTTGCGGCCGGTCTCCTCTAACAGCCGTTCGAGGACGCCGGTGGCGGCGCTCGGCTCGACGGCGTGGTACTCGACGACCGCGTCGCCGGGGAGGTAGTCGTGGAGGCCGAGGGCGGGGCCGCCAACGCCCGCGCCCACGTCGAGCACGCGGAGCGTCCGGTCGAGCAGGCCGTTCTGGGTCAGGTCGTCGAGGACGTGGCCGACCGTCGCGTAGTACGCGGGGAGGTGGTAGATCGCGTAGCCGAGCGCCGCGACGCGGTCGTACTCGACCTCGTTCTCGTAGAGGTAGTCGCTCTTCAGCCGGCGGACCCGCTCGCGGAGCTCGTCGCCGGACTCCCCGCGGTGCCAGTTCGCCCCGTACTCGCGGACCAGCAGGTCCTCCAGCGCGAACGAGTACGCCTCCGGCAGCGCCTCGGGGTCCCAGCCCGGCGGGTCGACCGGGGCCTCCGGGACGGGGACGAACGCCCCGTCGTCGCGCTCGCGGAGCCGGAGGTCGAACGCCTCCTCGCGGAGCGTCTCGCGGACGACCGCCGGGTGCGGCGTCCCCTCGATGTACTCGGCGATCTCCTCGGGGTCGATCGGTCTGACGTTGCGCAGGTAGTTCGCGTTGTTCCGGACCGCGGTTCTGTCGATCATGGGTTTCTCGTCTGCTTCGCGTCGTCTCACTCCAGCCGGTCTCGCCCCTCGCGGTCGCCGCGAGCGCGCTCGTAGAGGGCGGCGAACGCCTCGTCGTCGGCCGCGGCGATCTCCGCCGCGGCGTCGGCCACGTCGTCCGCGCCGTCGAAGGCGCGCTGGATCTCCGCGTACACCGCGGGCGAGCCCTCGGTCACCGTGTCGGCGACCTCCTCCAGCGCGGCCGAGACCGGCGTGTGGAACTCCTCGCGGACCGGGTCCGCGGCGAGCCGCCACGCGAGCACCGCGGCGTGCGCGCCCGCCTGGACCGTCTCCATCGCCGCGTCGTGTTCGTCCGCGGTCGTCTCGAACACGTCGTTGCCGCCCGCCTCGACCGAGGCGGTGAGCCCGTCGACCGTCGGGCCGCCCTCGTCGACGACGACCGCGACGTTCCCCGGGACGCGCGGCGGGGCGAACAGCGGGTGGTAGCTCGCGCGCTCGAGGTCGGCGGCGTGCTCGCGCATCGCCGCGAGCGCGTCGGTCATCTCGCCCGAGACGTCGACGATCGCCTCCTCGGCGCGGGGCGCGTACGCCTCGACCGCCGCGGGGACCGCCGACATCGGCACCGCGAGACAGACGGCGTCGTGGGTGGAGTCGCCGTCGGCGTCGACCGTCCGCGCGTCGCGGTCCGCGGCGGCGTCGCCCGCGACGGCGGGTTCGCGGTCGGCGAACGCGACGCTCGCGTCGACCGGCGCGTCGTCGGCCGCGACGGTGTCGGCGACCCAGCGTCCGATCTCGCCGGCGCCGACCACGAGGAGGTCCATCGGTTACGCGAACGCAGGTCCCGCGCCCGGTAAAAGGACTCGCCTCGGAGCGGGCGGTCGCTCGCACGCGGCGGCGGCTCTGACGGAGAGCGCGGGACCGGCCTCTCACCCCTCCGCGCCGATCCGTCCCACCACGCCGGCCCCGGGCGAGATCGACCGGACCGCCGGCAGCAGCGCGAGCGCGATGGCCAGCTCCAGCCCGCCGACGGCGAGGAACGCGGGCGTGTAGCCGAACGTCTCCGTGGCGCTCCCGCCGATGAGGAAGCCGGTGAGGAAGCCGAGCGAGCCGAACACGTTGAACAGCCCCATCGCCGCGCCGCGGACCTCCGGCTCGACGAGGTCGGTGACGAGCGCCATCGTCGCGGGGGCCATCAGCGCGCCGCAGACGCCGACGCACACCATCAGACCCGCCGCGAGCGGATATACGGGCGCGACGCCGACGCCGACCGTGACGACGCCGTACGCCAGCGACCCGGCCACCACGGGGAGGAAGCGACCGATCCGGTCCGAGAGCGCGCCGAACGGCGACTGGAGCAGCGCGAAGGGGACGAAGAAGAGCGCGAGCGTCGCGCCCGCGCCGGCCGCCGACAGCCCGAACGTCGCCGGGTCCTGGAAGTAGTACACGCCGACGAGCGCGAAGAAGCCGGCCGTCAGCCGGTCGACGAAGCCGAACGCGAGCGGCACGAGGAGCCCGGGGGTCGTCCGGGCGCGGGCGAGCACGTCGCGGAAGCCGGCGTCGGCGGACTCGGTTGCCGAGCCGCTCGTACTCGTTGTGCCCGCCCGGTCGTCGACGGTCGCGGCGAGCAGCCCCGCGGCGGCCAACACGACCGCGCCGGCGTACACCGGGTAGAGCGCGCCGAGGTCCGCGAGCGAGCCGCCGACGACCGAGCCGACGGCCGCGCCGAGCCCGATGGCGAGCCCTGCGGTCCCCATGTTGCGGCCGTTGCCGCCGCGGAGGTCCATCAAGAGCGTGATCGAGAGGGAGAACGCGCCGATGGTGAGCGCGCCCCCGACGGCCCTGACGAGGAGCGCGGCCTCGAAGCCGAGCCCGAGTCCCGGCAGCGACGCGAGCGCGACGTACGAGGCCGCGCCGCCGAGCGCGCCGACCACGATCAGCGGGGTCCGCCTCCCGAGCGCGTCCGAGAGCGCGCCCCAGACGACGGCGAACGTCACGAACGCGCCGAACTCCGCGACGAGGAACCACATGCCGGCGTCGATACCGGCCGGTGCGCCGAGCGCGACGACGAGGGCCGGCACGCCGGGGTAGAGGAGGACCTGCGAGATCAGCACCGCGAGGACGACCGCGCCGAGCCGACGCCGGTCGCCGGCGTCGCCGCCGCTAGGACCGTCGGTGTCGGCGGCGGGAGCGACGAGTCCGTCGGCCTCGCTCATTGCTTATAAATCGGGGCGGACGGGCAAAAGATCGACGCTCCGAGAGACGGCACGGGAAGCGGGACGTCCCCGCCGCGGGCCTCAGAGCTCGGCGTCTATCGCCGCGGCGATCGACTCCGCGGCGTACCCCTCCTCGACCGGGCTCCCGTTCACGAAGATGGTCGGCGTCCCCTCGACGCCCATCGACGCGCCCTCGGATCTGTCGTCCGCCGACGCCTCTCCGTAGGTCGCGTAGCGCGCGTCCGACATCGCCGCGCAGGGGTCCGCGCCCGCGGCCTCGGCGGCGGCGCCGATCGCCTCCCCGCTGTAGCTCCCCTGCGACTCGTAGGCTGCCGAGGCGAACTCGAAGAACGCCTCGTCGCCGTGGCGCGCGCCGACGCCGCGGGCCGCGCTCGCGACGGGGACTGCCCACGTCTCGTTCACCGGAATCGGCCAGTCCCAGTGTTCGTACCGGATCTCGCCGGGTTCGACGTACTCCTCGCGGATCGCCGGGAAGTGGTCGAGCGTGTAGCTCGCGCAGTGGCCACAGGTGAAGTCCTCGAACACCTGGACGACCACGTCCGACTCGGGGTTCCCGAGCGTCGGTCGGTAGTCGAGGTCCGGGTCCGACGACTCCTCCAACTCGCAGTCGTACTCGCCCGTGTCGAGTTCGACGCCGCTGAGGTCGAGGGAAGTGCCGCCGCCGCCGAGACACCCCGCCGCGCCGACGACGCCGACCGACGCCGCACTCGCGAGCAGGGACCGTCGCGTCCGTTCCATAGCGTCCGCTGGGGTCGGAGCGCACTTAACGACTCCGCGACGCGGCGGGCGTCAGGGCGGGGAGCGGCCTCGCTCCCGAACCCTTTTGCCGTCCCCTGTCGACGCCCACGTATGAGCGACTGGGACCTCGACCTGCGGGACGCCGAGGCGAAGATGGATGAGGCGTTCGCGGCGGCCGGCGACGTCGTCCTCGGCGTCTTGGACGGCACGACCGATCCGGAGGAGTGGGTCCGCAGCGTCGACTACGGGAACACGCTGGTGCTGTCGATCGAGGGGGACCTCAACGAGCTCGCAGCCGGTTTCGCCCGCGACGTGAAGGACATGGACGGCGAGCTGATGCACTTCCGCGGCTTCCTCGTCGTCACGCCGCCGGGCGTGAGCATCGACACCGACCGGCTCGGCGACTCCCGCGACGGTGGCGGACCCGACGACGGGAGCGACGCTCGAGACGGAGGCGGTTCGGTCGACGGCGGCGACACCGAGCGCGCCGACGCGGACGAGCCGGACGAGACAGACGCCGACCGGGACTGAGCGGCGCGTCGACTACCCCTCCCCGACCATCCGGTCCTCCTCGTCCCACTCGCGCTCGCGCAGCTCGTACTTCTGTATCTTCCCGGTCGCGGTCGTCGGGAGTTCGGCGACGAACTCCACCTCGCCGGGCGTCTTGTAGTCGGCGACGCGCTCGCGGACGAACGCCTTCAGCTCCTCGGGGGTCGCGCCCGCGTCGTCCGGATCGCCGCTCTCGGGGACGACGAACGCCTTCGGCGTCTCGCCCCAGCGCTCGTCCGGCGCGGGGATGACGGCCACGTCGGAGACGACGTCGTGCTCGAAGAGGGTGTCCTCCAACTCGATCGAGGAGATGTTCTCCCCGCCGGAGATGATGATGTCCTTCTTCCGGTCCTGGATCGAGATGAACCCGTCTTCGTCGACGACGGCCAGGTCGCCCATGTGGTAGTAGCCCTCCAAGCGATCGGAGAACGCCTGCTCGGTGGCCTCCGGCTTGTTCCAGTAGCGGTCCATCACCTGGTTGCCGCGCACGACGATCTCGCCGATCGTCTCGCCGTCGGCGGCCACGTCCTCACCGTTCTCGTCGACGACGCGCACGTCGGTGCCGAGGTAGCCGATCCCCTGCGTCTTCTTCACCGCGAAGCGGTCGTCCGAACCCGCTTCGAAGTGGCGCTTGGCGTCCGAGGTGGTGATGAGCGGGCCCGTCTCGGTCGCGCCGTACACGTGTTTGAGCTCCCAGCCGAACTCCTCCTCGACGGTGCGGATCGTCGCCTCCGGCGGCGCCGCGCCCGCGGTGGCGACCCGCACGTCGTTGTCGCCGGTCGTCGCGCCGCCGTGCTCGGCGTAGTGGTCGCCGAGCATGTTGAGGACGGTCGGGGCCGCACAGAAGTACGACACGTCCTCCCCGCGGATCCGGTCGAACGCCTCGGCGACGTCGACCCCGCGGGTACAGACGTGGCGGGCGCCGGCCCCCGTGATCGCGTAGATGTGTCCCCACCCGTTGACGTGGAACATCGGCAGCGTCCAGAGGTAGACGTCCTCGTCGGTGATCTCCTGATGGATCGAGATGAGGTAGGCGTGGAGCGTCTCGGCGCGGTGAGTGCGGCAGACGCCCTTCGGGTCGCCGGTGGTCCCCGAGGTGTAGTTGATCGTGATCACCTCGTCCTCGTCCATCTCCGGGCGCTCGTAGGCGTCCGGGTCCGCGTCGTCGAGCGCGGCGTCGAACGACTCCCAGTCGCCCTCGACCGCGTCGACGTCGTTCGTGAGGAACGTCTCGGTCGGCACCTCGTCGCGGATCGCCTCGACGTTCGCCGCGTACTCGGCGTCGGCGTAGATGGCGTCGACGCCCGCGTCGGAGAGCATGTACGAGAAGTCGCTCGGCGTGAGCCGGTAGTTCAGCGGCGCGTGGATCGCGCCGACCTGCATCGCGCCGTAGGCGGCCTCCAGGTGGTAGTGCGTGTTCGGGTCCAACACCGCGACCCGGTCGCCCTTCTCGATGCCGCGCGCCTGGAGCGCGGCGGAGAAGCGGTCGGCGCGCTCGCCGAGTTCGGCGTAGGTGTACCGCGTCCCGTCGACGGCGAGAACCGCCTCCTCGTCGGCGTAGTGTCGCCGCGCCCGGTCCAGAAAGTCGGTCGTCAACAGCGGCTTATACATCGTCTGTCACTATCGATGATGTGTAATATCCTTTGCGGCCGGCGCAAGGGAGGGGTGGTCGCGGGACCCTTTTGTCAGTCGCCCGCGAAATCACCCGGACCGGGCGACGGGTCCGCCGGGCCGGCGGTCTGCGGGGGACGCGGTTCCGATCGGGGGTGGTGGCGTTCGGCTTCGCCGTCGCGGCTGTCCCCGCGCTGCGGATGGGGATCGGGACCGTCGCAGCGCCCTCGGAGAACGGCGAGGGAAGCGTAACCCGGCCGCGTAGACGGTCGATTCGGGCGGCGGCGCAGGGGCGGCTCCGCGCCGTCGACGCGTGGACGAATCGCACACCGGCGGCGGGATCAGAACCCTTAACAGTCACACGCGATTGTGCTACGATAGCGGGATGGGATAGCCAGGAGATTCCGCCGGGCTCATAACCCGGAGATCG
>NZ_CAKZRO010000025.1 GCF_937146585.1 uncultured Halorubrum sp. | reverse complement strand
GGTCGCGGGGTCGGCGGCTCCGGGGTCGGCCGAGCGGTCGCGGCCGGTCGCGGCGCGGCGGATCCTTGTCCTTCGACAACGCGTCTGATACGGGCCCGACGCACTTACGTTGTCTCGTATGGGAACCTCACGTTCCGGGCGCGGGGTGTTTACCGCGCTCCCAAACCGGCTCCTGATCCCGGCGGCCGTCGCGCTCGCCGCCGGGATCGGCGGGATCGCCTTCGGACTCGCCAACGACGACACCGTCACCGCGCTCGGCGCGCTGCTGTTCCTCCCGAGCGCCGCGCTGCTGTTCGGCATCGCCGCCAAGCGCCGCGGCGTCGGTCCGTTCGAATCGTCGCGCCGGGGGTCGGACTGACGCTCCGCGCGACGCGCTCCGCTCACGTCGCCTCCCGAACGCGGGTCGCGACGAGTCGGTCGACGTTGAACATGAACACGGCGACCGCGGCGAGCACCGTCGCGAAGTAGACGACGAGCTGCGGCGGCCCGGACGCGGCCCCGCCCGCGACCGCCCCGCCGAACCCGACGGCGACGAGCTCCGCCCACGTGACGAGCACGCGCGAGAGCAGCGACGTCCCGACCGCCGACCGCCGAGCCGGCGCGCTCGCCTCGGAACCCTCGCTCATCTCAGTACGCCTCCTCGGCCGTGATCGGGCCGCTGAACGCCGAGTACAGGACGGCGAAGTACGCGACGACCAGCGGCAACAGCAGGGCCGCGCCGATCGACATGAGGTTCAGCGGCAGCGTCGAGACGACGGCCTCCCCGACCGTCGCTCCCGTCGCCGGGTCGATACGCGGGTACATGAGCAGCCCGACCACGGCGATCAGGCCGTAGGTCAGCCCCCCGGCCGCCGCGAGCGCGACGAGGCTCGCCCCGCGTCGAAGCGCGACGGCGTAACCGGCTCCGAGCCCGACGGAGGCGGCGACCAGTGCGATCACCGGCGGCGACAGCAGCGCGTCGACGCCGGCCGGGAGGCGAGTCGCGAGGACGCCGAGGGTCGCCACGACCGCGAGGAGGTACGCCGCGACGGCCGCGACGCCGATCTCCGTCACCGTCTCCGGGAGCGCGTCCCGGGCCTTCAGTCGGAGGAACGCGGCGCCCGAGACGACCGTCAGCGCCGTGACGGCGACCCCGGTGACGACGCCGACGAGGGTGAGCGACCGAGGGCTCCCGACGAGCCAGTTCCCCGCGAACGCGCCGAGGAGGAAGGGGGCGAGGACGCTGCCGGCGACGAACGACCGACCCCACCACCGCTGCCACCGCGCGTCGTGCCGCTGCTCGTACATCTCCGGGGCCAGCCCCCGGAGGATGAGGGCGCCGAGGATGCCGAACATCAGCAGGTAGTGGCGGCTGAACAGCCCCGCGTACACCGACGGGAACGCGGCGAACAGCGCCCCGCCGAAGACGACGAGCCACACCTCGTTGCCGTCCCAGAAGGGCCCGATCGCCGACAGCACCGCCTCGCGCCCCTCGTCGTCGGAGAGCGTCGCGAAGATGGCGCCCGCGCCGAAGTCGAAGCCGTCGAGGAACAGGAACGTCCCGAGCAGGGCGAACACGAGCGCGAACCACAGCTCCGGGAGCGGCAGGCCGAGCACCGGTCCCGCCGCGAGCGCGTCGACGGCGCTAGTCATCGCCGGGCACCTCCGTCGGCGCGGCGTCGCGCTCGGCGGTGGACCGCAGCTCCCGCACGCTCGGGGGCCCGTCCCGGATCACTCGCGAGACGACGTACACGTACAGCGCGAGGATGCCGGCGTAGACGCCGACGAACCCCGCGAGCGTGATCAGCGCCTCCGCGCCGGTGAGGCCGGGCGACACCCCCTCGCTCGTCTTCAACACGCCCTGGATCACCCAGGGTTGGCGGCCGACCTCGGTGACGACCCATCCGAGTTCGACCGCGACGAAGCCGAGCAGACCGGACGCCATCAGCGCCTTATGTAGCAGTCCGTCCTCGAACAGCTCACCGGTGTACCACCGGTAACCGCCCCAGAACGCGAGCAGAATGAACCAGAACCCCATCCCGACCATCGCGCGGAACGACCAGAACACGACGGCGACGGGGGGCGCCGCCGCCTCGAACGTGTTCAGCCCCCGAATCTCCGCGGTCGCGTCGCCCCCGCTCGCGAGCCACGACGCCCCGCCGGGGATGCCGATGCCGAACAGCTCCTTCGCGCGCGGGTCGGTGAACTGGCTCAGGTCGGTCGGGATCGCGAAGATGTACTCCGGGACGTACGCCTCGGTGTCCCAGACCGCCTCCATGGCGGCGAACTTCTGCGGCTGCGTCTCGTAGACGTGCCGCGCGTACAGGTCGCCCTGGAGCACTTGGAGCGGGGCCGTGATCAGCAGCGCGACTAACGCGATCTTCAGCGTCTTGTGCCAGAACGCGATGTGTTCCGTCTCCTCGCCCCGGACGTGGTGTCGGTAGACGTAGAAGGCGGAGACGGCGGCCATGAACAGCGCCACTGACTCGACGGCGGCGTTTTGCATGTGGACGTACATGTAGCCGAACCGCGGGGTCAGGTACGCCGCGAGCGGATCGACGAGGTGGACCACCTCGTCGCCGTTCTCGCTCACCAGCTCGTAGCCCCGCGGCATCTGCATCCACGAGTTCGCGATCAGGATCCAGACGGCCGACAGCCACGTCCCGACGCCGACGGCGAGGCTCGACACTAAGTACAGGCGGTCGGAGACGCGCTCGCGACCGAACACGAAGATGCCGAGGAACGTCGCCTCCAGCATGAACGCCATCATCCCCTCGACGGCGAGCGGACCGCCGAACAGCTCTCCGGCGGTCGTCGAGAACGCCGCGAAGTTCGTCCCGAACTCGAACTCGAGGACGATCCCGGTGACCGTCCCGACGACGAACGAGATGGCGAAGACCTTCGTCCAGAAGCGACGCAGCTGCTCGTACACCGGGTCGCCGCCCCGCACGTCCCGCCACGTGAAGTAGATGAGGAAGGGCGCGAGCCCCATGCTCATCACCGGGAAGATGATGTGGACGATGGTCGTCAGTGCGAACTGGAACCGGCTCGCGAGTACTGGGTCGATCATGTCGTTGTGGGATTGGAGCGGCGCGTCGCTCCGCCGCGCGCCGCCGTCGCGGTCTCTGCGTAACGCTGCGGCCCGCTCCGGCATAACCCCGGAGTTGGCACAGGACAAGCGACGAGCGAGCGTCCGCCGCCGCCCGGCGTCGAGCCGGATTGGCCTGCGCCAACCCAGCCCTTTGGGCGGCGCGGCGGCTCCGTCCACCCATGGAGACACGGCACGCCGTGCTGGCGCTCGTCGCGCTCGTCACGCTGGTGATGGCCGGCAGAGCGGTCGTCGCCGGCCTCGACGGCGACTTCGGGACGGTCGGTCGGCAGGTCGGCGTCGGCGGGGTCGTCCTCGCGTTCGGCGTGGGGCTGTACCGGAACTGGGAGGCGGTCGGGTGAGGCGGCGGGCTCGCTCCGCGACGCCTCGCGTCGACGTCCGTCAGGACTCGTCGGAAGCTTCGCCGTCGTCGTCCGATCCCCGCTCGCCGGCCAGTCGCTCCGCGAGCCGCCGCCGGAGGCGTTCGACGGGCGAGGAACAGGCCCCGCACTCGGCACAGGAGCGCCCCGAACAGGACACCGGGGCGCCGCAGCGCGGACACGCGAGCCCGTTCGCCGGGTCGAACTCGTACTCGCACCGGGGGCAGATCACGCGATCACCTCCAAGACGGCCGCGACGCCGCCGCCGACGGCGAACGCCGTGGCCCAGGAGCCGACCCACACGAGGAGCGCGCTCCGCGCGCCGCGCTCTCTGAGGACCATCGCCATCGTGAGGATGCACGGGACGAACAGCGTGACGACGACCAGTCCGACGAAGGTCTGTGACGCCGACAGCGCCAGGTCCGTCATCCCGGCGGCGGCGAAGTCGCGGCGGATCAGCCCCAACACGAGCACCCGGCCGAACGACGCCGGGAGGCCCAGCGCCGCGGTCAGCGGCCGGAGCGCGCCGACCACCGCGTCGAGCGCGCCGACGTAGTCGAGCGTCGACACCGCCGCGGCGGTGGCCCCGAACAGCGGGGCCGCCTCCCCGAGGAACGCGGCGGTCCGGTTCGCCGTCTTCCGGGCGACGTTCGTCGGGCGCGGGAGGCGGAGTCGCGGCAGCTGCTCGATCAGCGCGTCCCGTCGACCGGGGAGCGTCCGGTCGAGAGCGACGCCGGCGGTCCCGAGGACCCCGAGCAGCACCGCCAGGTAGCCGCCCCACCAGACGACGCCGAGCTCGGCGAGCAACCCCGAGATGACGCCGATCTGCGCCGAACAGGGGATCGCGAGCCCCAGCAGGGCCGTCGTGATGAGCCGCTCCCGGCGCGAGCCCACCATACGCGTGGAGACGACCGCCATCGTCACGCAGCCCATCCCGACGATCAGCGGGACGACCGCGCGGCCGCTGAGCCCGATCCGGCCGAGCCCCCTGTCGGTCACCACGGCGAGTCGCGGGAGGACGCCGGCGTCCTCGAGCGTCCCGATCACGAGGTAGAACGCGACCACCAGCGGGAGCAGGACGCCGAGCGTGTACCGCACGGTGACCGTCGCCAGCCCCAGGTTGTCGTTGACGAGCAGGAACTCGACGGGTGCGGCCCACCCGCTCGCCGGCAGCAAGCCCGCGACGACCCCCTCGACGGCGGGGGTGTAGTACCGGGCGAAGAGCACCCCTTCCGCGTAGCCGACGACCCGCTGCGCGACGACGACCCCCATGACGTAGAAGACCGCCGCGAGGAGCGCGAGCGCGATCGGGATCCCGGTCGCCGGCCGCAGCAACAGGTCGCCGAGCCGCTCCTCGGGGGCGCGCTCGGACGCGGCGACTCGTTCGACATCGTCGACGATCGACCGGACGCGCGTCCGTCGCTCGCGGTACACGGCCTCCCGCTCTCCGACCGCGGCGAGCGGGGCGTCGCCCCCGTCGGTCGCGAGGCCGGGGACGCCGACGCGGCGGGCCGTCGGCTCGTCGCCCTCGACGAGGAGGGTCTTCTCCGCTCGGGTGGCGTCGACCCCGTCGGGGAGTGCGTCGTAGTACGAGTCGATCGGCGTCGACTCTGGGGCGGACGCCTCCGGGAGTCGGTCGCGCAGTTTGTCGACGCCCGCGCCGGTGACGGCGACGGTCGGCACGACGGGGACGCCGAGGGCTGACTCCAGCGCGTCGACGTCGATCGCGACGCCGTCGGCCTCGGCCTCGTCCATCATGTTCAGCGCGACGACCGTCGGGACGCCCATGTCCGTCAGTTGGAGCGTCACGAACAGGTCCCGGCCGAGCTGCGTGGCGTCGACGACGTTCACGACCGCGTCCGCTTCGAGGACCGCCGTCCTCGTGACCCGCTCTGCCTCGGAGAACGACGAGATCCCGTGGACACCGGGGGTGTCGCTCAGGCGGAGCGACCCGAGGGCCGCCGCGGTCGTCTCGACCGTGGTGCCGGGGTAGTTCGAGACGTCGGCGTACTCCGCCGTGAGCCTCCCGAACAGCGCGCTCTTGCCCGCGTTGGGCGCGCCGACCAGCGCCACCGACGTCTCGGCGTCGCCGGACCCGAGCCCGCGGTCCGCGCCCTCGGTCGCCCTCATTGCGGCGCGCCGTCGCGGGGCGCTCGCTCGACGGTGATCTCCCGGGCGAGCGAGCGCCCGAGCGCCACCTCCGTCCCGCGACGCCGGACGACGACCGGGCCGTTGCGGATCCGTCGGCGACACTCGACGCTGCCGTCTAGGAGGCCGAGCCGCAGCAGCCGAGCGCGGCACTCGTCGTCCGGCACGTCTACCAGTTCGACCCGCTCGTCCGACGGGACCTCGGACAGCGCGACCACCATTTAGGTCTACCTAAAACAGTGGGCGTATTGTGCGACACGGCAAATTATGTGGTCTTATATAAGCCTCGGCGGGGCGAACGCCGCGGGTCGGTTCGCTGGTCTATTTCAGGCTTCATATGCGCGTCGGCGAGCGGGCTTCCTACTCGCCGTCCGCGCTAACTGCTCGCGGCGCTCTGGCCGCCCGCGCGCGACACCGACCCGCGACCGCCGGACCGTCTCTCGATTGGACACTCCGGGACTCCGCCGGCGGCCGGTAGTCCGGCGGTCACGCCGGCTGCGAGTCGAGCTTCTTGTAGTCGATGTAGTCCGCCCCGCGGAGCTCTTCGAGCAGGTTGATGGCCGCGCGGGCCCCCTCTCCGACGGAGGTCGCGATCTGCTGGTGGCCGCCGGTGACGTCGCCCGCCGCGTACACGCGGTCCACCGGCGTCGACTGCGCCTCGTCGGTGACGACGTCGCCCCCGTCGACGGGGACGCCCAGCATCTCCGCGAGGTCGGTGCCGCCGGCCGTGCCCAGCGCGACGAACAGCCCGTCGACCGGGATCTCGTCGCCCTCTCGGGTGACGACGGCTTCGAGGACCTCATCGCCGGCGAGCCGGTCGAGGTCGTCGGTGATCACCGGGATCCCCGCCTCGTCGACCCGTTCCCGCAGCCCCTCGTCGGGGTCGAACGGCGACCCGTTGGTGAGGATCCGGACGTCGTCGGTGTAATCGAGGAGCATCAGCGCCTCGGTCGCGGCGTAGTTGCCGTCGCCGACGACCGCGACGGGGCTGTCGCGGTAGAAGTACGCGTCGCACTCGACGCAGTAGGAGACGCCGTGGCCCTCGTACGCCTCGACGTCCGCGATGGCCGGCCGCTCGTAGTCCGCGCCCGTCGCGATGATCACCCCGTCGACGGCGTACTCGTCGACGGTCGTCTCGACGCGGTAGCGGTCGCCCTCTGGCTCGAGCCGAACGACCTCCTCCTCGACGATGTCGGCGCCGTACTTCCGCGCGTGCTCTCGCCCCAGATCGACGAGCTCCGGACCCGTGACACCGTCCGGGAACCCGTAGACGTTCTCCATCGTGTCGACGTCGCGGGTGGTCCCGCCGCCGTCGTCGAACACGAGCGTTCGCCTGTCCGCTCGGGCGGTGTAGATGGCGGCGTTCAGTCCGGTCGGTCCTCCGCCGACGATCGCGATCCCTGACATCTGTATTGCGAAATACGCACTATACTGACTTATGTATTCCGACCCTCTCAGTTCTTCCGAAGCGACGGCCAGTCGCCACCCGAGGAGATATTTTAACCTTATTTGCGACACGTGGGGCGCACGGCGAGTGGTGGCCGTTATGATGGCTCTCTCCCTGTCCACCAAAAGGTGCGGCTGACCGGCGAGACTGTATTGCGTCATTTAAGCAATACAAGGTCCTCGCGCTCACACGGTGAACGGCCGAGACCGAGTCAGCCGCCGATCGGCGGACGGAAACCCCCCGGCTGCTCGCGGTGCGGTAGCTCGGGGGAGCGAAAAGTGAAAGAACCCGGGCGGCGGAGCGCTGAGCCGCCTACTGCGGGCTCGGGTTGGACGGGCTCGAGACGTTTCCGTCCTTCAGCGCGGAGCCCGTGATCGACTTCAGCCGGGAGACGAGCGAGTCCTTCTCGGCCTCGCCCTCGAGGGCGATGTCGAGGACCTCGCTGATGTGCGAGACCGGGATGACCTCGATCATCTCCTCGTACTCGTCTTCGATCATCACGTCCTGCTCGTTGGCCGCGGGGATGATCACCCGGTCGCAGCCGGCCTTCGCGGCCGCCTCGATCTTGTGAGTGACCCCGCCGACGGGGAGCACGTCGCCGCGGACCGACAGCGAGCCCGTCATCGCGAGGCTCTGGTCGACCCCGACGTTCTCCAGCGCGGAGATGACGGCGGTCGCGACCGTGATGGACGCGGAGTCGCCGTCGACGCCCTGCTGGCCCGTCTGAATGAACTGAATGTGGATGTCCTTCTCCGAGATGTTCTCGTCGGAGAACTTCTTGATGATCGCCGAGACGTTCTGGACCGACTCCTCGGCCATCTCCTTGAGCTGGCCGGTGGCGATCACCTGGCCGCCGCCTTGCGTCGGCGTCACCTCGGCCATCACCGGGAGCATGATCCCGGAGTCCTCGCCCATCACGGCGAGGCCGTTGACCCGACCGGCGACGTAGCCGTCGGAGACCTGGAGCTCGTAGTCCTTGCGGCGCTCGATGTAGTCGTCGGCGAGCTGCTGCTCGATGGACCGGGAGCGGCCCTTCGCCTGAAGGACGTGCTCGCGGGTCGTGATGTCCGCGTCCTCGCCGCGGGCGATGTCGCCCGCGACGCGGACCATCCCGCCGAGGTTCCGCATCTTCAGGGTGAGGTGGCCCTTGCGGCCCGAGCGGCGCTTGGCCTCGAGGATGATCTCCTCGACGGCCTCCGCCGAGAACTCGGGCAGGCGGCCGTCCTTCGCGACCTCCTGGGCGATGAACCGGACGTACTTCCGGCGCATCTCCGGCGTGTCTTCGATGGTGTCCTCCATGTACACCTCGTAGCCGTACCCCTTGATACGGCTCCGGAGCGCCGGGTGCATGTTCTCCATCGCGTCGAGGTTCCCGGCCGCGATCATGACGAAGTCCGTCGGGACGGGCTCGGTCTGGACCATCGCGCCCGAGGAGCGCTCGGACTGGCCCGTGATCGAGAACTCGCCCTCCTGGATCGCCGTCATGAGGTGCTGTTGGCTCCGGATGTCGAGGGTGTTGATCTCGTCGATGAACAACACGCCCTTGTTGGCCTTGTGGATAGCGCCGGCCTCGACGCGGTCGTGGCTCGGCGTCTCCATCCCGCCGGACTGGAACGGGTCGTGCCGGACGTCACCGAGGAGTGCGCCGGCGTGTGCACCCGTCGAGTCGTTGAACGGGGCGGACTTCGTGTCCGCGTTGTTCACCAACAAGTTCGGGATCATCGCGTCGGAGCCGCGGTTCAGGTAGCGGAAGACCAAGTAGACGACGCCGGCCGCGATGATGCCCACGAGGATCTGGCCGACGATGATGAGCGCGTAGCCCAACACCACGGCGATGATGATCCACATGAGAAGCGACCGCATCTGGTTGCGCTTGCGGGCCTCCTCTTTGTGGGCGTCGACGATCTGTTCACCCTTCCCGGCGGGCACCGTCCGCACCTTCGGCTTGTTGCCGTCGTCGGGGTTGTGATACACCAGGACGTCCTGCAGCTCCTCTTTCGGGAGGAGTTCGGACATCGCCTTCGCGAGCATCGACTTCCCGGTCCCGGGCGAGCCGATCATCATCACGTGGCGGCGCTGCTTCGCCGCCTTGATGATCACGTCGCGGGCGTGCTCCTGCCCGATGACCTGGTCGACGAGCCGGTCCGGGATCTCCAGTTCGGCCGTCGTGTCGATCTTGAGCCCGCCGAGGAGGTCGTCCTCGTCGGGGTCTTCCTCTATCTCGGCTCCCTCGACCTCGACGGTGCTCCCGAGCTCGTCGATCCCGCCGTCGTCGACCGGACCGACGCCGTCGCCGTTCCGGTCCTCGTCGGGACCGTCACCGACGATCTCGGTCTCGTCGAACCCGTCGTCGTCCACCACGACGCCGTCGTCCCAGGGGTCGTCGTCGGGGTCCGCGGCCGACTCCCCGCCGGAGTCCGCGGCCGGGTCCTCGTCGGCGCCGGGCTCGTTCGACGGACCGTCGTCGGGCTCGGGGTCGCCGTGCGCGGCGTCCTCGCCGTTCCCCGCCGGACTCGAGTCGTCGACGCCGCCGTGAGACGGTTCGTCGGGGTCGTCGGCCGTGGGGTCGTTCGTGTCCTTCTCGTTGCTCATAGAATCGGGTTTCGCTATCGAAAAGGACGGGTCGGCTACTGATATACTTTCTCCCCCCAGCGACACCACCCCGGTGGCAGTAAAAGCGGTCGAGAAGGCGTATAGCCGCTGATCTCGGCGCACGGGCGTTCCCACGGGGTTTATAAATGACGGCGACGGTACGTGGATCCATGCGGGGGTTCTACATCGGCCGGTATCAGCCGTTCCACGACGGCCACCAGCACATGGTGGAAGAAATCGCGGCGGACGTCGACGAGCTCGTCTTGGGCATCGGCTCCGCCGGCGACTCGCACACCACGCGGAACCCCTTCACCGCCGGCGAGCGCGTCATGATGGTGACGAAGGCGGTCGAGGACCTCGACGTCACCACCTACGTGGTCCCCATCGAGGACCTCGACCGGAACTCGGTGTGGGTGAGCCACGTCCGGAGCATGACCCCGCGGTTCGACGTCGCCTACTCGAACAACCCGCTCGTCGTCCGCCTGTTCGAGGAGGCCGGCGTCGAGGTGCGCCAGTCCCCGATGTTCCGCCGCGACGTGCTGGAGGGGACAGAGCTCCGCGAGCGGATGATCCGCGGCCGCGAGTGGGAGGGCCTCGTCCCCGACGCCGTCGTCGACGTGATCCGGGAGGTCGACGGCGTCGACCGCATCCGCCGCATCGCCGAGACCGACACGCTGGGGAAGGAGCCCTCCGACGCGTAACGCGCCGTCGCCGCCCGGTCGTTTTAACCGCCCGCCGACCCCCATTCCGGCCATGATCACGCTCACCTCGGACTTCGGCTCGCCGTACCCGGCCGCGATGAAGGGAGTGATCCGCCGGCACACGGACGCCGAACTGATCGACGTCGCGCACGACCTCCCGCGCGGGGACCCGCGGGCCGCCGCCTTCTGGCTCCGGTTCGTCCTCCCGGAGTTCCCCCCGGCGGTCCACTGCGCCGTCGTCGACCCCGGCGTCGGGACCGACCGCGACGCCCTCGTCGTCCGCGCCGGCGAACACGTCGTCGTCGCCCCGGACAACGGCCTCGCCATGCCGCCGGCGCGGGCGCTGGCGACCGACGAGTCGGACGTCGAGGTCTGGACCGTCGCCGTCGACGACCCCGCGAGCGAGACGTTCCACGGCCGCGACGTGTTCGCGCCGGTCGCGGCCCGCGTCCGGACGGCGCTCGACGACGCCGCGGAATCGGCGGAAGGGGGAGCGGCCGACGCCGCGGGAGACGGGGCGCTCGACGCCGACGCGGTCGCCGCGGCGCTCGCGGGGCTCGACGACCTCGCGCCCGCGAGCGACCCCGCGGACATCCGCTTCCCAGAGCCGTCGATCGAGCGCGACGAGGGCGACGTGATCGCCGTCGACGGCGAGGTGCTCGCGATCGACCGGTTCGGGAACGTGATCACCAACGTGCCCGGCGACCTGGTCCGCGACCGCGACTGGATCCGCGTGAACGGCGACCTCACGCCGGTCGCGGAGACGTTCGGCGCGGTCGACCCCGGAGAGCGGCTCGTCACCGTCGGGAGCCACGGCTACGCGGAGTGTGACGTGAACGACGGCCGCGGCGACGGCGCGTTCGACCTCCGGCCGGGCGACGCGGTGCGGTTCGTGCCCGACAGCGTCAGCCTCTGAGCGTCGGGGGGAGGGCCCGGCCGCGGCGGCGGCCGCTACAGTTCGACGCCGGAGGGGATCAGGCTCTCGCTGCGGAGCAGGTTCCCCTCGTGGTCGTACACGAGGAAGGTGTCCTTGTCGTAGTCGACGAGGCGCTCGCCGTCGACGTCGATCTCGACGCGGTACTGCGCGTCGCCGTCGTCGGTCGCGTCGCGCGCGGCGTGGATGAAGGGGAGAACGTCCGTCGCGGTCTCGTTGAGTTCGAGGACGAAGTCGCCGGTGAACCGGTTGGTGACGCCGACGACGCCCTCCGGGTCGTCCGCCTCGCCGAGCGGCTCGCGGAGCCGGAAGGCGACGTCTATCTGGTCGGCACCGAGCAGGTCGCCGTCGTCGACGCCGTCGCTCTCGCCTCTCGAGAGTCGCTCGCGGAGGAGCTCTTCCGGCCCGTGGAAGTCGATCCGCACGAGCGGGGGCGACCGGGTGTCGGCACCGTCTCCGACGCCCTCGACGGCCAAATCGAAGTAGTCACGCCGCATTTCGTACTCACTGCTTTGCGGCCCGGCCGTATCAACGTAACGGGCGGATCGGCGGCGCAGCGACGCGACTCGTGGGCGCACACGGCTCGCTGGCGGACGCGGCTCGCGGCCGCGCGGTCGACGACGCCGTCGATGTCGCTCGTGATAATCGTCGGGGGTAGTTTAACTTCCCCCCGGCTCTACACGTCGGTATCCATGGCGAGTGACGCCGGCGGGAGCGACCTCGGCGACCGGATCGAGGCCCTCCAGCGGCGACTCTCGGACGCGTGGGAGCTGCTCCAGGGGTCGACGCTCGACGTCCGCCCGTTCCGCCCGGGCGAGGACGGCCCGCTCGCGTCGTTCAGCGTGCCGGCGGACGAGCGCGAGGTCGACCGGTACTGGGTGAACGCGCCGTACGCGTACGTCGTGATCACCTACGACGAGCCCGAGAGCGAGCACCGCTACTACGCGGTCGAGCCCGAGCTCGACGCGTTCGAGCGCGAGCTCCTCGCCCGGGTCGTCGACGACATCCGCGACCCGCTCCTGTACCGCGAGGGCGCCGGGAAGACCGACGAGGAGACGCTCCGGACCGAGCTGGAGGCGCTGCTGGAGGGGTACGGCGTCGAGGTCGGAATGGACACGTTCCACGCGCTCGCGTACTACCTCTACCGCGACTTCCGCGGCTACGGGAAGGTCGACCCCCTCCTGAACGACCGGCACATCGAGGACGTCTCCTGTGACGGCTACGACCTCCCGATCTTCGTCTACCACGACGAGTACACCGACATCGAGACGAACGTCTCCTTCGGGCAGGAGGCGCTCGACAGCTACGTGATCCGGCTCGCCCAGCAGTCCGGGCGGCACGTCTCGGTCGGCGACCCCATCGTCGAGACGACCCTCCCCGACGGGTCGCGCGCCGAGCTCGCGCTCGGCGAGGAGGTGACCCCCCGCGGCTCGGCGTTCACTATCCGCCAGTACGCGGAGGACCCGTTCACGCCCGTCGACCTCGTGGAGTACGGCACCTTCTCCGTCGAGCAGATGGCGTACTTCTGGCTCTGTATCGAGCACAACAAGAGCCTCATCTTCGCGGGCGGCACCGCCTCCGGGAAGACCACCTCGATGAACGCCGTGTCGATGTTCGTCCCGCCGCGGGCGAAGGTGCTCACCATCGAGGACACCCGCGAGCTCTCCCTGTACCACGACAACTGGCTCTCCGCGGTCACCCGCGAGCGCCGGTACGAGGGGACGGACATCGACATGTACGACCTGCTGCGCTCGGCGCTGCGCCACCGCCCCGAGTACATCATCGTCGGCGAGGTCCGCGGCGAGGAGGCGATCACCCTGTTCCAGGCGATGAACACGGGCCACACCACGTTCTCGACGATGCACGCGGACTCGATCGAGACGGTGATCAACCGGCTGGAGAACGAGCCGATCAACGTGCCGCGCGCGATGGTCCAGTCGCTCGACATGCTCTCGGTCCAGACGCTCACGCGCGCCGACGACGAGCGCGTCCGCCGCGCGAAGACGATAGGCGAGATCGGCGGCATCGACCAGCGGACCGGGGAGCTCGACTACTCCTCGGCGTTCGAGTGGGTGCCGGACTCCGACACGTTCCGGCGGAACGACTCCTCGCTGTTAGAGGAGATAGCCGACGACCGCGGCTGGTCCCGGTCTGAGCTGCTCCGGGAAGTCCGCCGCCGCGAGCGGTTCATCGAACTGCTCTCCGCGCTCGGGATCGACGACTACCGCACCTTCACGGCCCTCGTCAACGAGTACTACGCCGACCCCGAACGCGTGATGAACAAGCTCGACGAGCGCGCGAGCGCGGCCGACGGCGTCGACCCCGACGACCTCGCGGACGAGGGCGACGCGGTCGCGGCGGGCGACGGGGCCGACCGCGGTCCCGGGGCCGCCGACGGCGTCGACCCAGACGCCGCGGACCGATGATCGAGTACCTCCCGCTCGCCGCCGCGCTCGCGGCCTGCCTCGCGCTCGCCGTCCCGCTCGTCGACGACCGGGCCGACCTGTTCGTCACTCGCGTCGCGCTGTCGGCGTTCGGCGACTACGTGAGCGAGAGCGAGGCGCGCCGGCGGGCCCAGCGCGACCGGATGCGCGCGGCTCACGTCGCCGGGACGACCCACCGCGTGTACGCCTCGCGGACCCTGCTGTACGCCGCCGTCCTCGGCGTCGCCGGCAGCGTGATCGGCGTGTACGCGGCTGGCGCCCTGCTCGCCGCGCTCGACGTCGGCGAGGCGACGATCCGCGAGGCGGTCCCGAGCGCGTTCGAGTTCGTCGCGGTCGTCGCCCGGCTGGCCGACCTCGGACTCGGCCGGCTCTTCGTCCTGCTTACGGTCGTCTCCGCCACCGTCGGCTCCGGGCTCGCGCTCGGCGCGTACGTCGCCCGCTGGCAGCTGCTCGACCAGCGCGCTCACGCCCGCGGGGCCGAGATCGACGCCACCCTGCCGCGGACGGTCGCGTTCATGTACGCGCTCTCGCGCTCGGGGATGGCGTTCCCGCGAGTGATGGACACGCTCGCGGAGAACGAGGCGGTGTACGGCGAGGCCGCCACGGAGCTCTCGGTCGCGGTCCGCGACATGAACGCCTTCGGCACCGACGCGCTCACGGCGCTCCAGCGAATCTCCCGGCGGACGCCCAGCGAAGACCTGGCGGACTTCTCGGAGAACCTCGCCTCCGTCCTCGGCACCGGGCAGTCGGTGTCGACGTTCCTCAACGACCAGTACGAGCGCTATCAGGCGGAGGCGGAGGCGAAACAGGAGCAGTACTTAGAGCTGCTCTCGACGTTCGCCGAGGCGTACGTGACGGCGCTGGTCGCCGGCCCGCTCTTCTTCATCACCATCCTCGTCGTTATCGGCCTCGTCTTACAGGACACGCTCCCGCTCCTCCGCGCCGTGGTCTACCTCGCTGTGCCGCTCGCCACCTTCGGCTTCGTCGTCTACGTCGACAGCGTGACGCAGGGCGTCGGCGGCACCGAGACCGTCGCGGCGTCGTCGTTCGACGATCCGAACACCCCGTCGATCACCGGGGTTCGAAACGCGACGGATGGATCCGGGGACCAGGGCGACTCCCCGCGGTTCGACGGCGGAGCGGCGACCAGGAGCGGCTCGGACGGGGTCGACGCGAACGCCGCCAGCACGGACCGCTGGACGGAGAGCCGCGAGCGGCTCCGCGTCTACGACCGCCTCCGCTGGGTGCGGCGGCTGGTCGCGTCGCCGGCCGAGACGGTGCTGGCCTCGCCGCGGACGGTCCTCCTCGTCGCGGTCCCGGTCGCGGTCGCCGGGCTGCTCGTCTTCGCGTTCCCGGTCACGCTCGGGACCCCCGTGGAGATGGTCGGCCAGATCGACGGGCCGATCGTCGCCGCGACGGCGTTCGTCCTCGCGGCGTACGCGGTCGCCTACGAGTTCGGCAAGCGCCGGGTCCGGCGCATCGAGTCCGCGGTGCCCGACTTCCTCGACCGGCTCGCCAGCGTCAACGAGGCGGGGACCGCCGTGGTCGGCAGCGTCCGCCGGGTCGCCGACTCGAACCTGGAGGCGCTGACCGAGGACCTCCGCCGGACCCGCCGCGACGTCGACTGGGGCGCGGACGTCTCCACCGCGCTGCGCCGCCTCGAACGGCGCGTTCGGTCGCCGATGATGTCCCGCGCGGTCGCCCTCGTCACCAACGCGATCCGGGCGAGCGGTGATATCGGACCAGTCCTCCGGATCGCCGCGGACGAGTCCCGGGCGACCTGGTCGCTCCGGCGCGAGCGCCGGCAGGTGATGTTGACCTACCTTATCGTCATCTACATCTCCTTCCTCGTCTTCCTCGGGATCATCGCGGCGCTGTCGGTGTCGTTCATCCCCGCCATCGAGGCGGCTGGCGTCCCGGGGACGGGCGAGAGCCTCCCGGACGCGGGGGCCGGCGTGCCCGGCGGCCCGGGGGGAATCACGGACGGGATCGGCGACATCGACGTCGACGCCTACGAGCAGCTGTTCTTCCACGCCGCGTCGATCCAGGCGGTCTGCTCCGGGCTCGTCGCCGGCCAGCTCGGCGAGGGGTCGGTGCGCGACGGCGTGAAACACGTCGTGGTGCTGCTCGCGCTCACGCTCGTCGCGTTCGTCGCGATCGGCGTGGTGTGACGGTCCGGTCGGCATATACCCGTCGCGACCGAGGCCCCGGTATGGACCCGCAGTCGACCGGCGATCCGCAGTCGACGTACGACCGCATCGCGGCGCACTTCTCGAAGACGCGGGAGTACGCGTGGCCCGAGGTCGAGTCGTTCCTAGAGGGCCGGTCGGGGACCGTCGCGCTCGACGTCGGCTGCGGGAACGGCCGGCACACGGAGGCGCTCGCGGCGCGCGCCGAGGTCGCGGTCGGCGTCGACCTCAGCAGCGGACTGCTCGACGAGGCGGCGGCGCGCGCCCGCGAGCGGGGGTTCGCCGACGCGAGCGCGTTCGTCCACGGCGACGCGGCCGCGCTACCGGTGCGCGACGACGCGGTCGACCTCGCGGTGTACGTCGCCACGCTCCACCACCTCTCGCCCCGAGCGGCCCGCGTCGAGAGCCTGAACGAGCTGGCGCGCGTCCTCGCGCCGGGCGGCGTCGCGCTCGTCAGCGCGTGGAGCACGGCCCACGACCGGTTCGACCGCGACGAGGGGTTCGACACGACCGTCGACTGGACGCTGCCGGGCGGCGAGACCGTCCCGCGCTACTATCACATCTACTCGCCCGCGGAGTTCGCGGCGGACCTCTCCGCGAGCGCCCTCGCGACCCGCCGCTCGGAGATTTCGAGCGGGAACTGCTACGCGGTCGTCGCGCCCGAGACCGCCTGATTATCACGAGGGATATCGACGGGGGTGGATTAAAGAGTCAGTGTCGACCGCCTGATGATAATGGCCGATACCTCTCTGGAACGGGTGTTGCGGCGGGTCACGCCCGACGCCGTGGCGCGGAGCTACCTCGCGAAGTTCGTCGTCGCCCTCGTCGTCGTCGTGATCGCGATCGGCGCCGTCGGGGCGGTCACCTACGCCGAGACGACGGAGCAGCTCGAATCGAACGCGCAGGGCGACTACACGGCCGTCGCGGAGCTGAGCGCGACGGAGCTCGACGGCTGGCTGAGCGAGCGCCGCACGTTCGTCAGCGACGTCGCCGACAACCACGCGTTCTCGCAGGAGTCCGACCAAGTCGAGAGCTACCTCGCGTCGCACCTCTCGCGGGCCCCGGAGGGCGTCGCCGCCTTCCACTTCGTCGACCGGGACGAGGGAACGGTCGTCGCCACCACCGGCGACGAGGACGGGGGCGAGACGGTGACATCGCAGGCCTGGTTCGGTGAGGACCTCCTGTTCTCCGACGAGGTGTACACCAGCAAGACGTACACCGTCGACGGCGAGCGGCGGTTCGCGTACGTCACCTCGACGCCGCTGCGCGACTACCTCGTGATGGAGGTCACGCTCGCGCCGGCCGCCGCCGACTTCCGGCAGCCGACCGAGAGCGCGTTCACCACCGTCGTCGAGCCCGACGGGCGGATCGCCGCGAGCAACGGCGAGTACGTCGCCGGCGTGCGCTACGACACCGACGTCCGGTCGACGCTGTTCGGCGAGGAGCGCGCCGTCGGCTTCCTCCCGTCCGCGACGTTCACGTTCGCCGACGGCGGCGAGTACCTCGTCGCGTACGCGCCGCTGGAGACCGAGGAGTGGTACGTCGCCACGCACGTCCCCCTCTCCGAGGCGTACGCCCTCTCGGGGATGATCGGGCGGAACCTGCTCCTCATCGTCGGGGTCGCGGTCGTCGGGCTCGGGCTCGTCGGCGTGACGCTCGGCCGGGGGACCGTCGTCGAGCTGAACCAGCTCCGCGGGCGGGCCGCGGCGCTGGCCGACGGCGACCTCGACGTCGACTTCCACACGGACCGGCGCGACGAGTTCGGCGACCTCTCCGGCGCGTTCGCCACCATGCGCGACTCGCTCCGCGAACAGATACGGACGGTGGAGGACCAGCGCGAGCGCGCCGAGGAGGCGAAGGCGGAGAGCGAGGCGTTCGCCGACCGGCTGGAGTCCCGCGCGGACGACTTCGGACGGACGATGGCCGCCTGCGCCGACGGCGACCTCACCGCCCGGCTGCGCGCCGACCCCGAAGACCCCGAGGCGCTCCGCACGATCGCCCACGAGTTCAACGACGCGATGGACGAGCTGGAGGCCGCGATCGCGGAGGTCGACGCCTTCGCCGTCGAGGTGGCCGAGCGGAGCGACGCGGTCACCGACGGCACCGACGAGGCCGCGGCCGCCGGCCGGGAGACGAGCGACGCGGTCGACGAGATCTCGGCCGGCGCGGAGCGACAGAGCCGCCAGCTCGCGGACGTGGCCGGCGAGATGGAGGACATGTCGGCGACCGTCGAGGAGGTCGCGGCCTCCGCGGACGAGGTGGCGACTACCTCCCGGCGGGCCGACGCGCTCACCGAGGAGGGCCGCGAGGCCGCCGCCGACGCCGTCGAGGAGCTCCACGGCATCGAGGCGCGCTCCGAGTCCGCCGCCGAGACGATAGAGCGCCTCGAGGCCGAGATGGCGGAGGTCGACGAGATCGTCGAGACGATATCGGAGATCGCCGACCAGACGAACCTGCTCGCGCTCAACGCCTCGATCGAGGCCGCCCGCGCCGGCGAGGCCGGCTCCGGCTTCGCGGTCGTGGCCGAGGAGGTCAAGTCGCTCGCCGAGGAGACCCAGGAGTCCGCCGCCGAGGTGGAGTCGCTGATCGGCAGCCTCCGCGAGCGCACCGACGAGAGCGTCGACGAGATGGCCGCGATCCGCGAGGGCGTCGACGACGGCGTCGACGTCGTCGAGGACGCCGAGGACGCGCTCGCCGACGTCGCCGACCGCGTGAGCGAGGCCGACGACGGCGTCCAGGAGATCTCCGGCGCGATGGACGCACAGGCGGAGTCCGTCAACGAGGTGACCGGCGCGGTCGACGACCTCGCCGGCGTGAGCGAACAGACCACCGCCGAGGCGACCACCGTCGCCTCCGCCGCCGAGGAGCAGGCCGCCACGCTCAACGAGGTCTCCGACCAGGCGCACGACCTCCACGAGCGCGCCCGCGACCTGCGGGAGACGACCGAGGAGTTCGAGGTCGACGCCGACGCCGAGGCCGGGGACGACGTTGTCGGGGGCGCGGACGGCGATTCGGTCGGCGAACCCGCCGCCGGCGGATCGGGCGAGACGGGCGAGACGGCGTTCACGTTCGGCGCGGACGAGGAGCCGTCCGACGCCGCCCCCGCCAGCACCGACGGCGGCACCGCTCACGGAACTGGAGAGTCAGGCGAGCCGCACGCCGACGACTCGGCGTAGCCGGAGACGGCTCTCAGCGAACGTTAGAACGAAGGAAGGTGGTCGTCGTCGCCCGCGGCGACGAGCACTACCGGTGACGTCGCGGCCGGGCGCCTCGCTCCTCAGTCAGCCATCGTCTCGTGGCTGACGCCCCGGTCCTCGGGGAGCGGCGCCACGAACCGGTAGGCCGCGTACAGCCCGAGCACCACGAGGCCGGCCAGCACGAAGCCGGTCCGGATCTCCGGGCTGATCAGCGGCATCGCGGTCACCTCGCCCGCCTCGTTCGTTATCGGGGCCGGGGCGAACGGTTTGCCGGTGAACGTCTCGACTAGTCCGAGGACCACGATGCCGAACAGCATCAGTCCCGCGCTCAACGCCCGTGCCGCCTTGTCAATGGTGTCTGTCATAGTGAATCACCTCTTACCCGAGCAGGTACCGCAGCTTGGGGTTCTGCTTGACGAGCGCCGTCTGTTCGAGGAGCGCGTCGAGCCCGTAGTACCGACCGGCCGCGAGCACGATCACGGTCATGAACAGGAACAGGCCCATCAGGTCGCTGTTGACGACGCCGTGACCGAAGCCGGCGTTCCCGACCCAGAACAGGACCATGAAGATGACCCCGCCGAACGCGGCCAACCGGGTGAACGCCCCCGCGATCAGCGCGAGGCCGATGAGCGTCTCGAACAGCGGCACGCCGGGCTCGATGAGCCACGCGAGGTTGTTCCCCATCCAGACGGGGATGCCGCCCAGCGCGGTGCCGGTCATGCCCTTCATGTACGACGGCCCGTAGGTGAACGCGAACCCGTTCTCGATGATCTTGGTGACCCCGGCGTGGAAGAACCACCACCCGGTAACGACGCGCAGGAACGCGATCCAGTAGGTCGCCCAGGGGCCTTCCAGCGCGAACTCGGTCTCGCCGACCAGCGGATTGCTTGTTTGGTATGACATCGGTCTCACCTCACGGGTGTAGGTTGGGTGGGTAGACACATATGTACCGAACAGTGTTCTAACCGGCTGAAAAGCGTTCTAACGCGCTGGGAGACGCCCGCAGTATCGTGGGCCTTTAACTAAGATATGCTCACCGGGCGGCTCGTGCCCGCCGATCTCCTGCCCGAACACGGAACGCTTATGAAAGCCGTTGTGCCTACGTGTAGGTGCGTCATCGACCGACGCGAGCGCCGGTGGTCTAGTGGTAGGACCTGAGCCTTCCAAGCTCATGGCCCGGGTTCAAATCCCGGCCGGCGCATTTCTCGAACGAAGTGAGAGAAATCGCCGCCGAGTTTGAACCCTATCAGTCGCGCGCAGCGAACGGAGTGAGCGAGCACGTCTGATTTCGGTTCAAATCCCGGCCGGCGCACTCCCTTCGGTCGTGCGCCGGCCGTACCCCCGCTCGCTCGCGGGAGTCCCGGCCGGCGCATTTTCTGAATCACGTCGTCGCTTAACGGTCGATTCGTTCCGCTCAGCGAGCCCCCGAACGAGGTAAGAGAACGCTGTAAAGGATTTATACCGCGAGGACGAGGCCCGAGTGTGGTCGGACTCGCACGCGGGACCGTCGAAGTCGTGCCGTATCAGGAGTCGTGGAGCGACGCGTACGACGCGGAGGTGGCTCGGTTACGGAGCGCGGTCGGTGATCGCGTCCGTCAGTTCGAACACATCGGCAGTACCGCGGTCGAGGGGATGCCGGCCAAGCCGATACTCGACGTGCTCGCCGTAGTCGACGAATCGACGACCGCGAGCGACCTCGTCCCAGCGCTCGAAACGCACGGCTACGAACGGCGCCCCGACGAGGTGGACGGGCGGGTGTTCCTCGCGAAGGGACCGCCAGAGAATCGTACGTGCTATCTGTCGATCGCCGAAGTCGGAAGCGCGTTCCACCACGAGAAGATCGCGTTCAGGGACGCGCTTCGGAGCGATCCGGAACTCGCCGAGCGGTACGCCTCGTTGAAACGACGGCTCGCGGCACGGTATCCCGAGAACCGACAGCGGTACACCGCCGAGAAGGGCGCGTTCGTGCGAGCCGTCCTCGATCGACGGGACTGACGCGGTCCGCGGTCGAGGTGCCGCCGGCGAGAGACGGGTTAGCGCCGCGTCACCGTCGACGGCCCCTGCCTCGGGGCCCGGGCCGGGAATCAGAGAGGTCGCCGTGTCGACGCGGGCTCGTTCTCGCCGTCGTCCGAGACGGGTCGCGTCGAGCGGACGGAGTCGCGACCTCGCGGCGCCTCAGTCGTCGTCTGCCGCGGGCTGCTCCGCGCCGGCCTCGGCGGTCGCCTCGTCTCGCGGCCCGCCCGCGTGCCCCTCGTGGGCGACGGCGGTCGCCATGAGGTGCGGCGGGATGGCGGGCACCTCGTCCTCGTCGACCGGACCGTCCTGCGCGATATCCTCCGTCGACCGCGGGAACTCGCGGAGCTCCTTGTGGACCGCGATGCCGGCCTTCGCCCCCTGCCCCATCGCGACGGGCACCTGATTGTGGCCGGGCGTGATGTCGCCCACCGCGAACACGCCGTCCTCGCTGGTGCGGCCGTGGTCGTCGACGTCGATCTCGCCGCCGTCGGTCAGGTCGCAGCCGAGCGCCTCGGCGAGTGCGGTGTTGTAGTCGGAGCCGTACATCGGGAAACCGCCCCGGTACTCCCGGCGGCTGCCGTCCTCGAACTCCATCGCTTCGAGCCAGCCGGAGTCGGGGTCGTTCTCGATCCCGCTCACGTCCTCGTGGACCACGTCGACGGGGTGCGCCTCCAGCTGCGCCGCGGTCTCCTCGCTCCACGTCGGCTCCGCGCCGCGCGTCAGGAGGTCCACGTCGTCGGTCATGTTCAGCATGATCATCGCGACGTGGGCGGCGGCCTCGCCGTGACCCATCACGTACACCGGCTCGTCGACGAACATGTAGGCGTCGCAGTGGAGACACCAGTGGAGCCCCTTCGCGTTCCGCGGGAGCGGTGGCTCCGGGCGCTCGTCGGAGAACCCGGTGGCGAGGACGACGCGGTCCGCGAGGATCTCGCTGTCGTTCGTCGACAGGCGGAACCGGTCGTCGTCGGTGCGCTCGACGTCGGTGACGAAGCCGCGCTCGAAGGTGCCGCCGTACGACTGGACCTGTTCGCGCCCGGTCGCGAGCAGTTCGTTGCCGGACACCTCCTCCGTGACGCCGATCACGTTGTGCGTGTCGGCCATCATCGCGGCGCGGCCGCCGCCGCGGTCGATCAGCACCGTCTCGTGCCCCAAGCGGGCACCGTACAGCGCGGTCGTCAGCCCCGCCGGCCCGCCGCCGACCACCGCGATCTCGTACTCGTCCTCGGACGAACTCATTACCAGTAATAGGGTACCCGACGGTTTAAATTGAAGCGTGTTGTGCGCGGTCGCCGGCCAGCCAGCGCGGTCGGTCGCCCGGTCGCCCGTCGCGGAGTCACGGTATCGCCGCGGCCCGACCGCGCGCCCGGTGATTTATGCTTCCGTACCGCGTTCGCCCGGTCAGTGCCTTCCCGTCTCGCCGTCGCCGGGTGCCTCCTGCTCGTCGGCATCGCCGCCGACGTGGGGACGACGTACGTCGCGCTCTCCGGGAGCGAGTACGTCGAGGGGTCGCCCGTCGGCCGGCTGTTCATCTCTCAGTTCGGCCTCCTCGGCGGAATGCTCCTCACGAAGGTCGTCGGCATGGCCGTCATCGGGGTCCCGGTCGCGGTCGCCGGCGGCACGCGGCGGTTCGTCGCGACGCTGATGTGCGCCGGCGTCGGCGTCCTCTCGCTTTTGGTCGCCGCGCGGAACCTCCTGTTCGTCGCCGGCCTGTGGCCGTGACGCTCGCGTCGCCGGGAGCGGCCGATCCCTCCGACGCGGGGTGAGCCGAGCGGCGGCCGCGGCCGCCGCGACCCCAGCCGTTTTGCGTCATCGGTCACAGTCGAACGTATGTCGCGCCAATCCGCTTCGGCCCCGTCGCCGCCGGAGACCCGACGCGAGGTCGTGACGGAAACCCTCCACGGGGTCGACGTCGACGATCCGTACCGATGGCTCGAAGCCGACGACGACGCGGTCCGCGAGTGGACCGCCGAGCAGAACGCCCACGTCGACGCCGCGCTCGACGGCGAGCTCCGCGACCGCCTCCGGCCGCGCTTCGCGGACCTCGTCGAGGTGGCCGACTACGGGCCGATCACGGTCCGGGAGGGGCGATACTTCGCGACGGTCCGCGAACCCGGCGCGGACCACGCCCGCCTCGTCGTCCGCGACGCGCCCGACGGCGAGGACCGCGTCCTCGTCGACCCGAACGCCTGGCCCGCGAACCGCGACGACGACCGCCCGCCCCGGTCGATGGCGTGGTACGTCCCGTCCCACGACGGCGACCGCGTCGCGATCGGCGTCACCGAGGGCGGCGACGAGAACTACGACGTGCGGGTGCTGTCGGTCCCCGACCCGAGCGACTCCGGACTCGAGTCACCGGAGACCGAGGGGTACGGCCCGGGCGTCGAGGAGGTCGCGGTCCTCCCCGAGCGCGGCCGCGTCAACGCGGGGAGCCTCGCGTGGACGGCCGACGGCGACGGGTTCGCCTACGTCGCCACCGGCGGTGCGGCCGACGGCGCGCAGATGGACAAGGAGATCCGCCGCTTCCGGCTCGCCGACGGTCCCGACGAGGAGGCCGTCCTGCTCGAACACGACGACCAGCACGTCTGGCCGCGGGTGACCGTCGACCCCGACTCGGGGCTGCTCGCGGTCGCCTTCTCGGAGATGGTCGGCGGGACCGAGTGGTACGTCCACGTCGACGGCGACCTCCGGCCGGTCCTGACCGACACCGACGCCGAGACGTCCGTCCGGTTCCACGACGGGACGGCGTTCGTCTCGACCGACCACGGCGCGCCCCGACGGCGGCTGCTCGCCTGCTCCGTCGACCGCTTCCGCGAAGGGGACCTCTCCTTCGAGGAGTGCCGCGAGGTCATCCCCGGCGGCGAGGGGATCCTCCAGTCGGTCGTGCCGACGCCGGAGCGGCTCCTCGTCCACCGCCAGCGGGACGCCCACTCCCGGCTCTCGGTCCACGACCGCGACGGGACGCACCTGCGCGACGTCTCGCTGCCGTCGTACTGCTCGGTCACGTGGGTCTCCGGGAACCGCGACGCGCCCGAGGCGTTCTTCGGGCTGACCGGCTTCGACCGCCCCTCGGCGGTTCGAGCACTCGACCTCGCCGACGGATCGGCGGGTGAGGGCGACGGCGACGGGGTCGACGAGGACGGCGACGCGCCCGACCTCTCGTCGACGGAGATCGACTCGGTGGACCTCTCCGTCCCCGACGACCTGGTCGTCGAACAGCGGTTCGTCGACTCGACGGACGGCGCCGAGGTACCGGTGTTCGTCTGCTACCGCGAGGACGTCGCCGTCGACGGCCCCCGTCCGACCATGCTGTACGGCTACGGCGGGTTCCGCAACAGCATCACGCCCTCGTTCGGCCGGTTCCGACTCCCGTTCCTCGCGGACGGCGGCGCGTTCGCGGCGGTGTGCGCCCGCGGCGGGTACGAGTACGGCGAGCCGTGGCACGAGGCCGGCATGCTGGAAGACAAGCAGCACACCTTCGACGACTTCGTCGCGGCCGGCGAGGCGCTCTGCGAGTCGGGGGTCACAGACTCGGACCACCTGGCCGTCGCCGGCGGGTCGAACGGGGGGCTCTCGGTCGGCGCGGTCGTCACCCAGCGCCCGGACCTGTGGGCGGCCGCGCAGTGCGCGGTCCCCCTGCTCGACATGCTGCGGTTCCACCGCTTCCTGCTCGGCGAGTCGTGGACGACGGAGTACGGCCACCCGGAGGACCCGGAGGCGTTCGAGTACCTCCGCGCGTACTCGCCGTACCACAACGTCGACCCCGACGCGACGCACCCGCCGGTGTACTTCACCACGGCCGCGAGCGACACGCGCGTCCACCCATCGCACGCCCGGAAGATGACTGCGCGGCTCCAGAACGAGGCCGAGGGCGGTCCCTTCCTCCTACGGACTAAGTCCGAGACCGGCCACGGCGTCGGCAAGCCAGCCTCGATGATCGTCGACGAGCAGACCGACTCGTGGGCGTTCATCTACGAGCAGTTGGGCGCGGAGGTCGGCGACGACGACCACGGCGTCGACGGCGAGGCCACCGCCGCCGACGACTGACTCACTCCCCCTCGTAGAGTCGCTCGGCGGTCAGTTCCGGCAGGTCGGCCTCGCGGACCGCCTCGGCGACCCGGTCGACGTCGTACTCGACGCGGTGCGTCTCGACCGCGTCGGTCCCGTCGGCATTCGTGTCGAGCACGGCGTAGCCCGCCCGCGGGTCGCCGTCGCGCGGCTGCCCGACGCTGCCCGGGTTACAGACGAACCCGCCGGCCACGTCGCGGACCCCCTGGACGTGGGTGTGACCGAGGACGATCCCGTCGTACTCCTCCAGGTGCCGGCCCAGGGTCGGGAACTCGTCCGGGTAGACGTATGCGTCCTCGCGCTCGGCCGCGGGGTGCGAGTGGACGAGCAGGTATCGGTCGCCCGCGAACGTCTCGGTGCGCGGGAGGTCGCCGACCCACTCGCGCTGGTCGGCCGACAGCGACGCCTTCGCGCGTTCGAGCCCCGCCTCGGCCATCCGGTTGGCGCGGTAACGCTCGGGGCTCTCGACGGTGCGGTCGTGGTTCCCGCGGACCGTCGCGGCCGCGACGTCGCGCACGCGCTCGACGCATTCGGCGGGCCACGGGTTGTAGCCGACGACGTCGCCCGCGCAGTAGATCCGGTCGACCGCGGGCATGTCGTCGAGGACCGTCTCCAGCGCCGGGAGGTTCGCGTGGACGTCCGAGATGAGGCCGACCTTCATCGGGACGTGATTCGGCCGGCGGGAGGGAATAGGTTGTGCCGCGAAGCGTGCCGGGAGAGGGTACGGACTCGGTTTCTGGGGTATCTCCCTACTCGGAGGGGTTATACGGCTGAGTTACCGCGGTGGCGAGTGCCTGTGAGCGGCCGGAGCGAAGCGGAGGCCGCGAGGAGCACGCGCGAGGGAGTCGGCCGACCGGAGCGAAGCGGAGGGAGGCCGACGAGGTGTGAGGTGCTGTGCGGGGTGGGAATCGAAGGGGCAGCCGCGAGGGCGACGCCCGACGACGTAAGCACCGCAGGAGCGAACGAAGTGAGCGACGAGGAGCGCAGCGAGTCGCGCGAGCCCTCGCGGCCGGGGCTTCGGTGATCTCGTTCTCGATACCAGACGAGTGCCCTGTTGTACTTGACCCCTCGCGCCGATCTACGCCTTCACCTTCTCGCGGAACCGCTCGCGGACCTTCTCCACCTTCGGCTGCGCGTGCATCGTACAGTAGGCGTCGGCCGGGTTCTTCTCGAAGTAGTCCTGGTGTTTCTCCTCGGCGCGGTAGAACGTCTCCAGCGGCTCGACCTCGGTGACGACGTCGTCGTCGTAGCCGCCCTCCTCGTCGAGGGCCTCCACGTAGTTCTCCGCGACCTGCCGCTGTTCGTCGTCGTGGGAGAGCACGATCGACCGGTACTGGCTGCCGACGTCCGGGCCCTGTCGGTTCAGCTGCGTCGGGTCGTGGACGGTGAAGAACACTTCGAGGATGTCCTCGTACGTGAGGGCGTCGGAGTCGTACTCGACTTGGACGACCTCGGCGTGGCCGGTGGTGCCGGAGCAGACCTCGCGGTAGGTGGGGTCGTCGGCGTGGCCGCCGGCGTAGCCGGAGGTGACGCGCTCGATCCCGTCGAGCTGCTTGAACGCCGCCTCGACGCACCAGAAGCAGCCGCCGCCGACCGTCGCGGTCTCGGTGTCTGTCATGGGCTTCCGTTGGCGTCGCAGACGTATTAATGGCCCGTGGCCGGAAGCACAGAGTCGCATTTACCCAGTCGGACGACGTCGCGACGTATCGCCCCCCGAACGCGTTCGCTCGGCAACCCTGCGGTCGAACGGTAGACCTTTGCCGTCGCCCGCTCCAGTTCGCGTATGGTCTCGCTGGGACTGGTGGTGGCGCGGTTCAACGACTCCGTCACGGAGCCGATGGCCGAGGCCGCCCGGGAGGCGGCCGCCGACCGCGACGCCGTCGTCGTCGACGAGGTGAGCGTGCCGGGCGCGTACGACAGCCCGCTGGCCGCCGACCGGCTGGCGCGCCGGGACGACGTCGACGCGGTCGCGGTCGTCGGCGCGATCGTCACCGGCGACACCGACCACGACCGCGTCATCGCGAACGCGACCGCCGAGAAGCTCACCGACGTGAGCCTCGACCGGGACACCCCGGTCACCTTCGGCGTGAGCGGCCCCGGGATGTCCGGCGCGGAGGCGCGCGAGCGGATCGACAAGGGCGCCGACGCCGCGCGCGCCGCCGTCGACCTCGCGGAAGCACTCGACTGACAGACACGAGCGGACTACACACGACACATGAGCGACGCATACGACTTCTCGGAGCGGATCGGACGCGTAGAACCCAGCGCCACGCTGGCGATATCGAACCTCGCGGCGGAGAAGGAGGCCGAGGGGGCCGACATCGTCGACCTCTCGGTCGGCGAGCCCGACTTCGACACGCCGGAGAACGTGGTCGAAGCCGGTAAGGAGGCCCTCGACGCGGGCCACACCGGGTACACCTCCTCGAACGGCGTGCCCGCGCTGAAGGAGGCGATCGCGGCGAAGCTCCGCGGGACCGGGATCGACGCCGACGCGGACGAGGTCATCGTCACCCCCGGCGGCAAGCAGGCGCTGTACGAGACGTTCCAGACGCTGATCGACGAGGGCGACGAGGTCGTCCTCCTCGACCCGGCGTGGGTCTCCTACGAGGCGATGGCGAAGCTCGCGGGCGGCGACCTCTCCCGCGTGGACCTCGCGCCGCACGGCTTCCAGCTGGAGCCCGCGCTCGACGAACTCGCGGAGACGGTCTCCGACGACACCGAGCTGCTCGTCGTCAACTCCCCCTCGAACCCCACCGGCGCGGTGTTCTCCGAGGCCGCGCTGGAGGGGGTCCGCGACCTGGCCGTCGAACACGACGTCGCGGTCATCTCCGACGAGATCTACGAGCGCATCGTCTACGACGCCGAGCACGTCTCGCTCGCGAGCCTCGACGGGATGGCCGACCGCACGGTGACGATCAACGGCTTCTCGAAGGCGTACTCGATGACGGGCTGGCGGCTCGGCTACCTCCACGCCAGCGACGAGTTCGTCGGCGAGGCGGGCAAGCTCCACTCCCACTCCGTCTCCTGCGCGACGAACTTCGTCCAGCGCGCCGGGATCGAGGCCTTAGAGAACACCGAGGCGTCGGTCGAGGAGATGCGCGACGCGTTCGCCGACCGCCGCGACCTCCTCGTCGACCTGTTCGACGAGCACGGCGTCGACGTCGACGTCGGCGACGGGGCGTTCTACATGATGATCCCCGTCGACGACGACGACCAGGCGTGGTGCGAGGCGGCGATCGAGCAGGCGGCCGTCGCCTGCGTCCCCGGCAGCGCGTTCAACGCCCCTGGCTACGCCCGCATCTCTTACGCCGCGAGCGAGGAGCGACTGCGCGAGGCGGTCGACCGCCTCGTCTCGAACGACCTCCTGTAACGGCGGACGGTCCCGGTCGGCGCACCGCCGCGTCCCGGAACGGTTTTGCCGGTCGACGCCGCGCCTCGCGTTTCGCGGCCGCGCGGTCGTCGGATTTGCCGGAGAGTGCCCCGGATCCCCCGGTAGCGGGGATCTGCGGTGCGTTTTTACCCCTGCTCCGCGAAGTTTCAAATTGGTGGTACGATGTACGACGACATACTCTACCCGACGGACGGAAGCGCCGGATCCGAAGCCGCGGCTGCGCACGTGGGCGCGCTCGCGTCGGCGTTCGACGCGACGGTACACGTCTTACACGTCGTCGACACCCGCGAGGGCGGCCTCGGCATGAGCGGGGCGTTCGTGCACGAGGACAGCCAGGCGATGAGCGGGGTCTCGCCGGAGACGGGCTACATCGGCCGGCACGAGGAGGTCGACGCCGACGAGATCGAGGCCGAACTCACTGCCCACGCGACGGAACTGATCGAGGCCGCGGCGGGGTCGGCCGAAGAGGTCAGCATGACGACCGCCGTCGAGATGGGGACGCCCCACTCGGCGATCCTCCAGTACGCCGACGACCACGACGTCGACCTCGTGGTGATGGGGACCCACGGCCGCACCGGCGTCGAGCGCTACCTGCTGGGGAGCGTCACGGAGAAGGTCGTTCGGCTGGCGGACGCGCCCGTCGTGACGGTCCGTGCGGACGACTCGGACGGCGAGTGACGGGCGGCCCGTCACCGTAGCTCATTTTCGTGGCGGCCCCGTGACGAGAGCGCATGGACGAGTCTGAGCGCGAAGCGATCCTCGACCGGGTCACCGGCCAGAGCGCGACGGTCGGCGCGTCGGTCCCGGACACGGTCACCATCGACGGGAACGCGGTCGACCTCTCCGAGTTCATCGTGGAGACGCGCGCCGTCGAGGCGGTCCCGCCCGACGTCGAGCGCAAGGTGTCGTCGGTGAAGTCGACGCTCCGCACCGAGCGCGAGCGCCGGATGGCCCGGCTGCGCGGCGAGCGCGGTGACACCGACGCGAGCGACGCTCCCGCCGACGAACCCCTCGACCGGGAGACCGCCGAACGACTCGCCGACGAGGTCGTCGGTATCGACCGGGCGCTCAACGCCTTGGAGACGATCCGCCACCCCGACTTCGCCGACGAGCACCGCTCCGCGACCCTGGACGGCCACGAGCGCTGGCTCGCCTTCGTCGACGACGTCCGGTGAGCGCGGGCGTCCGCGGGAGGGCCCGATGCGACGTTCCGAAACCCTTACTCCCGGTCCGGGACACCTGCTCGTATGAGCGATACGTCCGAGTCGACGGATGACGCGGGGGCGGCCTCCGACGGGGCCGACGACGCCGCGGCCGCCGTCGACGCCGAGGAGGTCCGTCACGTCGCCGACCTGGCTCGCGTCCGCCTCGCCGACGACGAGGTCGACGAGTTCGCGGCGCAGTTCGGCGACATCTTAGAGTACTTCGATGCGCTCGACGAGGTCCCCGAGACCGAGCGCGAGGAGGAGCTCGTCAACGTGATGCGTCCCGACGAGGTCCGCGAGGGCCTCTCGCAGCAAGAGGCGCTCGCGAACGCCGAGGAGACGGAAGACGGCTTCTTCGTCGGGCCGAAGGTGTCGTAGATGGCGGCCGACATCAACGCCTTCGTGACGGAGGAACAGATCGAGGGCGACCCCGACGCCGAGGGGCCGCTCGCGGACGCGACCGTCGCGGTGAAGGACAACATCTCCACCGAGGGGATCCGGACGACCTGCGGCTCGGAGATGCTCGCCGACTACGTCCCGCCGTACTCCGCGACCGCGGTCGACCGGCTGACCGACGCGGGCGCGACGATCGTCGGCAAGACGAACATGGACGAGTTCGGGATGGGGACGACGACCGAGACCTCGGCGTTCGGCCCCACGCGCAACCCGGTCGACACCGACCGCGTCCCGGGCGGCTCCTCCGGGGGATCCGCGGCCGCGGTCGCGGCGGGCGAGGCCGACGTCGCGCTCGGCTCCGACACGGGCGGCTCGGTGCGGTGTCCGGCCGCGTTCTGCGGCGTCGTCGGGATCAAGCCCACCTACGGGCTCGTCTCCCGCTACGGACTGATCGCGTACGCGAACTCCCTCGAACAGATCGGGCCGATCGCCGGCACCGTCGAGGAGGCCGCCGCCGCGCTCGACGTCATCGCCGGCGACGACCCCCACGACGGGACGACCCGCGACCTAGGCGAGGTGGAGGGCGCGGCCCCCGAGGCCGGCTACGCCGCGGCCGCCGACGGCGACGTCGACGGGATGACGATCGGGATTCCGACCGAGCTGTTCGACGGCGCCGACGAGCGCGTCGTCGAGACGGTCGAGGCCGCGATCGCGGACCTCGAGGCGCGGGGCGCGGAGACGACCGAGATATCTTTGCCGTCGGTCGAGCACGCGGTCCAGGCGTACTACGTGATCGCGATGGCGGAGGCCTCCTCGAACCTCGCGCGCTTCGACGGGGTCAGGTACGGCCACCGGAGCGACTCCGACGGCAACTGGAACGAGTCGTTCGCGGAGACGCGCGAGGAGGGCTTCGGCGCGGAGGTCAAGCGGCGGATCCTCCTCGGGACGTACGCGCTCTCGGCGGGCTACCACGACAAGTACTACGACAAGGCGCAGGACGCCCGCGCGTGGGTCCGGCAGGACTTCGAGGCGGCGTTCGACGACGTCGACGTGATCGCCTCGCCGACGATGCCGGTCCTCCCCTTCGAACTGGGCGAGAGCCTCGACGACCCGCTGCGGATGTACCTCGCCGACGCGAACACGACGCCGGCCAACCTCGCGAACCTCCCGGCGATCTCGGTGCCCGCGGGCGAGGCGGACGGGCTCCCGGTCGGGCTCCAGCTCGTCGGGCCGAAGTTCGGCGAGGAGACCATCGTCCGCGCCGCGAGCGCGGTCGAAGACCGATGAGCCTCAGCGACGAGGAACGCGGGCGGCTGGCGGACGTGGTCCGCCTCCAACCCACGAAGAACGGGGAGCTCCAGGACGCCTGGGAGATGGAGAGCGGCAGCGAGGTCCACGGCTACCTCGAGAATCACCTGAAGGAGTACTACTACCGCGACGACGACAGCCTGATCCGGGCGACGGCGGAGGCGAACGACCTCGTCGACGTCGAGCCCGGCGTCGAGCCCGACGCGGTCGCGCGCGGCGCGGTCCCGGAGACGATCCGCGTCTCCGAGCTGGAGTCGCGGGTCGTCGACGTGCTCGCCGGCCCGGAGGAGCGCTCGCAGTCGGTCGTCAGCGTCCTCAACGCGCTCCGCGACGCGTTCGACGCCGACCCCGAGGTCGACGCGGTGCGGCGGGCGCTCCGGAGCCTGGAGCGCAAGAACGTCGTCGAGGTCGTCTACCGGACCGTCCCGACGTTCCGGCTGGCGGTCGCGCGCGACGAGGTGACGGTCGAGGTCGAAGAGTAGCCGACCGCCGGGCGAGCGAGCGTCGATACGATTTTGTAGCGGCACCGAATCGGTCCTGTCAATGGCCGAGAACGAGACCCTCCGCGAGCGGTTCCGACGCAACGCGAGCGGCATCGCCGCCACGGCGGTGACTGGCACGTGGCTGGCGGCGCTCGTGCTCGGGTTCGACTGGTGGCTCGGCGTCATGCTGTTCGGGTACATCGTGATCGTCCCCCTGTTCTCGATGCTCTTCGACGAGGACGAGGAGAAGTCGGTCGTCGTCGAGTCCGAGACCGGGTCCGTCCGGGTCGGGCACGGGGACTCGACGGAGCGCGACGCGGCGACCGACGACACCGCGGACGCCTTGGAACGGCTCCGGACCCGATACGCGAACGGCGACCTCACCGACGAGCAGTTCGAGCGGAAGGTCGACCGCCTGCTGGAGACCGAGACGCCCGAGGACGCCGCCGAGTGGACCGAACGGAACCGGGAGGCGCGGTCCGGGCGCGAGGCGGACCGGAACCCGGACGTCGAGCGCGAACGGTGACGCGGGCCGTCGCCGCGCGCCGAACGCGTCGGCGCGGCCGAACCTCAAGCTTCAATGCGCGCGGCCGACTCGACCGCGTATGAGCGATCACGAACTGCGGAAGGAGGCGCACGACCTCGACGTCACCGTCTGGGTCGGCAAGAGCGGCGTCGACGCGGTCGTCGACGAGCTGGCCGACCAGCTCGACGACCGGAAACTGGTGAAAGTGAAGTTCCTCCGCGCGGCCCGCGGCGGGACCTCGACCGAGGAACTCGCCGACGAGCTTGCCGAGGCGGTCGGCGCGGACCTGGTCGAGACCCGCGGGAACACGGCGGTACTCCACTGATGAGCGCCCTCGCCGGTGCGCCCGGCGTCGTCGCGGTCGCGGGGACGCTGGAGCCGTTCCTCGGCCCGCTGACGGGGATCGTCGTCGACGCCGCGATATTCCTCGCCGTCGTCACCGCGACGTACGTCCTGTACAAGGCGGCGGTCAAGCCGATCGTCAGGCGGCTGTTCGACCGGCAGGGGCTCGACGAGCACGCCCGGCGGCCGCTCCAGAAGATCGTGGCGTTCCTCGTGCTGTTCGCCGGCGTCACGGTCGCGTTCGGCGCGGCGGGCTATCAGGGGTTCCTGCGTTCGCTGGCGACGATCGCCGCCGCGGCGACGCTGGCGGTCGGCTTCGCGCTCCAGGACGTGATCAAGAACTTCGTCGCGGGCGTGTTCATCTACACGGACAAGCCGTTCCGCATCGGCGACTGGATCGAGTGGCAGGGGAACTCGGGGGTCGTCGAGGACATCTCCTTCCGGGTCACCCGCGTGCGCACGTTCGACAACGAACTGCTCACGGTGCCGAACCACACCCTGACGAGCGACGTGGTGAAGAACCCGGTCGCGAAGAAGACGCTGCGACTGAAGTTCGTCTTCGGGATCGACTACGACGACGACGTCGACAAGGCGACCGACATCATCGTCGAGGAGGCCGAGAAGAGCGACGCGATCCTCGACGACCCCGCGCCGTCGGTCCGGCTGACCGAGCTGGCCGACTCCTACGTCGGGCTCCAGTCGCGGATCTGGATCGACGACCCGTCGCGGGCGGACTTCGTGAAGGCGCGCGCCGACTACGTGAAGGCCGTCAAACAGCGGTTCGACGAGGAGGGCATCTCGATCCCCTTCCCGCAGCGCACCGTCTCGGGGCGGGACGCGTGGTCCGAGCCGGCGCCGTTCGGCGGGGGGCCGGACGGCGGCGAGCCGTAACTCGCCCGTCGACTCCTTTCCCGTTCGGGGCGTTTCTCCCGTCGCCGGCGCGTCGAAGCCCGTGACCACCGATAGTAACGAACTTCAAGGTCGGGTCTCTGGGTTGGTCCATGTACGTGGTCGTCATCGGGGCCGGCGAGGTCGGGACGAGCATCGCCGCGAGTCTCGCGTCGGACCACGAGGTCGTCGTCGTCGACGTCGACCCGGACCGGGCGGAACAGCTCAAGTACGAACTCGACGTGCTCACCATCGCCGGCGACGGGACCTCCTCCGACATCCAGTCCGCCGCGGAGGTCGGCCGCGCGGACATGCTCATCGCGTGTACCGACGACGACCAGACGAACCTCGTCGCGTGCGGGGCCGCGAAGACGCTCGGCGAACCCTTCACGATCGCCCGCGTGAAGAGCACCGAGTTCCTCCGCACCTGGCAGGGCAGCGAGGGGGCGTTCGGCGTCGACTTCATGGTGTGTACGGACCTGCTGACCGCCGAGAACATCGTCCGCGTCATCGGGCTCCCGGCGGCGATCGACGTCGACCCGTTCGCCGGCGGGCTCGTCCAGATGGCGGAGTTCGAGATCGGCGAGGGGAGCCCCGTCGCGGGCCAGACGGTCTCGGAGGCCGACCGGTTCGAGTCGCTCACGTTCGTCGGGCTGTTCCGCGACGGCGAGATGACGATCCCCCGGGGCGACACCGACATCGTCGTCGGCGACCGCGCGGTGGTGATCGGCAGTCCCGAGAGCGTCCAGTCGTTCGCGACCGACGTCGCGCCCGCGACGACCCCGGACCGCGCCGACGAGATCGTCGTGGTCGGCGGCAGCGAGATCGGCTACCAGACCGCCCGCCTGCTGGAGGAGCGAGACTTCACGCCGCGGCTGATCGAGCGCGACGCAGACCGCGCGCGGTGGCTGGCCGAGAACCTCCCGAACAGCGTCGTGATGGAACACGACCCGACCGACACCGAGTTCCTCTCCCGCGAGCACGTCGACGAGGCCGACATCGTCGTCACCGCGCTCGGCTCCGACGAGAAGAACCTCCTCATCTCCGTGCTCGCCAAGCGGCTCGGCGTCGACCGCGTCATCGCCGTCGTCGACAGCCCCGACTACGTCACCGTCTTCGAGGAGATCGGCATCGACATCGCGATCAACCCCCGCACGGTCACCGCCGAGGAGATCACCCGGTTCACCTACGAGAGCGTCGCGGAGAACATCGCGGTGCTGGAGAACGATCAGGCGGAAGTCCTCGAGCTCGAACTCACCGAGGGCTGCGGACTCACCGGGCGACCGATCTCGGAGATCGTCGCGGACAGCGACGCGCGGTTCGTCATCGGCGCGATCACGCGCGACCACCAGCTGGTCACCCCGCGCGGTGACACCGTGCTCCAGGCGGGCGACCACGTGATCCTCCTCGTGGAGTCGGAGTCGGTGAGCGAGATCGCGTCGATGGCCTGAGAAACTCGTGAACACCAAGATCCGAGTCGGGTGGCGGGCGAGCGTGGGGCTCACCGGCGACGTCCTCGCCGCGCTCTCCGTTCCCCTGTCCTTCCCCCTCCTCATCGCGCTCTACTACGGGGAATCGCCGCTGCCCTTCGTCGCGGCGATCGCCGTCTCGCTCGCGCTCGGCGCGGCGTTCCGGTCGGTACAGGACCCCGAGGAGGACCTCGGCCCGCGGGAGGCGTTCCTCGCGGTGGCGCTGATCTGGTTCCTCGTCGCCGCGGTCGGCGCGATCCCCTTCGTCGTCGCGGGCGTCGGCACGGTCGCGCACCCGGTGAACGCGATGTTCGAGGCGATGAGCGGGCTCACGACGACGGGCGCGACCGTGCTTCGCGACTTCTCGCACCACTCCCGGTCCGTCATGATGTGGCGGCAGGTGATCCAGTGGCTCGGCGGCCTCGGGATCCTGATCCTCGCGACCGCGGTCCTCTCCGAGATCGGGGTGGGTGGCGCGCAGCTGATGGAGTCGGAGTCGCAGACGCAGGACGTCAACAAGCTCACGCCGAAGATATCGCGGACCGCGCAGCTGATCTGGGGGATCTACTTCGGGCTCACGGGGCTGGCGATCGCGGTCTACTTCCTGCTCGGGCTCGCCGTCGACCCGCAGATGGACCTGTACAACGCGGTCGCCCACGCGTTCACGTCGGTCGCGACCGCCGGGTTCTCGCCGGAGCCGCTCTCGGTCGGCGCGTTCCACCCGCTCATCCAGTGGGCGGTCGTCCCGTTCATGGTGATCGGCTCGACCAGCTTCGTGCTCATCTACTTCGCCATCAACGGCGAGCCGATGCGCCTGCTGCGAAACGAGGAGTTCCACTTCTACCTCGGCGCGATGGGGACGCTCGCGTCGGTCGTCGCGCTCGGGTTGTTCCTCGACCCGAGCATCGCCTACGGTCCCGAGGCGACGCTCCGGCACGCCGTCTTCAACGTCGCCTCCATCGTGACGACGACGGGGTACGCCAGCACCGACTACGTCCAGTGGGCGCCCGCGGCGAAGCACATGCTGTTCATGGGGATGTTC
>NZ_CAKZRO010000024.1 GCF_937146585.1 uncultured Halorubrum sp. | reverse complement strand
AGGTCGAGCGCCGGCGCGGAGTGCGTGAGCCCGCCCATCGAGATCACGTCCACGCCCGTCGCGGCGTAGTCCGGGACGGTCTCGACGGTGATCCCGCCCGAGGCCTCGGTCAGCGCGTCGGCGTCACGGCCCCGCACGCGGTCCACTGCGGCCGCCGTCTCGGCGGGCGTCATGTTGTCGAGGAGGACGACGTCGGCGCCGGCAGCGGCGGCGCGCGCGGCGGCGTCCGGGCCCTCGACCTCGACCTCGACGTTCGTCGCGAAGGAGGCGCGCTCGCGGAAGCGCTCTATCGCCTCCGTCAGCCCCAGCTCCGCGACGTGGTTGTCCTTGACCATGACCATGTGCGAGAGGTCGAGCCGATGGGTGTCGCCGCCGGCGGCCGCGACCGCGCGCTTCTCGACCCCGCGGAGCCCGGGCGTCGTCTTGCGAGTCGCCGCGACCCGGACGTCGTCGTCGACCTCGCGGGCGGCCGCGACCGCGGCGTCGGTCGCCGTCGCGACGCCCGAGGCGTGGGCCGCGACGTTCACGGCGACGCGCTCGCCGCGGAGGACCGCCGTCGCCGGACCCCGAACGCGCAACAGGGCGTCGCCGGGGGCGACGCCGGCGCCGTCCGCGACGCGCTCTGTCACGTCGACGTCGAGGTAGTCGAACACCGCGGTCGCGGCGTCGACCCCCGCCGCGACGCCGGACTCCTTGGCGACGAGCCGGCCGGTCGTCTCGCCGGGCACGTCGTTGGTCACGTCGTGGTGGCCCACGTCCTCGCGCAGCCACCGCTCGACGTCGCTGTCGGTGAGCATCAGTCGTCGGCCGTCGGGCGGGGGTCCGTCGCCTCGCCCTCGTCGAGTCGGTAGTGCGTCCCGACGCTCTCGTCGTTCGCCAGCGCGTGCCGGGTCACCAACAGCCCCGTCACGGTCGCGTTGCGGAGCTCGTACAGCGAGCGGGAGGTCCGGGTCCGCACGTAGGAGTCGACCTCGCCCTTCAGTCGTCGGAGGACGCCGAGCGCGCGCCGCAGCTCGGCCGGGTCGCGCTCGATGCCGACGCACTCGTCCATCACGCGCCGCAGCCGCCGGAACTTCTGCCGGGCGAAGTCGTCCGGGAGGGCGGGGTCGCGGTCCGAGAGCGCCGGCGGGTCGACGCGTTCGGCGTCGTCGCCGCCGCGGGACGCGTCCGCGCCGGCGCGGAGCCCCCAGACGAGCCCCTCGAGGAGGCTCGTCGACGCGAGCCGGTTCGCGCCGTGGAGCCCGGTACGCGCGCACTCGCCGACGGCGTAGAGCCCGTCGAGGCTCGTCCGCCCGCGGTCGTCGACGGCGACGCCGCCGCAGAGGAAGTGCTCGGCCGGCGCGACCGGAACGCCGTCGGTCGGGTCGACGCCCCGGTCCGCGCACTTCTCGGCGAGCCCGGGGAACTCGCCGGCGAAGTCGAGCGGGCTCACGTCCAGCCGCACCTCGCCGGTGGCCCGGCGCTCGGCGGCGACCGCCCGCGAGACCACGTCGCGGGGGGCCAGCTCGGCGTCCTCGTGGTAGCCGGGCATGAACCGCTCGCCGTCGCCGTTCCGCAGGACCGCGCCCTCGCCCCGGACCGCCTCGCTGACGAGGAAGCCGTCCCCGTCGGCGTCGGCCGCGTACGCCGTCGGGTGGTACTGGACGTACTCCATGTCCGTCACGTCCGCTCCGGCGAGCGCGGCCATCGCGATCCCGTCGCCGGTGGACCCCGCGGGGTTCGTCGAGCGCGGGAACAGGTCGCCGATCCCGCCGGTCGCCAGCACCGTCGCGCCGGCGTAGACGGGCTCGCGCTCGCCCCCGGACTCGACCACGGCACCGTGGATCCGCCCCTCGTGGCGGATCAGTTCCAAGGCGGCGGCGTCGGTCCGGATCTCCACGCCGTCCCGGTCGTCGAGGTGGTTCAGGAAGGGGACGTGGACGTGCTTGCCCGTCGCCGCGCCCACGTGGAGGATCCGGTCCTCGCTGTGCGCGGCCTCGCGGCCGAAGTCGAAGCCGCCGCCGCCGGTCAGGCTCGATCCGGTCGCTCCGGCCGCTGCCGGCGTTCCGTCCGGGCCGTCGCTCGGGTCCGCGTCGCCGTCGAACGACACGTCCAGCGTGTCGACGAGCACGTCGGACACCGCCTCGTTCGCGTTCTCGACGAGCGTCTCGACGGCGTCGAGGTCGGCCGTGCCGTCGGAGGCCGCGACGATGTCCCGCCGAAACTGCGCCGGGTCGTCGCGGGCGACGGCGATCCCGCCCTGCGCCCACCACGACGACGCCCCCTCCGGGCGGGTCGACTTCGTGGCGACGAGGACGTCCCGGCCCTCGCGGACCGCGGCGAGCGCGGCGGCCAGCCCGCCGATTCCGGCCCCGACGACGAGCACGTCGGTGGTCTCGTGTCCCGCCATCGTCAGATCTCCAGCATCCGGTCGAGCGCGACCCGCGCGAGCTCCTTCTCCTCGGGCGCGACCTCGACGACGTTAGGCTCGCGGCCCGCGACCAGCTCCTCGAGGACCCACGTCAGGTAGTTGGGGTCGATCTGCCGCATCGCGTTACAGTCCATACAGGCGTCGCCGCAGAGCGGGACGACGTTCACCTCGGGGTGCCACCGCTGGAGGTGCTGCGCGAGGTGGATCTCCGTCCCGATCGCCCACGTGTCGCCGGGGTCGGCGTTCGCGACCGTCTCGCAGATCGTCGCCGTCGACCCGACCACGTCGGCCGCCTCGACGACCTCGCGGCGGCACTCTGGGTGGACGACGACGCTGACGTCGTCGTGCTCGTCGCGGACCTGCTCGACGTGCGAGGCCCGGAAGCGCTCGTGAACCTGACAGTAGCCGTCCCACAGGATCACGTCGCTCTCGACGACCTCGCCCGCGTCCGCCGACGCGGCGTCCCACGGGTCCCACTCGGCGACCTCGCCTTCCAGTCCCAGCCGGTGGGCGGTGTTTTCCCCGAGGTGTTTGTCGGGGAGGAACAGCACCTTGTCGCCCTCGTCGAGGGCGTACTCGAACGCGTCGTGGGCGTTCGAGGACGTGCAGACGAGCCCGCCCTGCTCCGCGCAGAACGCCTTGAGGTCGGCGTAGCTGTTCATGTACGTCACCGGCACGATGTCGGCGTCCGTCGCCGCGGTGAGCTCCGCCCACGCCGCGTCGACTTGGAGCGCTTCGGCCATCCCGGCCATCGGGCAGGACGCCTCCATGCTGGGGAGGATGACGCGCTGGTCGGGGTCCGTGATGATGTCCGCGGACTCGGCCATGAACGTCACGCCCCCGAAGATCACGTACTCCGCGTCGGCGTTCGCGGCCTCCTTGCTCAGCTGGTAGGAGTCGCCGACGAAGTCCGCGTGCTCGACGATCTCCCGCCGCTGGTAGTTGTGGCCCAAGATCACCACGTCGTCACCGAGCGTCTCCAGGGCCGCCTCGATGCGCTCCGTTCGCTCGTCCTCTTCGAGCGTTCGGTATTCCGGCGGAAGCTGTTCGAGATCGTCGTATTTGAACAGACTGAGATCGGTATCGAACTCAGCGGTTTCCATTGCTGGCATAGTCGGATACCTTCGTACTCTAATCTGTACGACTGCGTGTTGAAAAGATTTTGTCTTCAACAAGCGCTCGTGATTGAGTGAATTGTCTTACAGACGCGTATCGAATCGCCTGTACCGCCGCTCGTCGCCGCCTTCGCGCCGGGCAGAGGGTCCTTCTCGGTATCGCGGCCCCGTCGTCTCGAAACTGGAAGCGGGGACGTCGCGACCGCGCGTCGCGGTCGAGTTCCCCGCGGACCGCCGGTCGCCGGTCCCGGCGCTCGGGGCCGCGAGCGGCACGATTATGCCGTGCCACTCCGTACCAACGTACGACATGTCACAGCAAGGCGTTCAAGAGGAGCTGTACGTCGACCAGTACACGCTCGGCCTCGTCGGGCCCGACCAGGAGTGGGCGGGCACGGTCGCCGACGGCGGGACGGTACAGACGTACACGCCGCCGGGCTGTTGGGGGCCGATGGTGACGCCGTCGTTCCGCGGGGGCCACGAGGTGACGCGACCGATCCGCGTCGAGGGTGCCGAGGTCGGCGACGCCGTCGCGATCCACATCCGCGACGTGGAGGTGACGAGCATGGCGACCAGCACGGGGTCGATGGCGGAGCGCGACGAGGCGTTCGGCGACGACCCGTTCGTCGACCACCGCTGTCCCGAGTGCGGCGCGACGTGGCCGGACTCCGTCGTCGAGGGCACCGGCGAGGACGCGATCCGCTGTGCCGAGTGCGGCGCGAACGCCTCCTCGTTCGGCTTCGAGTACGGCTACACCGTCGCGTTCGACCACGAGAACGCGGTCGGGATCACCCTCGATAAGGACGGCGCCCACGAGCTCGCGACCGACGCCGAGCGCGTGATGGACATCCCCGAGAACGCCCGGCAACACCCGATCCTGCTGTACGAGCCGGACGAGATGCCCGGCACGCTCGGTCGCCTGCGGCCGTTCATCGGGAACATCGGGACCACCCCGCCGGTCACGATGCCCGACTCGCACAACGCCGGCGACTTCGGGCAGAACCTCATCGGCGCCGACCACGACTACGGCGTCGAGACCGAGGCCGACCTCGACCTGCGCACCGACGGCCACATGGACGTCCCCGAGGTCCGGGCGGGCGCGACGCTGATCTGCCCGGTCGTCGTCGACGGCGGCGGGATCTACGTCGGCGACCTCCACGCGAACCAGGGCGACGGCGAGCTCTCCTTGCACACCACTGACGTGAGCGGGACGGTCACGATGGACGTCGAGGTGATCGACGACGTCGACCTCGACGGGCCCGTCCTCCTCCCGAACGCGGAGGACCTCCCGTTCATCAGCGCGCCGTACAGCGAGGAGGAGGCCGCGGCGGGCGAGGCGCTTGGTGCGGAACACGGCGTCGACGTCGACACCGACGCCGCCCCGATCCAGGTGATCGGCTCCGGCGCGACCGTCAACGACGCCACGCAGAACGCCTTCGACCGCGCCGGGACGCTCCTCGACATGAGCGAGGGCGAGGTCCGCGCCCGGTGTACGTTCACCGGCGGGGTCCAGATCGGCCGGCTCCCGGGCGTCGTCCAGCTCGACATGCTCGTGCCGGCGGACGTGCTGGCGGACTCCGGCCTCGACGACGTGACGCGCGAACAGTACGACCTGTAGCGGCGCCGTAGCGTCCGCTCCGCCTCGCGGCGTCCGCCCCGCCCCGCCTCGCAGCGCCCGGTCGACGTCGCGGGCGGTCGCTCACCGCCGCGACCGTCCCGGTCTGCCGGCCGCCCGCGATGGCCCCGCCGGGATCCGCCGCGTCGGGCCCTGCGACTCGGCCAGCTCGCGCAGCCGCTCGACGCGCTCGTCCGTCGACGGGTGGGTCGACAGCCAGCGCTCGGCCGCCTCGTCGGTCCGCTTGTTCGTCGAGAACGGCGCGAACGACCACGTCGGGTCGGTGGCGCGCTCGATCCGGCGCAGCGCCCGCGCGAGCGCCACCGGGTCGCCGGTCACCTCCGCCGCGCGGTCGTCGGCCGCGAACTCCCGCCTGCGCGAGCGCGACCGCGCGACGAGCGTCGCGAGGACGAACCCGGCGAACAGCGCGCCCGCGAGCGCCCGGTGGAGCCGCGCGAAGGAGCCGGACCGGTCGCCCGGCCGTCCGCGGATCCACGCCGAGGCGGCCGCGAGCCCCGACAGCGCGAGCAGCGCCGGGAGCGCGGCCACGGTGGCGAACCCGACCAGCGAGCGGCCGACCCCGTCGGCCATCGCGATCGCGAGGCCGTCGTTCCCCTCCAGGTGCGCCAGCTCGTGCGCGAATATCGCTTCGACCTCCCGGGGGGCGAGCAGCCGGAACAGCGACCGGTCGATCACCAGCGCGCCGCCGTCGCTCCCGCCGCCGACCGCGAACGCGTTCGGCGCGCGGGCGTCGGTGACGTACAGCGCCGGGCGCTCGACGTCCATCCGCGCCGCGAGCGAGTCGATCCGCCGGTGGAGGTCGGGGGCCCGCTCCCGGGGGACGCGGTCGCCCTCGAGGTTCGCGAGGATCTGCGCGGTGCCGAGCCGGTAGCTGAGGTACGCCGACGCGAGCGCGGTCGCGGCGAGGAGCGCGAGGAGGACCGGGAGGTCCGGCCGGGCGGCCCAGACCGCGCGCAGCAGGTCGGCGACGAACAGCGCCGCGGCCAGGTACACCACGAGCAGGCCGACGCCGACGGCCGCCGCGGCCGCGCGGAACGCGAGCCGAGACATGGTCGGAACTACGCGGCGGCCGGGCAAACGCGTTGCGGCCGACCGCCCGGACGGTCGGTGAGGGCCGTCGCTCCGGCCCCGCCGGTCCGGGCTCCCCCGCCCGTCCCGCCGGAAGGAAAAGCGGTAATTCCCCGGCCGCGAAACCGGTAGTCATGGACGCACGCGTACGCGAGCACGCCGAGATCATCGCCGACCACTCCACCGGCATCGAGTCGGGCGACGACGTGGTCATCCAGATGCCGAAGGAGGCCGAGGACCTGGCGGTCGCGCTCCACGAGGTCTGCGGCGACCGCGGGGCGAACCCGATCTACCTCAACTACTCGAAGCGCGCGCAGCGCGCCTTCAAGCGCTCCTCGGAGGAGTTCACCGAGCCGAGCCACCGCCGCGCGCTCTACGAGGAGGCCGACGTCTTCGTCATCGCGCGCGGCGGCGCGAACGCCACCGAGGACGCCGACGTCGACCCCGAGACGAACGCCGCGTACAACCGCGCGATGGAGGACGTCAAGCGGACGCGGCTCTCGAAGACGTGGTGTCTCACGCAGTACCCGACCGCGAGCCACGCCCAGCTCGCCGGGATGAGCACCGAGGCGTACGAGAACTTCGTGTGGGACGCCGTCTCGCTGGACTGGGACGAACAGCGCGAGTTCCAGTCGAACATGGTCGAGATCCTCGACGCGGCCGACGAGGTCCGCATCAAGTCGGGCGACGAGACCGACCTCACGCTCGACGTGTCGGGTAACTCCACGCTCAACGACCAAGGCGAGGCGAACCTCCCCGGCGGCGAGGTGTTCACCGCGCCGACGCGCGACGGCGTCGACGGCGAGGTCCACTTCGACCTCCCGCTGTACCGCTACGGCCGCGAGATCGACGGCGTCAGGCTCCGGTTCGAGGACGGCGAGGTCGTCTCGCACTCCGCCGAGCGCAACGAGGACCTCCTCACCGGCATCCTCGACACGGACGAGGGCTCGCGTCACCTCGGCGAGCTCGGCATCGGGATGAACCGCCAGATCGACCGGTTCACCTACAACATGCTGTTCGACGAGAAGATGGGCGACACCGTCCACATGGCGGTCGGCTCCGCCTACCCCGAGACGGTCGGCGAGGAGAACGCGGTCAACGAGTCCGCCGAGCACGTCGACATGATCGTCGACATGAGCGAGGACTCGGTCATCGAGGTCGACGGCGAGGTCGTCCAGCGCGACGGCACCTTCGTCTTCGAGGACGGGTTCTGACGACCCGGCCGGTCCCGCGCGCTCTCACTCCGCTTCCTCCCCGTCGCGCTCCGCGGTCCATCGGATGAACGCCGCGTACGCGAGCACGAGGACGGTCAACAGTCCGACCGTGCCGATCGCGGCGATCCCCGGGTAGTCGGCCAGCGGCGCGATCTCGCCGGCCGGCGGCGCGACGACGTCGACGACGCCGGTGCCGACCGACAGCGCGAGCAAGGCGAGCCACATCGTCCCCACCGCGTACCCGAGCGGGACCAGCCGGTCGGTCCGCGCGGCGTGCGCGACGACCGCGCCGCCGCCCACGACCGGGACCGCGACGAGCGGGCTCGTCGGGTCCGGGAGGAGAACGCTTCCCCCGAGCGCGATCGCCGACCAGTAGACGGCGACGGCGACGACCGTTCGGAGCGAGTCGGGGAGTGACACGGGGTGTGCGTTCGGCGGCGCGGCACAAAACGATCGGGGGCGACGCCGCCGCCGTCCCGCGCCGTGGGTCCCGCGACGGTGTTTATATCCGGAGGGCCCCTACACCGACGTATGGTCGAAACAGTCCTGTTCAAGTCGGAGAGCCGTCGGAGTCGCGAGGAGATCGCCGCGTACCTGCGGACGGTCGCGGACTCGCTGGACGCCGGGAACGCGATCACCCTCACGCGCGGCGACGAGTCGACGACGCTGGAGCCGCCCGCGCGACCGACCTTCGAGGTGAAGGCGGAGCGCGAGGGGCCCGCCGAGGGACCGGGCGAGCTGAGCGTCGAGTTCGAACTGGAGTGGGACGAGGACGCCGGCGACGGAAGCGGCGACGGCGATCTGGAGATAGAGTAGGTAGCGGGCGGGAGTCGGCGGCGGTCGCGGCCGGTCCGGCGGCTGCGTCCCGCGTTACGGGACTTTTCCGGGAACCTCGACGAACGCGTCCCGGGCGGAGAGGTGATCGAGCGTGTCGTCGACCTCGAGCCGGACGGACTCCATCCGGTCGATGAGCTCCTCGTACTCGTCGGAGTTGGTCGTGCCGGTGGCCTCCAGCGCGGCCTTCTTCGAGGCGAGCGCGAAGAACTCCTGACTCCGCTCGTCGAACGCGGCGCGGTGAAGGAGCACCTCGACGAGCGTGAGCAGGTCCTCCTTGCTGACGGGCTTCGTCTTGTAGTCGTCGAACGGCATCTCGACGATGTCGACGTCGGGCTCGACCGCGGTCAGCATCGCCACGCGGGCGTCGTACCCCTCGCCGCGGATCTCGTTTAACACCTCGTGGCCCGACATGTCGGGCATCCGGCGGTCCAAGAGGACCACGTCGACCTCGTCGTCCATCAGATCGATCGCCTCGTCGCCGCCCGTCGCGACCCGAACGTCGTAGGCCGAGTCGAGGTAGACCCGGTACAGTTCCGCGAGGTCCGGCTCGTCGTCGACCGCGAGGACGGTCGCGTCCGAAGTTCCGGTCATTGGAGGGGCCCCCGGGTCCTCGTCTCGCGATCTGCGAGCGCCGGACCGGCGCGGCCGCCCGCCGTTCGTGCGTCCATGCGTCGTGGTCCGTTCGTCGCAGGTTAAAACGTTGACTCCCGTTTATCAGAACTGATACCGCAGTACAGAGCGGGGTCGCGGGCGCTTCGCGACGCGGACGGCCGCTCGGTCGTCTCGCCGATCCAACGGTCTCTCCGTGACCCAAAGGCACATTTACGCCCGCATCGTATCCCGGATAACGAATGTCTCACAGCCCCTCACTGCCCGACCGCCCGCGGTTGGAGCTCGACCCCGAGATGAGCGACGCGGAGCGGCTGGAGGCGATCCGCCAGCACTTCCGGCGGATCGTCCAAGTGAACGAGGAACTGGAAACCCGGCTCGCGGACGCCGAGGGTCGCCGCGGCGAGCTGAAAGACGACGTCGAGCAGCTGAAACGCGAGAACGAGGTGCTGAAGACCTCCTCGCTGTACATCGCCTCCGTCGAGGAGATCACCGACGACGGCGTCGTGATCAAACAGCACGGCAACAACCAGGAGGTGCTGACGCAGGCCGCCACGCGGCTCGACGAGGACCTCCGCCCCGGCGACCGCGTCGCGATAAACGACTCCTTCGCGGTCCAACAGGTGCTCGACGACGAGACCGACTCCCGGGCGCAGGCGATGGAGGTCACCGAGTCCCCGGACGTCACCTACGCCGACATCGGCGGGATCGACGACCAGATCCGGGAGGTCCGCGAGGCCGTCGAGGACCCCCTCGAGAACCCCGAGCAGTTCGAGACGGTCGGCGTCGAACCGCCGAGCGGCGTCCTGCTCCACGGCCCGCCGGGCACCGGGAAGACGATGCTCGCGAAGGCGGTCGCCAACGAGTCGAACGCGACGTTCATCAAGATGGCCGGCTCCGAGCTCGTCCGGAAGTTCATCGGCGAGGGCGCGCGGCTCGTCCGCGACCTCTTCGAACTCGCCGCCGAGCGCGAGCCCGCCGTCATCTTCATCGACGAGATCGACGCCGTCGCCGCCAAGCGGACGGACTCGAAGACCTCGGGCGACGCCGAGGTCCAGCGGACGATGATGCAGCTGCTCTCGGAGATGGACGGGTTCGACGACCGCGGCGAAATCCGGATCATGGCCGCGACCAACCGCTTCGACATGCTCGACGAGGCGATCCTCCGTCCCGGCCGCTTCGACCGCCTCATCGAGGTGCCCGAGCCCGGCCCCGAGGGCCGCAGGCGCATCCTCGAGATCCACACGCAGGACATGAACGTCGCGGCCGGCATCGACCTCGGCACCGTCGCCGCCGACCTCGACGGGTACAGCGGCGCGGACATCGCGTCGCTGGCGACGGAGGCCGGGATGTTCGCCATCCGCGACGGCCGCACCGAGGTGGCCCAGGAGGACTTCGAACGCGCCCGCGACAAGCTCCAGGACGCCGACAAGGAAGACGAGCAGGTCATCAACTACCAGTACTGAGGCGTCTCCTCCGGTCCCGTCGTCGCCCTCCGAGCGGTCCGGTTCGTAACCCCTTACCTCCCGGGTCGCCGATCTGTCGTCGATGAACACCATCCACGTCGCCGGGGGCGTCGGGGTCGCCGACACGGCGATGGCCTCCTACGACGCCGCGCTCGCGGACGCGAACCTCCACAACTACAACCTCGTGGCGGTCTCCTCGGTCGTCCCCGCCGAGGCGACCGTCGAGGCGGTCGCGGAGGCGCCGCCCCTCGGCCCCGCGGGCAACCGGCTCACCGTCGTCGAGGCCCGCCGGACGATCGGCCCCGACGACGAGGTCGACTTCCGCGAGGGCGGCCGCTCTGGCGCCGAGGACGCCGAGTCGAAGCGCGCGCCCCGCCGCCACCCCGACGCGGTGGCGGGGCTCGGCTGGGCGACCGGCCCCGGACCGGGGCTCTTCTACGAGGTGACCGGCGAGGACCCGGCGGACGTCCGCGAGGGGATCGACGCCGGGCTCGACGCCGGGAGCGACCTCCGCGACTGGGACCTTCCCGACCGCGAGACGCGCGTCGAGACGGTCGCCGCCGAGCCGGACCGCTACGCGACCGCGGTCGTGATCGCCGCGTACGGCGAGTCTGAGCCGATCCTGTAGGGGCGTCCGGGGGGTCGGTCGCCGGCGGCGACGCCTTTTTGACTCGGCTCCGCGTACGTGTCGTGTCTTCGAATGAACGGCAACAACCCGTACGCCGGGGCACCGGGTGTGACGGACGCGGGCTCGCCCGCGGCCGTCGACCTCTCTCCGGACCAAGAAAAACAGCTCCGGCGCGCGGTCGCCGGCATCGTATCGCGCACGGAATCGTATCTCCCCGACAGCTACGCCGTCGGCTCCGAGCTCTCCGTGGGCGCGAACGGCCCGCAGGCGACCGTCGCCGTCAACCCCCCGGCCGGCCACCCCGTCTCGGCCGGCTTCACCCCCGATCCGGAGGACCTGGACGCCGGCATCGCCGAGTCCGACACCGACGAGGTCGCCCGCGGGCTGGCCGCCAGCGCGGCGGTCCAGGTGATGGACGCAGTCGGCGACATAACGCCGACCGCGAAGTGACTCCCGGCTAGCGCACTCGGTTCGACCGCTCCTCGCCCTCAGTTCTCCCCGCCCGCTTCGTTCGCCGCCGAGTCGCGACGCCCGTCGGTCTCGTCGCGCGGGTACACCCGCAGCTCGCCCTCCCCCGGCGGCTTCAGCACGCCGGTGACGCGGCCGTACATGCCGAAGATGTCGTCGTACCCGCGTTCGCTCGCGAGGACCGGGACCAGCCCCGGCTCCTCGACGCGGTGCGTGTGGACGTCGTCCTCCGCGAACACCGCGCCCGCCGGGATCGCCTCGAAGTTCGCGTAGTGGACGTGCGGCTCGCCGCCGCCCTTCGGCACCTCCTCGCGGCCCTCCACCACGGTCGTCTCCGAGAACGCCGGCGGCTCGTCCGCGAGCGCGCCGTGGACGCGGAGGAACGCGAGACACGCCTCGTGCCCGTACTCGACGGCCGCCTCGCTCCCCTGTCGGCCCACCTCGATCGAGACGGTGTGCGGGACCGTGGAGTCGAGCGTGGTCGAGCGCAGCCCGCTCGCGTCCACGACGTGCTCCAGCGGCAGCCCGGTGACGGTACGGCGGACCGACTCCGTGAGGTCGCTGAAGATGGCGAACGGCGGCGGGGCGCTGTGGGAGGTGTGGAGCGCGAGGACGGCGTCGAACCCCTCTAACGCGGCGGTGAGCCGCGGCGCGAGCGCGCGCTCGTACTCGTCGCTGTCGGCGTCGCCCGGGAACGCGCGGTTGAGGTCCGCGTCCGTGTAGCGCGTCTCGGCCGCGAGCGCCCGCTCGTTGGCGACGATCAGCCGGACGATCCCCTTGACCCCGTCGCCGCGCTCTTCACCCTCGTCGAGCGCCGGGAGTTCGTCCGCGATCCGCCGCACTATCCGTTCGCCGGCGGGCTCGTCGCCGTGGATCCCGCCGACGATCGCGACGCGAGCCGACCCCGCCGACTCGCGGTCGATCGTTTGCATATCGTTGGTACGGCGCGGCCAGCCCATAAATCGTCGCGATCCGCGGTCGCGGGGGCTCACCGACCGAGCCGCTCCGCGAGCGCGGCCCGGTACCGCCGCGCCAGCCGTCGCGCGACGAAGCGGTCGCGCGGGTCCACGCCGAGGACCCGGAGCGAGCCCGCGTACGCCGCGAGCCCGACCGCGCTACCGACGAGGACCGCCGTTCCACCGGGCAGGAGCGTCCGGACCGCGTACATCACGGCGACGGCGACGACGCCGGCCGCGAGCGGCGTGAGGAAGGTCCGGTCGAACGGCCACAGCCCCTCGAAGCGGCGCAGCAGGACCACCTGGATCGCGTTCTGGACCGCGATGGCGAGCGACGTGCCGAGCGCGGCGCCGACGAGCCCGTACCGGACGACGAACGCGTAGGTCAGCCCGACGTTGAGCACCGCGAGCAGCCAGTCGAGCGCCATCCGCGCGTACTGGTGGTCGGTCATCATCAGGAGCCAGCCGGTCGCGCCGACGGCGCTCCCGACGAAGACGCCGCCGAGGTAGACGACGAGGGGGCCGTACCCCGAGACGTACGTCTCGCCGAACAGCGCGAGGATCTCCCGGCCGTACACGACCAGCACGGCGAGGATCGGGACGACCGCGGTGACGATCTGTCGCGTGACGGAGCTGTACACCGCGTTGAGCGTCGCCGTCCGGTCGTCCGCGTACAGCTCCGAGGCGACCGGCGGGAGCAGTTGGTTGAAGGATAGGAGCGGGATCCACGCGACCGCGATCACCACGAGGACGACGTTGTACACGCCGGCCGCGGTCGCCGTCAGCAGCGCGCCGACCAACAGCACGTCGACGCGGTTCTGGAACACCTTCCCGAGGCTGCTCATCGCGACCGGGACCGCGTGGTCGTAGAAGCGGCGCGCCTCGGCGCGTGCGCCGCGGAGCGTCGGTCGGACGCCGGTGACGGAGGCGGAGAGGGGGACGGCGACCGCGGCGAGCAGGCCGGCGGCGGCGACGATCGCCCCCGCGACGCCGACGACGGAGTAGCCGAGCGCGAGCGCGGCGAGCGCGCCGACGAGCCGGGCGGCCGGGCGGAGCAGCTTGTTGAGGAGGATCTCGCCGCGCGCCGACCCGACCGCGCGGAAGATCGCGGACGCGACCATCACGACCCCCAGGAGTCCGACGAGCCCGCCGAACGCGCGCATCGTCCCCGCGAACGCCGGCTCCGTGACCGTGCGGGCGTTTATCGCCGGGGCCGCGAGCCAGACGCCGGCCGCGATCGCGACCCCGAAGCCGATCGTCGTCGCGTACGCGAGGCCGGCGACCGCGCCCCGCCGGCCCGCGTCGTCGGCGTACTCCGGGAGGTAGCGCTGGATGGCGGGGACGCTGCCGAACGTCACCAGCCGGGAGAGCAGCTGCGCGATGCGCCACGCGAGCGCGTACACGCCGTAGGCGGTCGGCCCGAGCCCGCGGGTCAGCGCGAACTCGGCCGCCGCGATCAGCGCGCGCTGACCGGCGACCCCGCCGGAGGTGAGCACCGCGCCGTGCGCGATGGTCTCTAACGCCTCGCGCTCGTCGTCGGGGATCTCGCCGGGCTCGGGCCCCTCGTCGGACTCCGCCGCCTTCCCTTCGCGTTCGCTCTCCACGGTCGTCTCTGTCGATCCGGTCGCGGTCGCGCGAAAAAAGGGACGCGTTTCGCGGCCGACCCGCTCGGCCCCGCAGTCACGCGGTCGGGACCTACCAGCGCTGGTGGACGTGCGCGCGGACGTGCTCGTCGTAGACGTCGGCCGCGACCTCGCGCTCGGCGGCGTCGAGGGGAGCGGCCTCGCTCGCGGCCGCGTTCGCCCGGACGTGGGACGGCGTCGTCGACCCGGGGATCACCGTCGAGACGGCGTCGTGATCGAGGATCCAACGCAGCGCGAACTCGGGCAGCGGCCGGTCGTCGGGCAGGCGATCGTCGAGCGCGTCGACCGCGTCGAGGCCCGCCTCGAAGGGGACGCCGGCGAACGTCTCGCCCACGTCGAAGGCGTCGCCGTCGCGGTTGTAGTTCCGGTGGTCGTCCTCGGGGAACTCGTCGTCGCGCGAGAGCGCGCCCGTCAGGAGCCCCGAGGCGAGCGGCACCCGACAGACGACGCCCACGCCGCGCGCGGCGGCCTCGTCGAGGAACAGCTCCGCGGGCCGCTGTCGGAACGGGTTGAAGATGATCTGGACGCTCTCGACGCCCGGGAACTCCATCGCCTTCAGTCCCTCCTCGACGCGCTCGACGCTGACGCCGTACGCGTCGATCCGGCCCTCCGATTCGAGCGTCGCGAGCGCGTCGAACGCCTCGGGCCGGTAGTAGACGTCCGTCGGCGGGCAGTGGAGCTGGACCAGGTCGAGCGTCTCCACGCCGAGGTTCTCCCGCGAGCGGTCGACGAACCGGCGGAGGTTCGCCTCCGTGTACCCGTCGGGCTCGTGCGGGTCGAGCCGGCGGCCGGCCTTCGTCGCGACGGTCACGTCGCCGGCCGCGATCTCGTCCGCGAGCGTCTCGCCGAGGATGCGCTCGGAGCGACCGTCGCCGTACACGTCGGCGGTGTCGAAGAAGTCGATCCCGGCCTCGCGGGCGGCCTCGACGGCCGCGACCGCCTCCGCCTCGGTGACCTCGCCCCAGTCGCTCCCGATCTCCCACGCGCCGTAGCCGACCTCGCTGACTGCGCCGACGCCGCCGAGTTCGCGGTGATTCATGGCTGTACTCTACTGGTCGCGGCGGGGGCAAGGGCGTTCCGGAGGCGGCGAGACCGCGGCGTCCCGCCTCACCGCGCACTTTTAATTGGGCCCCGGGACGACCCGCGTAGCATGGCGAAGCCGGGACTGAAGGTGAACGCGGTCGGGCTCCTGCTCAGCGCGGTCGGCACCCTCCTGCTGTACGCGCACGTGACCGACGAGTACCACTCGCACATCCGGGACATCGGGTCGATCGCGGTCGGCTACCTCGGCGTGATCCTGTTCGGGATATCGGTGTCGCTCACCGGGCTCGCGCTGCTGCTGCGGCGGTCCGTCGACTGAGGTCGTCCCGCTCGTTCGGGAAGGGGAGGTGCGCGCGCCCCTCGTCCCACTCGGCGTTCATCACCCGCCAGCGGGGGTCGTCCAGCCAGAGCGAGCGCTCGTCGCGTTCGGCGCGCTCGTGTGCCGCGGTCTTGTCGTGGCCCGCCGCCCGGTGTTCGATCTCCCTGAGCTCGTGGTAGAGGATGAACCGGTCGTACTTCGCCCACTTCTCGGAGACCCACACCTCGTTCTCCGGGATTCCCAGCACGTCCGCGGCCGGGGGGTAGACGAGCTCCCCCTCGTAGACGACCCGGTAACAGGCGTTGTAGTCCGCGATCACCTCGTGCGGGACGTGTTCGACGGTCCACCCTCGCTCTCGCATCGCTTCGCGCGGCGACGGCATATTCAACGCCCCTGCGGCGCGACGCTTCAGCGTTCCGGCGGTCTGTGTCCTGTTCACACCCTCCGTCAGAGGACGGCCGCGAGCGCGTCCATCGTCTCCTCGACGCGGTCGACCCGAGCGCTGTGGCCCATGTGGCCGACGCGGAGAACGTCGCTCGCGCCGTCGCCCAGCCCGGTCGCGAGCAGGACGTCATGTTCCTCGCGCAGCCGCTCCTGAAGCGACTCGGCCCGTCCGGGCACCGCGAAGGCGGTCACCGTCGGCGAACTCCGCTCGGGGCCGGGCACCGTCTCGAGCCCCAGCTCCGCGCCGCGCTCGCGGCACCGCGCCGCGGCCGCCGCGTGTCGCTCCCGGACCGCGTCGAGCCCCTCGTCGAGCAGGAGCCCGAGGGCCTCGTCGAGCGCGACGACCTCGGTCGTCAGGTGCGTGTACGGGAAGCCGTCGCTCACGTCGCGGAACGGGAGGAAGTTCGCGTACAGCGAGTGCGGCTCGCGCGCCTCCATCGCGGCCCACGCGCGGTCGCTCACCGCGGCGGTGGCGAGGCCCGGGGGCGCGCTGAAGCACTTCTGGGACGCGCCGAGACAGACGTCGATCCGCTCCGTCGGCACCGAGACGCCGCCGAGCGAGGAGACGGCGTCGACGACCGTGAGGATCTCGGCGTCGGCGGCCTCGATCCGGTCGAGCGCGGCGTCGACGTCGTTGAGCGCGCCGGTCGGCGTCTCGCAGTGGACCATCGTCGCGACGTCGAAGTCGGCGTCGTCGGCCGCCAGCGCCTCGTCGAGCGCGTCGAGCGGCAGCGGCTCGTCGTGCTCCGCGGCGACGACGGTCGGGTCGCCGCCGTACGACGCCACGAAGTCGGCGAACCCCTCGCCGTAGAGCCCGTTCGCCAGGCACAGCACCTCGGTCCCGGGCTCGACGAGGGACGCGACCGCCGCCTCCAGCCCGAGGATCCCCTCGCCGCCGAGAACGACTACGTCGCGGGCGTCGGATCCGGAGGCGTCGGGGTCGATCCCGTATGCCGTCGCCAGCCGCTCCGTGACGCGGTCGTATATCTCGCGGAACGCGGGGTCCACGTCGGGGTTGATCAGCTCGCGTGACATCGCCTCGCGCACCGGCTCGGGGACCGCGGTCGGTCCCGGCGTCATGAGCATACGCCTCGGTTCGGCCGACGGTATATAAACGGACCGCGGACGCGGCCGCCGCGCCGCCTCAGGCGGCCGCTCCGCGGGGGGCGGCCCGCGCTCGGCGCGCCGACACGCTCATAAGTTTCTGTCGCCTGCGTTCCGGTACGATGATGCTTCCGACCCACGTGCTGGCGGGGATGCTGCTCGCGGCCCCGCTGGTGCGCGTCGCGCCGGAACTGGCCCCGGTCGGGTTCGCCGCCGGCTTCCTCGGCGGACTGGTTCCGGACCTCGACATGTACGTCGGCCACCGCAAGACGCTCCACTACCCGGTCTACTACGCCGCGCTCGCGGCCCCGGCGGTCCTCGCCGCGCTCGTGGCCCCCTCCCAACTCACCGTCGGGGTCGCGTTCCTGCTCCTCGGTGCGGCCCTCCACAGCGTCGCCGACATGTACGGCGGCGGGCTGGAGCTCCGCCCGTGGGAGGGGAACTCCGACCGCGCGGTGTACGACCACTACCGGGAGGACTGGGTCGCCCCGCGCCGCGGCGTCCGGTACGACGGGGCGGTCGAAGATCTCGCGCTCTCCGTGGGGCTGGGGGTCCCGCTGCTCCTCTTAGTCGACCCGCCGCTCCGCCAGATCGTGATCGGCACGCTGGCCGTCGCGGTCGTGTACACGGTCCTCCGGCGTCGCCTGGCGGAGATCGCGGCGGCCGTGATCCCGCTGCTCCCCTCGGTCGTCGACCCGTACCTCCCAGAGCGGTACCGATAATCTATCGGGGGGATCCGGGAACCAATGCGCTTACTTTCTGCGCCTCGTTTGACCCGGTAACAGTCCGCGCCGGCGACCGCTCGCCCCGGCGCGCGCACCCACAATGCAACAGTACCTCGACCTCGTCGACGACGCGCTCTCGACGGGCACGTACAAGCCGAACCGAACCGGCGTCGACACCATCGCGACGTTCAGCGGACAGTACACCGTCGACCTCGCGGAGGGGTTCCCCCTCCTTACCACGAAGAAGATGGACGGCTACCGGTGGAACTCGCTCATCCACGAGGTGCTGTGGTACCTCTCCGGCGAGGAGCACATCCGCAACCTCCGCGAGGAGACGAAGATCTGGGACGCGTGGGCCGACGAGGAGGGGAAGCTCGACACCGCCTACGGGCGGTTCTGGCGCCGCTACCCGGTCCCGGAAGCGGCCGCCGAACTGCCGGGCGAGACGTGGCCCGACGACGCGGACCGCTGGGTCACCGTCGAGGAGGACGTCGACGGCACGACGCGCCGCACGTTCGACCAGATCCAGTACGTCCTCGACACCCTCGAGGAGAACCCCCATTCCCGCCGGATGGTCGTGAACGCGTGGCACCCGGCGAACGCCGCCGTCTCCACGCTGCCGCCCTGCCACTACACCTTCGTCGTGAACGTCCAGGGCGGGCGGCTCAACCTCCACCTGACGCAGCGCTCGGGCGACATCGCGCTCGGCGTCCCGTTCAACATCGCGGCGTACGCGCTGCTCGCGAACGCGCTCGCCCAGCGGACCGGCTTCGAGGTCGGCGAGTTCGGCCACACGGTCGTCGACGCCCACGTCTACTGCGGCCGCGGCGACCGCGGGAAGTGGTACGCGAACAACCTCCGCTACGTTCAAGAGCGGCTCGCGAACGTCGAGAGCAAGGACGACTACCTCGAGGTGAAGAGCTGGGTCGAGCGCACCGCGCCGGACGAGCCCGACGGCCAGGAGGGGTACGACCACGTCCCCGGCCTGCTCGAACAGCTCTCGCGGACGCCGCGCGACCGCCCGCGGATCGAGATCGCGGACAAGCCGCTCGACGAACTCACTCACGAGGACGTCGCGGTCGTCGACTACGACTCCGCGGACGGCATCTCGTTCGCGGTCGCGGAGTGATGACGGACGACGAGCGCGGCTCCGCGGACCCCGACCTCGTCCTCGTGGCCGCCGTCGCCGAGAACGGCGTGATCGGCGGCGACGACGGGATGCCGTGGCACTACCCCGCGGACCTGTCGCACTTCAAGCGGCTCACGACCGGCCACCCGGTGATCGTCGGCCGGAAGACGTACGAGGACATCGCCGACCGGATCGGCGGCCCCCTCCCCGACCGGACGAACGTCGTGCTGACGACCCGCTCCCTCGACGACGCCGACCTCCCGGACGGCGCGGTCGTCGCGGGCGGCGTCAAGGAGGCAGTCTCTCGCGCCGCGGCGGACGCGACCGAACGCGGCGTCGAGACCGTCTACGTCATCGGCGGCGCGACCGTCTACGAGGCGCTCCTCGGCCGCGCCGACGGGATGGTGATCACCGAGATCCCCGAGCGGCCGGCGGGCGACACGCGGTTCCCGGAGTGGGACGCCGACGCGTGGACCGAGCGCGCGCGGGAGACGGAGGGCGACCTCGCGTTCGTCACCTACGAGCGCGCCGGGGCGGAGTGACCGAGGCCGAGACGCGGCTCCCATTCGGGCCGCGACCCTCTCCGGAGAGCGCGAGCTACTCTAGAAAGCGCGACTCGACGTCGCCCGACGGCATCATACACCGGTCCTTTTTCCCGAACCACCGGTACCGGTGGTCGGCGACGAAGTCGTACGCGCCGTCCCGGACCGCGGCCGGGACGTATCGGAACGGCGAGAGCAGCCGGTACGGCCAGCCGAGGCCGGCCGCGATGCGGAGGACCGCCGCCGACTTCACGTAGGCCTCCCCGTCTTCGATCAGGACGATAGACTCCAGCTCGTCGGTCGGCAGGTCGTGTTCCGCGAGCAGCGCCCGGCCGACGTCCGACTGGAGCGAGGCGAAGCGGTACTTCCCGTCCGGGTCACGGGGGAGGACGAACTGGACGAACCCGTTACAGAGGTTACAGACGCCGTCGAAGAGCACGACGGCCGCGTCCTCCGGTATCTCCCGGTCCATCTCGCGTGGTCCTTGCGGCGCCGCGCTGTTCAGGATTCCGGTCGCCGATCGACACTCGGACGGAGTCGGCCGGTCCTCTGACGGATCCGGCCGACCCCGGCGAGGCCCGCGTCAGGCGCCCTCGTCGTCGGTCGCCGGCTCGACCTCGATGAGGCGCGCGACGTCGGCCGGGAGGCTCTGCTCGGCCGACGGCGTCTCGACGGTGAGCATGTCGAACGGCGCGACGTCGACGACCACGAGCTCCGCGCCCGGCCAGACCCCCGCGTCGGCGAGGTAGCGCAGTTCGGCGTCTCCCTGGTCCCGGACGCGCTGGACGACGACCCGGTCGCCCTCCTCCGCGTCGACGAGTCGGACGGCGTCGCCCGCGTCGGGGAGCGAGAGGTCGGCGTCGGGGATCGGGTCGCCGTGCGGGTCGACCGGCGGGTTGCCGAGCGCCTCGGCGATGCGGTCGCTCAGCTTCTGGGAGACGTGGTGTTCGAGCCGGTCGGCCTCGTCGTGGACGTCGACCCAGCTGTAGTCGAGCTGCTCGGTCAGGAACGACTCCAGGAGCCGGTGGTGTCTCAGGATCTCGAGGGCCACGAGCTCGCCATCGTCGGTGAGCGTCACCCCCTTGTACTCCTCCCGGTCCACCAGCCCGCGCTCCGCCAGCTTCTTGATCATCGAGGAGACGGTCGGCGCGGTGACGTCGAGGTAGTCGGCGAGCGCGGAGGTCGACACCCGCTCGCCGGTGTCGCGCTCGATCGCGTAGATCGCCTTGATGTAGTCCTCCATGACCGCGCTGATCACCTCCGAGGACGCCCTCCGCTCGGGGGCCTCGCCGCCCGGGTCGGCGTCGCCGCGGTCTCCGTCCCCGGTCACGGCTCAGTCACCCCTCGCTCCGGCGTCGGCCTCGACGCCGTCGGTCTCGATGCTCCCCATCTCGGGGGTCTCCGCCTCGCCGCGGACGGACTGGAGCTTCCCGACCGCGACCGCGCAGACGTAGATCCCGACCGCGACGAGGACGATGACCCCGCCGGCGGTGACGCCGCCGTAGTAGGCGACGCCGATCCCGAGGAGGACCGCGAGCTCCGCCAGCACGACCGAGACGACGATCGACTCGGTGAAGCTGCGCGACACCTGCGTCGCGCCCGCCACGGGCACGACGAGCATCGCCGCGACGAGGATGACGCCCATGATCTGCATCGCGCCCACGACGACCATCGCCGTCAGCATCACCATCACGCGGTTGTACCAGTTGACGGAGATCCCGGAGACGGCGGCCGCGGTCTCGTCGAAGGTCACGTAGAGGAGCTGGTTGCGCGTCAGCGCCACCGTGCCGACGATGACGGCGAACAGCGCGAGCAGGATCCCCGCGCTCTGGGGCGACACCGTCGAGAGGCTCCCGAAGAGGAACTGGTTCACCCCGACCGCGAGCCCGCCGGCGTTGATGCTGATGAGCGTCGTCCCCAGCGCGAAGCCCGTCGAGAGGACGATCGCCATCGAGACGTCGTTGTACGCGTCCGTCGTCTCGGAGATGAGTTCGATGAACAGCGCCGCGATCATCGCCACGACGACGGCGGTGAGGTACGGCGACACCCCCAAGTCGATGACGGCGTTGAGGAACAGCCCCACGGCGACCCCCGCGAACGCCGTGTGCGCCAGCGCGTCGCCGATGAGCGCGAGCTGTCGGTGAACGAGGAAGGTGCCGATGAGCGGCGCCATCACGCCGATACAGAGCCCGACCAGCACCGCCCGCTGCATGTACCGATAGCGCGGGTTCAGCATCTCCAGCCCGGTGAGGTAGTGCGCCCAGTCCATCAGCCAGTACCACTGTTCTAACACCCAGAGGAGCGCGCCGAAAACGGTTTCGCCGACGCCGGCGAGGCCGCCCTGAAGCGCCAGCGCCGCCGACTGGTTCACCGCGGGAAACAGCCACGCCGCGAGCGCGGCGGTCAGCGGGTCGCTCATTCGCCACCCCCCGCGAGGAAGCGCGCCCCGGCGCCGAACGCCCGCGCCAGCGCGTCGCTCTCGACGAACTCGTCGGCCGGGCCGTCGAAGTACACCTCGCGGTTCAGACAGACGACGCGGTCGGCGTGCTCGACGACCGCGCTGAGGTCGTGCTCGATGAGGAGCACGGTGATCCCCGCGGCGTTGAGCGCGTCGAGCAGGTCGTAGAACGCGTCGACCGACTCGGCGTCGACGCCGACGGTCGGCTCGTCCAACACGAGCAGGTCGGCCTCGCCGGCCAGCGCCCGGGCGATGAACACCCGCTGGCGCTGCCCGCCGGAGAGCTGCCCGATGCGGCGGTCGGCGAACGCGCTCATGCCGACCGTCGCGAGCGCGTCGTCGACGATCCGCCAGTCGCCGGCGGTGAGCCGTCCCGAGACGGCGTTGGCGGTCCGACGCGCCGTGCCGACCGGGTCGTCGAACAGCCCGCCGACGACCCCGGCGTCCCCGCCGGGGAGGTTCCCCACCGCGACGTACGGGAACCGACCCATCTTCACCACCTCGCGGACGGTGATCGGCATCTCCTCCGCGGCGGTGGCCTGCTGCGCGACGTAGCCGACGCGCTCGCCGTCGTCGAATCGACCCGCGTCCTCGCCGAACAGCCGCGCCGCCCCGGCGTCGGGACCGATCAGGCCCAGCATCAGCCGCATCAGGGTCGACTTCCCCGAGCCGTTCGGCCCCACGACGGCGACGTACTCGCCGGAGTCGACGGTCAGCGACACGTCCTCGACGACCGGCGTCGCCGTGTAGCCGAACGTGACGCCGGAGAGGTCGATGACCGGATCGCCAGCCCCGGCGTCGGACGCCGCGCTCGCACGGGCCGCGGGGTCCGTCTCGTTCGCACTCATACCGGTTCGAAGTTCCGCCACTGTTCGACCCACCCGTCGGTCGGCGCCGCGTCCTCGGGCGTCTCGGTGCCGAGGACGATCTTGAACGTGGGCATGTTAATGTTGTACGCGATCTCCTCGTACCCCCAGTTCTCCGCGACCCACTCGTCGCGCACACCGGCGTACGGCGTGACCGGGAAGTACGCCTCGACGTCGGTCTCCCGGAGGAGCTGTTGGGCCGGTCGCTGCGACTCGAAGACGCCGTTCGCGATGTACCGGATGTCGTTCTCGCGGATGACGCGCGTCGCCTCGCGGACGTCCGCGGGCTTGACGTCGCCGCTCGCCGCGAGGTTGGTGACGAGCGGCCGCATCCGGACGCCGTACCGCTCGCCGATGTACTGGAAGGCGTTGTGCGCGGCCAGCTGGACGACGTCCCGCTCGGCCCGGTCGAAGATGGCCTCGTAGTCCGCGTCGATGCGGTCGAGGACGTCGGTCTTGTACGCCTCCGCGTTCTGCCGGATCCGGTCGGCGTGGTCGGGAACGAGCTCCGCGAACCCGTCCGCGATGTTGTCGACCGAGCGCTTCGCGCGCCGCGGATCCAACCAGAAGTGCGGGTCCTTGCCGCGCTGCGCGCCGACGCCCTCCTCGTCGCGGTCGAGCGACGCCGCGAGGTCGACGAGCTCGATCCCCTCGCGGACGTTCAACAGCGCGGTGTCCGCGCCGTCGGCCTCGATCGTCTGGATGGCGCGGTCCGCCCAGGGCTGGAAGTCCTCGCCGACGTGGACGAACGCGTCCGCCTCGATGATCCGTCGGGTGATACTCGAGTTCGGGTCCCAGCCGTGACCGTGGAGCCCCGTCGGAACGAGGTTCTCGACGGTCAGCGGGGTCTCCTCGGCGACCCGCCGCCCGAAGTCGAAGAAGCTGAAGAAGGAGGCCACGGCGACCGGTCCCCCGTCGTCGCTCCCCGCGCCCCCGGTCCCCGCCGGCGCGCCGGGCAGCGACGAACAGCCGGCGACGCCCGCCAGCGCCGTCACCGCCCCGGCGCGTACCGCGTCGCGCCGCGTCACCGCTCGTCCGTCGCCGCTCTCAGGTGTCATGAACAGAGATCACATCCAATTATTTGACTCGTCTAAATCTATGTTTTCTCTGATCATATATCTCTTCCGCACCCGACGCTGCCGCTCCCGAGGGACACGGACGCAGGGACAGAATCTCCGGTTCGGTCGCCGACGAGCGCGCGGCGGTCAGTCGTCGATGACCGTCGAGCCGCGGCCGATCCGCGTCTGGTACGCCCGCGCCTCGATGCCGGCGCCGGCGAAGGCGTCGATCATCTCGGCGGCGACGCCGCGGCGGTCGCGCTCGCGGCAGGCCGCGATCACCGCGGGGCCCGCGCCGCTGACGGTGACGCCCGTCGCGCCGGCGTCGAAGGCGCGCTCGCGCACGTCGTCGTAGCCGGTGATCAGTCGGGCGCGCTCGGGCGTGACCACCGGGTCCGTCATCCCGAGCCCGACGAGGTCCGGATCCGAGCGGCACATGCCGACCGCCAGCGTCGCCGCGTTGCCGACCGTCTCGACGAGGTCCTCTATCGAGGCGGTCTCGGGGACCACGCGGCGCGCGTCGCGGGTCGAGACCGCGACGTCGGGCAGGCAGACGACGAGCGGGACGGCGGCGTCGACCGAGTGGGTCCCCTCGGCCGTCGTCACGGTGAAGCCGCCGAGGATCGAGGGGGCGACGTTGTCCGCGTGCGCGACCCCGGAGACGACGGCCTCCCCCTCCGCGGCGATCGGGACCAGCTCCTCCCGGGAGAGCCCCCGGTCGTACAGTCGGTTGAGCGCGACGGCCGCCCCCGCGGCGCTCGCGGCGGAGGAGCCGAGCCCGGACGCCGGGCGCACGCCCTTGTCGATGTGGATGCGCGCCGGCGCGTCGAGCGCCTCGACGACCGCGCCGACCGTGTTCTTCTCGGGGTCCTCCGGGATGTACTGCGCGCCGACGCCAGTGACCTCGATCGTCGTCTCGGCCGCCTTCTCGACCGTGACGACGTCGGCCGGTCGCGAGAGGGCCGCCCCGAACACGTCGAAGCCGCTCCCGAGGTTCGCGCTCGTCGCGGGGGCCCGTACCGTTACCATGGCGGGCAGTGTCCCCGGTGGGGCAAAAAGGAGCGGGATCGAACAGATAGTGGGACCGCGACGGCGTCTGGCGCGGTCGGCGGGAGGAGAGGAGAGAGTGGGCGCGTCGGGCAGGCTTTCGTCGAGCGTTCCGTCCGGCGGGCTCAGCGGGCCATCGTCCACAGCAGCGTGCCGACGAGGACGAGTGGGATGCCGAGGAGGATGAACGTCGGCGGCATCGTCGTGTACGGCGCCATCAGGAAGACGACCCCGAACACGGCCAAGATCGACGCGATGGCCTTCTGGGACTTCAGCGGCGCGGCACCCAGAAGCGAGACGACGAGCCCGAACAGTATGACGTGCCCGAGGTGGTAGTCGAGCAGGAACGTGTCGATGACCAGCGGCGAGATCATTCTTGGCTGGAGGTGCGAGCGATTCGCGCATTAAAGTTCCGTTTCTCGCGGCCGGGGCGGCTCACGGCGTGCCGATCTTATAAGGGCCGTCGGCGCGACCGGCGACCGTGCGACTCGTTCAGGTCATGATTCCGGCGGGCAAGCGGGCGGCGGTCGTCCGCGCGCTCGACGACGAGGGAGTCGACTACGTCGTCACCGACGAGACGAGCGGGCGGGAGTACACCGCGGTCGCGACGTTCCCGCTGCCGACCGCCGCCGTCGAGCCGGTCCTCGACCGACTGCGGGAGGCGGGGATCGACGAGAGCACTTACACGGTCATCGTCGCGGCCGAGACGGTCATCTCGCGCCGGTTCGAGGCGCTCGAGGAGGAGTACGAGGAAGACGCGGAGCGGGGCGGCGACCGCATCTCCCGGGAGGAGCTCCAGGCGAAGGCGGACGATCTCGCCTCCGGGCTGGGGACGTACGTGCTGATGACCGTCATTTCGGCCGTGATCGCCACGGCGGGCCTCCTGCTCGACTCGCCCGCCACCGTGGTCGGATCGATGGTTATCGCGCCGCTCATCGGGCCGGCGATGTCGGCCGCCATCGGCACCGTCGTCGACGACGAGGCGCTGTTCCGCCGGGGCGTGCGGATGCAGGTGCTCGGCGTCGTCGTCGCGGTGCTCGCGGCCACGCTGTTCGCGTTCGCGCTGCGCTCGCTCGCCTTGGTCCCGCCCGGGCTCGACCCGCTCGAACTCGCGGAGGTGTCCGAACGCCTCGCCCCGAACGTCCTCGTGTTGGTCGTCGCGGTCGGGGCCGGCGTCGCGGGCATCGTCTCGCTGATGACGGGCGTCTCCGCGACCCTCGTCGGCGTGATGATCGCGGTGGCGCTCATCCCGCCGGCGGCCGCGGTCGGCATCGGGATCGCCTTCCGGATCCCGCGGCTCGTGCTCGGCGCGGGCATCATCGTCGCGGTGAACGTCCTCTCGATCAACCTCTCCGCGCTGGTGATGCTGTGGTACGAAGGCTACCGGCCGCAGCGGTGGTTCCGCGAGGACGACGCGCGCGCCGCGTTCGTCAAGCGCGCCGCCGTGCTCGTCGTCGCCATCGCGCTGTTGTCGGTGTTCCTCGGCGGCGTCACCTACGACTCCTACGCCGCCTCGACCACCGAGGCCGACATCCGCGCCGCCGCGACCGACGAGCTGACCGCGCTGGACTCGGAGTTCGAACTGCTCGAGCTCACGGTGGAGCGCTCCGGGACGGTGCCGCCCCTGGAGACCGACCGCGTGGTGGTCACGGTCGGCGCGCCGCCCGGCGGCACCGTCGAAGGGATCGCGCCCGCGCTCGACGACCGGATCGAGGCGGTCGTCGGGCGGACGGTCCGCGTCGAGGTCCGGACGGTGACCGTCGAGCGCGCCTGAGCGCGGCGCACCGCTCCCGCCGCCGTCGTCCGCTCTCGCGGCGACGTGATCCGAAGAGCAAGGGCTTTTTACCGGGCCGCCATGGCCTCGGCCAGTGACGGATTCCACGCAACCTGACGACGACTCGATGCGGGAGGTCGTCGAGCGGTCCCGGAGCGGCGCGCCCGCGGTCGGCGAGGCCGTCCGGGACCGATTCTCCTCTGACGAGGTGTTCCAGCGGATCATCGCGGCCGCGGACGAGGAGGTGACCTCGGGGAGCCGCGAGCTGTTCTTCAGCGGGCTCGCCGCCGGGCTGGCGATCACGATCACGTTCATGCTGTACGCGTCGCTGACGGCGGCGACCGGCCGCGACCCCATCCTGAGCGTCCTGTTGTACCCGCTCGGGTTCATCTACATCATCATCGGCGGCTACCAGCTGTACACCGAGAACACCCTCCCGCCGGTCGCGCTGACGCTCGAGCGGCTCGCGAGCCTCCCGACGCTCCTGCGCCACTGGACCATCGTGCTCGCGGGCAACTTCGTCGGCGGCGGGATCGGCGCGCTCGTGTTGTCGTACGGCGGCGTCTTCACCGGCGACACCGTCGACGCGGCGCGGTACATCTCGGAAGGCGGGTTCAAGGTCGGCACCGTACCGCTGTTCTTCAAGGCCGCGATGGCGGGGCTGATCGTCGCCGGGGTCGTCTGGGTCGGGTTCGCCTCCACCGACTCGATGAGCCGGATGCTCGTCGTCTACCTCGCGTTCCTCGCGATCCCGCTCGGCGACCTGTTCCACGTGGTCGTCTCCTTCACCGAGGTCCTCTACCTGTTCTTCCAGCACGACATCCCGCTGTACGGCGCGGAGCTCAGCCTCTACTCCGGGATCGTCGGGTTCGTGATTCCGGTCCTGATCGGGAACACGCTCGGCGGGATCGTGCTGGTCACGCTCGTCAACTACTTCCAGACCAGCGAGGAGCGCCTCGAGGAGGCGCGCTTCGAGGGCGTGAGCCGCCGCCTGACGGTCCCCGAGTGGGTGTTCGGTCGCGCGGCCGGGCGCTCGTACGTCCCGATTTTGGACGCCACCGAGGCGACGCTGTTCGCGGGCGAGGGGTACCGCGTCATGGTGCCGATCACGAACCCCCGGACCGACGGTCCGATAGTCGAGCTGGCGGCGCGGCTCGCGAGCAGCCACGAGGACGGCGTCGTCCACATCGTCCACGTCGTCCAGGCGCCGGAGCGGATGTCGCTGTCCTCGGGCGACGCGGGGCGGCGCATCGCGGACGTCTCCGCCGAGGGGATGGCGAACCTGCGCTCGACCGCGGCCGAACACGACGTCGAGGTGTCGACGTCGACGGTCGTCTCGCACCGCTCGTTCGAGGAGGTGTTCAACATGGCGCGCCGGACCCGCCCGGACGCCGTGCTGATGGGCTGGGGCGACGACCAGCTCTGGAGCGCCGCCCGCGCCGAGCGGCCGATCGACGAGCTCACCAACCAGCTCCCCTGCGACTTCCTCATCCTCAACGAGCGCGAGCTCGACACCTCGCGGATCCTCATCCCCACCTCGGGCGGGCCGGACTCAGACCTCAGCGCCGAGGTGGCGAAGGTGCTCGCCGAGACGGCCGGGGCCGAGGTGACGCTGCTCCACGTGGTGGACGGCCCGGACGGCAGGGCGCGCGGCGAGGCGTTCCTCGCCGAGTGGGCGGCGGAACACGACCTCGACGACGCTGATCTCGTCGTCGACGACGGCGGCGACGTGGAGGACGGCATCTGCCGGACGGCCGCCGACAAGACCCTGGTCATCATCGGGGCCACGGAGAAGGGGCTGCTCTCCCGGCTCGTCTCGAACTCGCTCCACCTCGACGTGATCCACGACGTCGACGCCTCGGTGCTGCTCACCGAGCGGCCCAGCAGCCGGTCGCTGCGCGAGCGGCTGTTCGGGTCGGGTCGCCGCGACGTCGCCGTGTCCGGCGGCGTCGAGCGCGAGTCGGAGCGCTCTCAGGGGACCGACGTGCGGTCCGGCGAGCCCGGCGAGGTCGCCGCGGCCCCCGACGGCGACGCCAACGGCGACGGCGGCTCCGACGCCGCCGAAACGGGTGACGGTGGCGACTCGCACGGCGCCCGCGACGCGGCCGACGACGGCCGCGCCGCCGAGTCGCCCGACGACGACGCCCCGGTCGACGAGCAGCCGCACCTCGACGACGCGTTCATCGCGGACCACGACGCCGCCGACGAGGAGGCCGAGGCGGACGAGGCCCCCGACCGCGACGGCGGCCGATAGGAAAAACGACTCTTTGCGTTATCGTCGTCTTATAGCTGCCCGCCGGCGAACGGTCGCGTATGGACAGACGACTGACGGCACTCATCGGCATCGCGGCGCTCGTCGCGCTGGCCGGCTGCGCGGGGTTCGCGGGGACCGCGACCCCCACGGACGGCGGCGAGGCGCAACTGGAACGGAGCATCGAAGTGACGGCCGTCGGCGAGTCGACGTCGGCGCCGGACCGCGCCACGCTCCGGGTCGGGGTCACCGCGACCGGGGCCGACGCGCAGGCGGTCCGCGACGACCTGGCCGCCGGCGACGAGGAGCTCCGGGCGTCCCTGACGGAGTGGGGGCTCGCAGAAGACGCGATCCGGACCGAGCGGTACGACGTCCGCGAGAGCTACGATACCCGCGACGACCCGAACCGGACGCGCTACGAGGGCGTCCACCTGTACGCGATCGAGGTCGACGACGTCGACGCCGTCGGCGAGGTGATCGACGTCGCGGTCGACGCGGGCGCGGACCAGGTCCAGCGGATCCAGTTCGGGCTGACCGAGGAGACGGAGCGCGAGGTGCGCGAGCAGGCGATCGACGAGGCGATGTCGAACGCCGACGACGACGCGGCCGCGCTCGCGAACGCGAGCGATCTTGAGGTCTCCGGCGTCTACGAGGTGTCGACGGCGGAGTCGCGCGGGGGCACGTACGTGACGGAGTCGTACCAGGCGGCGGCCGGCGACGACGCGGGCGCGTCGACCAGCGTGGAGAGCGGCGACGTCAGCGTGCGCGTCACGGTGAACGTCGTGTACGAAGCGGTTCCGGCGTAACGCCGCGAGAAGAACCCGTTTTTCGACCCCAGTCGCCGAGCCCGCCGACTACTCCCCGTCGCGCGTGGGGAGGTCGGGCTCGTAGCCGACCGCGTCGACGGCCATGTCGAGGACGCCCTCGACGTTCTCGTCCTCCGTGACGCTCATCGTCGCGTCGACGGACTCCGCCTTGACCGCCTCGAAGCGGTCGTGTTTGTTCGCCACCGTGAGCAGCGGCACGTCCGCGCCGAACAGCTCGCGGGCCTCCTCGCGGAGTTCGAGTTGGACCTCCAGCGGGTAGCCGCAGTCGCCGGAGGGGTCGATGACGAAGATCACGGCGTCCGCGAGGTGTTCGAGGGCGCTCACCGCCTGCCGCTCGATGTCGTTGCGCTCGTCCTCCGGGCGGTCTAGGAGTCCCGGCGTGTCGACGATCTGGTACCGGACGCGGTCGCGCTCGAAGTGGCCGATCTGGACGCCCTTCGTGGTGAACGGGTACTCGGCGATCTGGTTCGACGCGCGGGTGACCCGGTTGACGAACGACGACTTCCCGACGTTCGGGTAGCCGGCGACGACGACGGCCGGCTCGTCCGGCTCGACGTCCGGAAGCACCTTCAGCTGGTCCCGGGAGTCGCCGATGTAGCGCAGGTCGTCTTCGATCTGGTCCATGATGTCCGCCATGCGGGCGAACGCCTGCTTGCGGTGCTTCCGCGCGGTGTCCACGTCGGAGTTCCGGATCTTCGTGGTGTACTCGTCGCGGAGGTCCTCGATCTGGCGGCTGGCCCACATCACCTGCGAGAGCGCCTGGCGGAGGCGGTCGACGTCGACGAGCGCGTCCGCGAGCTCGTAGTAGAACGGGTCGACGTCGAAGCCGAAGTCCGGCCACGAGGTGACGACGTTCTCCAAGTTGTCCGAGAGCACGTTGCCGGCGGTCCGTAACATCGACTCCTGCGCCTCGTGGCCGCGCTTCGCGCGGCCGGCCCGCGCCGCCCGCGAGAACGCCTTGTCGACGAGCTCCTCGGAGCGCGGAGTCGTCGGGAGGCCCTCGAATATCATGTTACGCAGGCTTCGCCGCCGACGCGTATAAGAGCGTCCGTTCGCGGACCCCCGCGACACGGCGGCACACGGGCGGACGCGGCGGGTGCCGCGGGGCCTGCCGAAGCCGCTCACCGTAAGCGGCAAGATCTATCGCTATCTATCACACGCATATTTCGAGCCATACTTATGCTTCAAAGGAATACAATCGGACATGGCACGCTCGTTCACCCCGACGGCGTACGACGACCTGGATCCAGACCGCCGCCCGAGCCTCGCGGCGGCGCTGGTCCCGGTCCTCGCCGTCGTGGCGTTCCTCGGCATCGGCTCGGCCGTCCTCGGCCTCGACCCGCACCCGCCGCTGTTGTGGAGTATCGCCTTCGTCGGCGCGTTCGGCCTCTGGCTCGGCTACGACTGGGACGAGCTGTTCGACGGGATCGCGAACGGCCTCGTGATGGGGCTCCAGGCGCTCCTCATCATCTTCACCATCTACGGGCTGATCGCGACGTGGGTCAGCGCCGGCACGATCCCCGGCCTGATGTACTACGGGCTGGCGGTCCTCTCGCCGACGACGTTCCTCCCGGCGGCCGCGGTCGTCGCCGCCGTCGTCGCGTTCGCCATCGGCTCCTCGTGGACCACCGTCGGCACCCTCGGCGTCGCCTTCGTCGGCATCGGCGCGGGGCTCGGCGTCCCCGCCCCGATGACGGTCGGCGCGGTCCTCTCGGGCGCGTACGCCGGCGACAAGCAGTCGCCGCTCTCCGACACCACGAACCTCGCGGCGGGCGTCGCGAACACCGACCTGTACGGGCACATCCGCCGGATGCGGACCGGCACGGCGATCGCCTTCGGCCTCGCCGTCCTCGGGTTCACGGCGCTCGGGCTCCGCGCGAGCGGGTCCATTCCGGCCGGCCGGATCGCCGAGATACAGGGCGCGCTCGGCGAGACGTACGCGATCACCGTCGTCGCGTTCGTCCCGCTGGTCGTCACCTTCGGGCTGGCGCTGCGCGGCTACGCCGCCCTCCCGACGCTCGTCGCCGGCGTGTTCGCCGGCGCGCTCACGACGGTCCTCGTCCAGGGGGTCGGCTTCGTCGCCGCCTGGGAGACGTTCATGTACGGCACCGCGCCGGAGTCGGGGTCGACGCTCGTCAACGACCTCCTCGCGACCGGCGGGCTCACGGGCTCCGCGTGGACGATCACGGTCGTCGTCGCCGCGCTCGCGCTCGGCGGCATCCTAGAGCGCACGGGCGTCCTCGCGGTGATCGCCCACGCGTTCACGTCCGCCGTGCGGAGCCCCGGCGCGCTCGTGGCCGGCACCGGCGTCTCCGCGATCGTCATCAACGCGCTCACCGCCCAGCAGTACATGAGCATCGTCCTCCCGAGCGTCACGCTCCGGAACACCTACGACGAGTTCGGCCTCGAAACCGACCAGCTCTCCCGCGCCGTCGAGGCCGCCGGGACGCCGACCGGCGCGCTGTTCCCGTGGCACGCGGGCGCGGTGTACATGGCCGGCGTCACCGGCGTGCCGACCCTGGAGTACGCGCCGTACTACCTGTTCGCGTTCCTCTCGCCGCTCGTGCTGTTCGCCATGGCCGCGACCGGCTACACGATCGACGCGACTCCGACCCCCGTCGACGCCGGCGGCGACGCGGGCGAGACGACAGCCGCCGCGAGCCCGGGCAGCGACGACTGAGTCTCGGGAGCGCCCGGTCGACCCCGCGTTCGACACGTTTACGCGCCCGCCGATCCGTCCGTTCCACATGAGTCTGGAGGTCGCCGTCGCCGCCCCGTTCAAGGCCCGGGCCCAGGACCGGCTCGGACAGGGGGAGTTCGTCGTCGCGCTGTCGTTAGAGCGGGAGTGGTTCTCGCCCGACCAGGCGAAGCGGCTCGTCGACGTCGCCGTGGGGCGCGGCCTGCTCGCGTCCGAGGACGGCGACTTGGTCCTCCAGTTCGACCCGGCCGAGGTGACCGTCCCCGAGGGGTTCGTCCCGGACGAGTCGGTCCTCCGGGAGCAGTCCACCTTCGAGAGCGCGCTCGACGCCATCGTCGCCGCGGGCGTCGAGAAGCAGCGCGCGGTCGCCGCGATCAACGAGCGCCAGCGCGCGCTGGCGGTCACCATCGAGGCCGCCGCGGTCCTCTACGCCCGCGAGCAGGGGGCGACGGTCGACCGCCTCGCGGCCGACGTGCGCGAGGAGCTCGCCACCGCGAGCGACGACGAATCCGCTCCGGCGGACGACGGGACCGAACCGACCGACGCCGACGACCCGGGGGCGGCCTGAGATGGTGACGGACCGCCTCACCGACGGCGTCAGGCTCGCCCAGCTGCTCGCCTCGGAAGTGACGGGCAACGAGAGTCGCCTCCGCGGGTTGACCGTCGTCGACGCCGACCGCGACGTCGAGCCCGCGGCCGACGGCGCGTTGGCGTACCGGATCGCCCGCGAGCGCGGCGGCTCGGACGGCGGAGACGAGCGCGCCGACCCGCTCGCGGACGTGTACGTCCAGCCGGACCGCGTCCGGATCGAGGCGACGGCCGCTCCGGACGCGGTCGCGACGGCGGCGAGGGAGGCCGACCTCCGCGTCCGCCCGAAGGCGGTGCGACCCCCCCGGACGCTGGTGTTCGTCGAGGACGCCGCACAGGTGAAGCGCGCGCTGGCGGTCCTCGAAGCGCTCCGGCGCGAGTCGGCGACCGAGTGACGCGCCGCGTCGCTCCGCGACGCCCCTGACGACTGTCCCCGAAAAAATCCGCCTCGATTCTCCGCGACTACTCGGGTTGCCCGCCGTCGCCGACGGCGACGTTCGGTCCGGGCGAGCCGTCCGGGTCGACCCCCTCGCCGGAGACCTCGAAGTCGCGCACGAGCGCGCCGAGCCGCTCCGCCTGCTGCGCGAGCGAGCCGGCCTCCGTCGTCGCCGCGCTCATCGCGGTCAGCTGCTCGTCGGCCGCCTCGGCGACCGCGTCGGCCTCGTCGGCCGTCGACTGGCTGATGTCCGCGACCTCCTCGGCCATCGACACCGTCTCCTCCGTGCTGGCCGCCTGGTCGTCGGTCGCCCGGCTGATCTCGCGGATCCCCTCGCCGGCCTCCGCGGCGTTGTCGGACACCCGCGCGAACGCGTCCGCGGCGTCGTCGACCGCCTCCGCGCCCGCGGCGATGTTCTCCTCCGCGCTCCGGACCGCCTTCACCGTCCCGTCGGTCTGCGACTGCGTCGCGCCGATGAGCTCCTCGATCTCCGTGGCCGCGTCCTGGGTCTCCTCGGCGAGCTGTTTCACCTCGTCGGCGACGACCGCGAACCCGTCGCTCCCGCCGCCGCTCCCGCCGGCGCGGGCGGCCTCGATGTTGGCGTTGAGCGCGAGCAGGTTCGTCTGTTCGGCGATGTCGCCGATGAGGTCGACGATCTCGCCGATGTCCTCCATCCGGTCGTCCAGCTTCTGGACGGTCTCCGCCGCGGAGTCGAGCGCCTCGCGGGACTCCTCGACGCGCTCGATCGCGGCGTCGGCAGTCTCCTCGCCCTCGTCGGCGATGTCGGCGGTCTGTTCCGCGACCTCGACGACGGTCTGCGTCGAGGAGGCCACCTCTTCGATCGTGGCCGAGAGGTCGTTCATCTCGTCGGACACCTGCCGCAGCATCTCGCGCTGCTCGTCGGCGCCCTCGGCGATCTCGCCGACCGACTGGCTCACGGCCTCGCTCCGGTCGGCCGCGGTCTCGACGCCGTCGACCGTGTTCTCGCTCGCGTCCGACACCTGCTGGGCGAACGACCGGACCTCCCCCATCGCGCCGTCGATGTCGTCCATCATGCCGTTGAACGCCGCGCCGATCTTCGCCATCGCCTCGCTCTCGCTCTCGGCGTCGAGGCGAACGGTCAGGTCGCCGTCGGCGGCCCGGTTCATCGCCGCGCTGTAGGCGTCGGCCTTCGTCTCGAGGTGGCTGTTCAGCCGCTCTACCTCCTCGCGGCGCTCCTCGACCTCCGCCTTCGCGGCCTCGACGTCCTGTATCTCCGACTGCTTCTGCTCCGCCAGTTCGAGCTGCTCGCGCGCCGCCTCGCGCGACTTCTCGATCGAGTACCAGTTGACCATCAGCGCGCCGGCGAGCGCGAGGACGAAGATCGCGTGAATGCCGCCCCAGACGATCGGGTTCTGTATCGCCGCGGTGTGGTTGTAGACGAGGCTCGAATCGATGAGGCTGAACGCGCCGTGGCCGACCGCCACGTACGCGACGCCGACGGCGAACGGGAGCCAGTCCTCGTACAGCGCGAGCACCCCGATGAACACGAAGAAGCTGAAGTGCGCCTCGATGTAGCCGCCCGACAGCTTGACCATCGCCATCGAGACGGTCATGAGGCTGAACGCGGAGAGCACCGTCCGCTGGCGGCGGCCGAGCCGCGACCAGCTCGCCAGCGCGCCGGTGCCGAGGATGACGGCGATGAACCCGCCGAGCATCCACAGCGGCGTCGCCGGAATCTGCGCGCCGGTGAACGACTCCGTCCCGTTGTAGAGGCCGAGCCCGATCAGCAGCGGCACCTGGACCGCGGTCGAAATCAGGATGTTCCGATGCCGCGGGCTCCACATCTCCTCCGGCATCGAGGTGCCGTCCGGAATGTAGCGGATCACGTCCCGCACGCTCTCCGCCAGCCCGCCCGATCCCCCCGCGTCCACGCCGGTCGCAGTCTCTGCCATGGGCGACGATTGTCGCATGGTATAAAAACACGTTGCCTCCAGATATTATCGCTGATACCGTCTCTCAGGCCCTGAAACGCTAGTAATTAAGTCGCTGAGTGATTTCGTGCTGACACAATTTACCTCACAACGTTGCTGCTTGTTCGGCGATGATCGAACACGTTCGTCTCGGCGTGGGAGATAGCCTCATTGAGTGACACTAACCTCACCGGACAGAACCGGTTTCTCTGAGTGAAC
>NZ_CAKZRO010000023.1 GCF_937146585.1 uncultured Halorubrum sp. | reverse complement strand
CGAGCACGTCGATGTTGCCGAGCCGGAGGTCGCGGATGATCTCGTGGCGTTCGAGCGTGTCCGTCTCGTCGTGCATGTACGCCACGTCGACGCCGGCCTCTTCGAGGTACTCCGTGAGGTCCTCCGCCATCCGCTTGGTGAGCGTGGTGACGAGGACGCGCTCGTCGCGCTCGATCCGGTCGTCGACGCGTTCGAGGAGGTCGTCGACCTGCCCCGTCGCGCCCGTCACCTCCACCTTCGGGTCGACGAGGTGGGTCGGCCGGACGATCTGCTCGACGATCCGGTCGGAGGTCTCGCGCTCGTAGTCGCTCGGCGTCGCGGAGACGTAGAGGGTGCGGTCAGTCTTCTCCTCGAACTCCTCGAACGTCAGGGGGCGGTTGTCGTAGGCGGTCGGGAGCCGGAACCCGTTCTCGACGAGCGAGTCCTTGCGCGACTTGTCCCCCTCGTACTGCCCTTTGATCTGCGGGATCGTCTGGTGGGACTCGTCGACGACGGTGAGGAAGTCGTCGGGGAAGTAGTCGAGGAGGGTGTAGGGGGCGTCGCCGGACTCGCGGTCGTCCATGTGGACCGAGTAGTTCTCGATCCCGGAGCAGTAGCCCGCCTCCCGCAGCATCTCGATGTCGAAGGTGGTCCGCTCCTCGATGCGCTGGGCGGCCACGAGGTCGCCCTGCCGTTCGAAGTAGCTCACCCGCTTCTCCATCAGGTCCTCGATCTCCGCGATCGCCTGTTCGAGCTTGTCGTCCGGGATCGAGTAGTGCTCCGCCGGGTGGAGCATCACCGCCGGCTCCTCGCTCACGACCTCGCCGTGCATCGGGTCGACCTTGATCATCCGGTCGATCTCGTCGCCCCACAGCTCCACGCGCACGGCGTACCGCCCGTACATCGGGTAGATCTCGACGGTGTCGCCGCGGACGCGGAACGTGCCCTGCGTGAAGTCCACGTCGTTGCGCTCGTAGTTCAGGTCGACGAGCCGGGTGAGCAGCTCCTCGCGGCCGACCTGCTCGCCGACCTCCAGGCGGAGCGCCATGTCGCGGTAGTTCCCCGGGTCGCCCAGCCCGTAGATGGCGGAGACCGAGGCGACGACGATCACGTCGTCGCGGGTCAGCAGGGAGCGCGTCGCGGAGTGACGCAGGCGGTCGATCTCCTCGTTTATCGACATTTCCTTGTCGATGAACGTGTCCGTCTGCTCGACGTACGCCTCCGGCTGGTAGTAGTCGTAGTAGGAGACGAAGTACTCGACGGCGTTGTCCGGGAACAGCTCTCGGAACTCCTCGTACAGCTGGGCCGCGAGCGTCTTGTTGTGGGCGAGGACGAGCGTCGGCTGGTCGAGCTCCTCGGCGACCCACGAGACGGTGTTCGTCTTCCCGGAGCCCGTCACGCCGAGCAGCGTCTGCTTTTTCGCGCCCGACTCGTACCCCTCGACCAGCTGCTCGATCGCCTCGGGCTGGTCGCCCGCGGGCTCGAACGGGGCGTCGACGCGGAGCGGGCGGTCGACGGTCGGGCGGTCCTCCGAGAGGGGGGAGTCGGCGTCGCTCACGATACGCGTCGTTGGACGGCGAGACACTTGAGCGGCGCGGCGATACGAGCTGACCGTCTGCGCCTGCGAGCCTCGCGGTTCGTCCGATTATGGATCGGTGATCGAGACGAACACCTCCGAAGCCCCAGTCGCTCGATACAGAACGACGAACTCGGTGACTGCGACCACCGAAGCCCCAGCCGCGAGGATTCGCGCGACTCGCTGTGCTCCTCGTCGCTTACTCCGTTCGCTCCTGCGGTGCTTGCTTCGTCGTGCTTCGTCCTCGCGGCTGCCCCCTCGAGTCCCGCACCGCTCCGCGACCGCACCTCGCGCCTCCCCAACCTCGCGGCTCACGGCTCGCGGCTTCGCCGCTCGCGTTCGCCGCGTCCCTCGCACGCGCTCCGAGCGCTAGCGGGCGCTCGGAGGCGCGCGCCACAGCAGTAGATCGAGCGAGCGATTTCGCGTCGACACCCTGCTTCGTCTCCGGACGAAAACGTTTCCCCCTCCCCCCGCGACGCTCCCCGTATGCGCATCGCCGTCCCCAACAAGGGCCGCCTGCACGAGCCGACGCTCTCGCTGTTAGAGCGCGCGGGGCTCCACGTCGAGGAGACCGCCGACCGACAGCTGTACGCCGACACCGTCGACGAGGACGTGACGGTGCTGTTCGCGCGGGCGGCCGACATCCCCGAGTACGTCCGCGACGGCGCGGCCGACCTCGGCGTCACCGGCCTCGACCAGGCGGCCGAGTCGGGCGGCGTCGTCGACGACCCGGACGAGGCGGCCGACGGCGACCTCGTCGACCTGCTCGACCTGGGCTACGGCTCCTGCCGGCTCGTCCTCGCCGCGCCCGAGGACGGCGGGGTGTCGGCGGTCGAGGACCTGGCGGACAGGACGGTCGCGACCGAGTTCCCGAACGTCACCCGCGACTACCTCGACCGCGTGGGCGTCGACGCGGACGTGGTCACGGTGACGGGCGCGACGGAGCTGACCCCGCACGTCGACATGGCGGACGCCATCGTCGACATCACCTCGACGGGGACGACGCTGAAGGTGAACCGGCTGGCGGTGATCGACGACGTGCTCGACTCCTCGGTCCGGCTGTTCGCCCGCCCTGACGTCGTCGGCGACCCGAAGGTCGAGCAGGTGCTCACCGCCTTCGAGTCCGTCCTCGCGGCGGACGGCCGCCGCTACCTGATGATGAACGCGCCGAAGAAGCGGCTCGACGCGGTGAAAGACGTGATCCCCGGGCTCGGCGGACCGACGGTGATGGACGTCGAGGCCGACGAGAACGGGAACGGGATGGTGGCGGTCCACGCCGTCGTCGACGAGCGCGACGTGTTCGAGACCATCTCGGAGCTGCGGTCGGTCGGCGCGACCGGCATCCTCGTCACGGAGATCGAGCGCCTCGTCGAGTGATCGACGAAAGCGGCGCGGTCAGTTTCCCGCGTCGCCGTCGCCCTCGCCGATCAGCCGCTCCTTCTCGGGGCGCGACAGCGACTTGATCGCGTACTCCCGCGACATCGCCGCCGACTTCGAGTCGAACGACTCGACGTGGCGCAGGGTGACGGGGGTCCGGCCGCGGGTGTACTTCGCGCCCTCGCCGGCGTCGTGTTCGGCGACGCGCCGCTCGACGTCGGTCGTGTACCCGGTGTAGAGGGTGCCGTCGGCGCACTCGACGACGTACACGTGGTGGTCGGCCACGGGAGGGCGTCCGAGCGCGAGCGCAAAGTGCGTGCGGGTGTCCGGTCGGGCGGCGAGCGGAGCGGCCGCTCTCCGTGCGCTCGGTCTTCGATCGGCGTTTCGCCGGTCAGTCTCCGGTTCGAGTCCGCTCGCGAGACACCTCGGCGATGCCCGCGTTCGCGGAGCACTCCGGGCACGCGTTCAGGTCGCCGTGCTCGTCCGCGAAGACGCGAGCGAAGCGGTCCGAAACGTGCGACCCGCAGTGGTCACAGCGTGGCATGTGATGCCGACGTGCGTCGGCAACTACCATACGGGCTGGACGAACTAATACCCTTTTTCGACCCAGTCGGCTGCCGGTATAGCGCCGGTTAAGCGGAGTCGGCGGGCGGCGGACTCCGTCGGTCGATTCCCCGCCTCACTCGGCGCGCGCCGCGTCGACCGCGCGGGCGATCAGTCCCGCCTGCGCGCCGGCGACGAAGCCGGCGTCGACGTTGACGGTCGTCAGCGCGGAGCACGACTGGAGCGCCCCCTCCAGCGCCGCGACCCCCTCGCCGCCGACGCCGTAGCCGGTCGAGACCGGGAGCGCGATCACGGGGGCGTCGACGAGGCCGGCGACGACCGTCGGGAGCGCCCCCTCGCGGCCCGCCGCAACCACGACGGCGTCGGCCTCGCGGACCCGGTCGACCTGGTCTAAGATCCGATCGAGGTTGGCGACGCCGACGTCGTCGATCCGGTCGACCGCGGCCCCGATCTCGCGGGCGACGACCGCGGCCTCGCCGGCGACGGGTGCGTCCCCGGTGCCGGCTGTCACGACCGCGACCGCGGCGTCGAGCGACGGCGGCTCGAAGCCGTCGGCGTGGACGACGACGGTTCCGACCCGGTCGTCGCGGTCGACGGTCGCGTCCGCCCCCGCGTCGCCGACGGCCGACGCGACCGCCGCCGCCGTCGCCTCGTCGGCGCGCGTCACCAGCGCCCGGCCGGTGGTGTCGAGCGCCGTCGTCGCCAGGGCGGCGACCTCCGCGGGCGTCTTCCCCTCCGCGAGGATCGCCTCGGGGATCCCGCGGCGGCGCTCGCGGGCGGCGTCGAAGCGCCCCGCGTCGGTGGTCGCGTAGCCCGCGAGCCGCGACTCCGCCTCCTCGATACCGATCTCGCCCGCCGCCAGCGCCGCCAGCGTCTCTCGCATGGAGCGTCGTCGGGGGCGGACTCGGTCGAAGGTGTCGGTTCGGGCCGGCGCGCCGCGCGCGAGGTCGAGCCGGGCGTCGGAGCGCGTTCGCGGGCGTCACGCGGCGGCGCGCGCTCCGTCCGGACCGCGCTCGCGGCGGGGTCAAGCCGCGTTTCGCGTCGCGCTCGCGGCGGGGCGGAGACGAGAATCTCACAAGACTTATAACCGCTTGTACTCGCGGCCCCCCGCGAACGGGCGGCACGGCGTCCCTCGCGGGCGAATTCAGGAACTCTTATTAACCATCACCGGGTAGGCCCGATCGCATGGCAGACCTCATTGTCAAAGCGGCCGTCAAGGAAGCCCTGGACGACAAGAACGTCGCTTCGGACTTCTACGACGCGCTGGACGACGAAGTGGACGAGCTGCTCGAAGACGCCGCGCGCCGCGCCGAGGCCAACGACCGGAAGACGGTCCAGCCGCGCGACCTGTAAGACGGACTCGGTTCCGTCCCGTTTTATTTGGACGCCGCCCGCCGAGCGGCGGCGCCGTCGGTCGGCGTCGAGCGGCGGCGCGGTCAGCGCTCCTCGACCCGGACGCCAGACTCGGTGCCGACGTGGACCTCGTCGGCGATCCCGACGAACAGGCCGTGTTCGACGACCCCCGGGACCGCCGACAGCGTCGCGGACAGGGCGCTCGGATCGGCGATCTCGCCGAACGCGCAGTCGAGCACGAGGTTCCCGTTGTCGGTCACCACGGGACCGTCCTTCCGCTCCGCGCGTCGCAGGGTCGGCTCGCCGCCCGCCTCGCGGACCGCTTCGGCGACGGCGGTCCGGCCGGCGGGCAGCACCTCGACCGGGACCGACCGGTCCAGTCGCGGCGCCTCCTTCGAGGGGTCGGCGACGACGAGGAAGCGGTCCGCCGCGGCGTCGACCAGCTTCTCGCGGGCGTGGGCCGCGCCGCCGCCCTTTATCAGCGCGCCGCCGGGGTCGAGCGCGTCGTCCCCCTCGCCGCCGGTCGCCACCTGGTCGGCGCCGTCGATGGCGAGGTCGATCCCCGGACCGTCGGGACCGACCGCCTCCGGGAGGTCGAGGCAGGGGACGCCGGCGTCGACCGCGAGCTCGCGGCTCGCGAAGGAGGTCGGGACGCCGCGGACGTCGAGGCCCGAGTCGACTCGGTCGCTGATCCGCCGGATCGCGTGCGCAGCCGTCGACCCGGTCCCGAGCCCGACCACGTCGCCGTCGGTGACCGCCTCGGCGGCCGACTCCCCCGCTCGGCGCTTCGCCGCGTCGCTGCCGCCGCTCGTCTTCATGCGAGCGACTGCGCGCGCGGCGATTGAAAAGGCGTCGGCCGCGTCACTCCAGCCGGTCGAGGACGGCCTCGGCGTCGTACGCCAGCGAGAGCTCGCGCGAGCGGCCGCGGCCGTCGACGTCGGCGTACTCCGCGTCGATCACGCCGAGCTGATCGAGCTTGTTGATGATCTCCGAGTAGCGGGTGTAGCCGAGGTCGGTCTCGTCGTTGAACGCGTCGTACACCGCCCCCGCGCGCTCGCCGTCGTTGGCGGCGAGGACGCGGACAAGGTCGCGCTCGGACTCCGAGAGGCCGCGGAGCGACCGCGAGAGGTGGACGTGCTTCGACTTGTCGTACGCGTCCTCGACGTCCTCCTCGGAGACCGTCTTCGAGGCGCGCATCTCGGCGTTGAGCCCGGCGCGGCGCAGGAGGTCGATCCCGACGCGGAGGTCGCCGCTGTCGGCGGTGAGGTCGGCGACGCGCTCCAGCTCGGCGTCCCCGATGACCCCCTCGTGGAAGCCGCGCTTGGCGCGCTCGGCGAGGATGTCGTAGATCTCGGTCGCGTCGTAGACGGGGAAGTACACCTCCTCGGGCCGGAAGACGGACTGGACCCGGGTGTCGAGGTCGTCGATCACGTCGAGCCCGAGGTCCGAGGAGACGACGATGACGCCGATCTTCGCGCCGGAGTGCGCCTCGTGGGCCCGGAGGAGCGAGTACAGCGTGTCGGACGCCTCGTTCTCGTAGAAGAGGTAGTTCACGTCGTCCAAGGCGACGACGAGCACCTCGTCCTCCTCGACGAGGCGGTCGGTGATCTGGCCGAACAGCTTCTTGAACGAGATGCCCGACGATGGGGGCTCGTACTCGAATATCCCCTCGAACAGCCGAGAGAATACGGCGTAGCGCGTGGAGTCGACCTGACAGTTGACGCGCACCGTCCGCACCTCGGTCCGGGCGCCGAGCTCGCCGAACAGCTTCTGGACCGCGGTGGTCTTCCCGGTCCCGGGCGGGCCGCGGACCATCGTGTTGAGGGGCCGGGAGCCGCGGACCGCGGGGCGGAGCGCGTACTTCAGGTTCTCCAGCTGGCTCTCCCGGTGGCGGAACGTCTCGGGGACGTGGTCGATCTCGAACACCGACTCGTCGCGGAACACCGACTCGTCCCACGAGAGCATGTCCCCGCCGTCCCCGGTCATGCGAGTACCACGAGAGGCCGCCCACTTAACCGTTGCCCGGCGGCGGGGCGAAACTGAAACTTGTCGCGCCAGCGCCCGATCGGACCGATTCCGCCGATCGGTCGTTCACTCTCGGTCCGGCGAGATCCCGGCCGCGGTCGCCGCCGCGTCCGTCCCGCGCTCGCCGTCTCCCCCGCGGCGCAACACCAGCACGTGGCGCGTCAGCGACCGGTGAACCCGGCGCTCGAACGCCGCGTCGACGGTCCAGCCGGCGTCGCGGGCGGGGCCGCGCCAGTCGCGGTCGGCGACGAGCACCGCGCGCGGCGCGACCCGGGTCGCCTCCGCGAGCGCGCCCCCGACGAGGTCGGCCAGCTCGTGGCGCGCGATCTTCGACTGCCGGCCGTAGGGGGCGTCGAACGCCACCCCGTCGACGGCGTCGTCCGAGAGCGGGAGGGCGGTCGCGTCGCCGCGCGCGACGTGCCAGTCGGGGGAGGGACCGTCGGCGTCGGGCCGCCCCGAGTCGTCGGCACCGCCGCCGTCCAGGTACTCGCGGAAGTTCCGCCGCGCGCCGCGGACCATCTTCGGCTGCGCGTCGCAGGCGACGGCGTCGGCCCCGACGAGGCCGGCCTCCAGCGGCAGGCCGCCGGTGCCGCACATCGGGTCGAGCAGGGTCCGGCCCGGGGCCGCGCCGGCGAGGTTAGCGTACGCGCGGGCGTCCGCCGGCGCCATGCTCCCCGGCTGGAAGAAGGGGCGGTCGGTCGGGTTCGGGGCGAAGTCGCGAGCGGCCTCGACGGCGACCCAGCCGAGCGCGCAGCAGTCGGCGTCGCCGCCGTCGGCGCCGGCCACCGCGTCGTGGTCCGCGCGCGGGCCGGTCGCGAACAGCGCGCGGAGGACGTGGTCGGGGTCGTCGAGGTCGACGTCGAAGCCGCGGTCGACGAGGACGCTCCCGAGCGCGCGCTCGGCCGCTTCCGTCGAGACGTCGGCCGTCGCCCGGACGTCGCGGGCGCGGACCGCGACGCTCCCGGCGCGGTCGAGCGACGCGGCCCGGAGCGCGGCGACCGCGGCGTCGACGTCGGCCTCGGTCCGCGCGACCGCCTCGTGGACGGCACGGGTGTAGGCGAGTCGGCGGGCGTGCGCGCGGTCGATCCCGCCGGTGCGCGCGATCCCCGGCGCGAGGAGGTCGACGCCGGTCGCGGCGGTCGCCGCTTCCCGGGCGGCGAAGGCGTCGGTCTCGCCGGCGAGTTCGAGCCAGTACACGGCGACGGCTCCGCGCGGCGCGGGGAATAGCGTGGCGGTTCCGACCAGCCACCTTTTTAGGTCGTTCGGGCGAGAACGTATGTAATGAGGGCCGACCCGAAGGAGACGATCACCGTAGAGAACGTCGTCGCCTCGACGGGGATCGGACAGGAGCTCGATCTCCAGAGCGTCGCGATGGACCTCGAGGGGGCCGACTACGACCCCGAGCAGTTCCCCGGGCTCGTCTACCGGACCACGGACCCGAAGTCGGCCGCGCTGATCTTCCGGTCGGGGAAGATCGTCTGTACCGGCGCGAACTCGATCGAGGCGGTCCACGAGAGCCTCGACATCGTGTTCGCGGAGCTCCGCGCGCTCCAGATCCCGATCGAAGACCCCGAGGTCACGGTCCAGAACATCGTCACGTCGGCCGACCTCGGCGAGAGCCTGAACCTGAACGCCATCGCGATCGGGCTCGGCTTGGAGCACATCGAGTACGAGCCGGAGCAGTTCCCCGGGCTCGTCTACCGGCTCGACGAGCCGGACGTCGTCGCGCTCCTGTTCGGCAGCGGCAAGGTCGTCGTCACCGGCGGCACCAGCCCCGAGGACGCGGCGGCCGCCGTCGACGTGATCGTCGAGGAGCTGGACGGGCTCGGACTGTTGGACTGACGCGGCGACCGGGCGTGGCGGGCGGGCGTCGGCGCGTTCCACGGTCACTTTTACCCCCCGGCCCGTAGGCCCGCCATGCTCTTACAGACGGTGACGCCGGTCACCGTGCTCGGGACGACCGTCCTGTTGGCGCTGTTCCTCTCCCTCACCGCCCACGTCGCGGCCCGGAACGTGCTCGGGGACGTCGACCCGCGACGCGCCCTCTACGTCGGCCCGCTGCCCGCGGTGATCAGCGTCGTCGGGAACACGTTCGAACTCCCCGCGGGGCTCATTCTCCTCGCGGCGCTCCTCGTCGACGGCACGATGTTCTGGTGGAGCTACGAGCAGCCGCGGCGGGCCGTCGCCGCGATGACGCTGATCCACGGGGTGGTCACGACGCTGCTCGCGGGGGTCCTAATTTTGGTCTCGATCCTGCTCGCGTCGATGCCGGGGTAGGCCGTCGGGAGCGGCGGCGGCGCGCCCGCGTCACGGCGACGGCGGCGGCCCGTCGTACGCGTCGTGGTCCTGATAGAAGTTCAGCATCGCGAACTTCAGCTTCGCGGGGTCGACGTCGAGCAGCTCCTCGCGCTCCCCGGGCGGGAACCCGGAGCGGACCGAGTACTTCCCCATGTCGGCGGTCGTGTAGCGCCGGTCGGCGAGGATCCGGACCCCGAAGTCGTCGGGGCCGCGGATCACGCGGCCGAGCGCCTGTCGCGTCTTGCGGATCGTCGGGATCTCGACCGCGTACGTCCACCCCGGGTCGCGGGCGCGGTCGCGGTCCGCGAACGCCCGGTCGTAGGCGTCTTGGACCGCCTCGGTGCGGTCCGAGAGGTGCGGGTACGGGACGCCCACGACGACGACCGTCCGGGCGTCGTCGCCGTCGAAGCTCACGCCCTCGCCGAGCGTCCCCCACAGCGACGTGAAAAGCGCCGCGCCGTCGCTCTCGACGAACTCGCTCCGGAGGCGCTCCTCGTCCTGGCCCGGCCCGTCGAGGTGGATCGGTCCGAGGTCGGCGGTCGTTCCCGCGCCGTCGCCGCCGACGCTCCCGCCTCCGCCCGCCCCCGCGAGCCGGTCGTGGTAGCGCTCGGCCTCCGCGTACGACGGGAAGAAGGCGAGCGTGTTGCCCGGGGTGAAGCGGATCGCGTCGCGGAGCAGCGACGCCACCGCCTCCTGCGTCTCCGGGTCGTTGCGGTCGGCGGCGAACAGCGGCGGCACGTCGGCGGCGAACGTGCGGCGGTTCGCCTCGGGGTAGCCCATCCCGTAGGCCATCGACGCGACGTCTTCGAGCCCCAGGACGTCCTCGGTCACGTCGAACGGGCGCAGCGTCGCGCTCATCAGGACCGAGGCGGCCACCTCGTCGAACAGCTCGCTGGTGACGCTCCGGGGGATACAGGTGTACAGCTCCGCCCGGCCGTACACCTCGTCGGTGCCGGCGTCGCGCCGGACGGAGACCACGGGGTACTGGCCGAACTCCGCGCCCTCGTCCATCCAGGTCGCGACGAACCGGGCGGCCGCGAGCGTCTGCGACTCCGACCGGGTGGTCGCCTCGCCGTCGCGGTAGCGGCGCTCGTACTCCTCGTCTATCGCCTGTCCGAGCTGGACGGCGAGCTCGGTCTCCGTGTCGATCCCCTTCCCCTCGTAGTTGCGGAGGAACGCGAGCGTGAGGTCGTCGCGGCGGTCGTCGTTGGCGACCGAGACGTCCTCCCAGTTCTCGTCGACGCCGCCGAAGCCGAGCGCGTCCTCGTACGTCTCGGCGAGGGCGTCGCGGAAGGCGCGGAGGACGTTCCCGGCGGGCTCCGCGCGGGAGTCGTCGCTGTCGGCCAGCTCGTCTAAGGCGGCGTCGAGCGTGTTCTCGGTCAGCGTCCGGGTGGCGTGGTCGCGGGCGGCGTCCTCGATGTTGTGCGCCTCGTCGAACACGGTGATTATCTCGCTCGGGTCGCGGTCGATCCACCGGAAGAACTGCTCGCGGATGTTCGGGTCGAGCAGGTGGTGGTAGTTGCAGACGACCAGGTCGACGCCCTCCATCCCCTCCTTCAGCAGCTCGTAGCCGCACAGCGCGCGCTCGTCGGCGTACTCGTACACGTCCTCCGGGGTCCGGACGTCCTCGAAGAGCCACGCGAAGAAGTCGTCGGTGTCGCGGGTGAGGTTGTTGCGGTAGTGCTCGCAGACGTTTGCGGCCTCGTACTCGTCGATCTCCGCCTCCAGCTCGTCGAGCTCCTCCATGACCGCCTCGCGGGCCTCCGCGGCGCTCGCGTCCCCCTCGCGGCTCTCGGCGAGCAGCTCGCGCTGGCGCGACTCCAGCTCGCGGACCTCGCTCTCCGTCTCGACCATCTCGCGGGTGGTGTCCCGGAGGGTCTGACACTCCTGGTAGTCGACGTCGATGTGACACATCGACGACTTCCCCTTGAAGACGACCGCGCGGATCGGCTCCTCCCGGGTGATCGCGCGGGCGTCCTCGACGAACTGCCGCATCTGCTGGTGGACGTTGGTCGTGATGACGACCGTCCGGTCGTGCTCGCGGGCGTGCTCCAGGGCGGGCACGAGCGCGGAGAGCGTCTTCCCCGTCCCGGGCGCCCCCTCGAACAGCACGTCCTGCCCCCGGTCGAGCGCGTTGGCGACCCTGTCCATCGCCTCGCGCTGGTTCGGGTACGGCTCCTCGTAGGGGAAGAACCGGAGATGCGACGACTCTGACACGGGGTGGGGTTCGGCGCCACCGGGCAAAAGGAGTCGGGTGGCGGGGCGGAAGTGGTCCGCCGCCGCTCGCGGCTAAATTTTGTTACCAGTTAGTTTTGGAAATCATATGGCTTTGGGGCGTGTGCGCAGCCACCACACAATACCGGCATATACTACCGGTTCTTGTGCGAACGACGAGGCGAGATGGCAACCGAAACGGCGACCACGACGGAGGGAGTATCGACGGAGACCGGCGACTGGCGGGCGGGAGTGGCCGGCGGACTGGTCGGCGGGCTCGTCTTCGGCGCGATGATGTCGGCGATGACTCCCGGCGTGTTACAGGTGGCGATTCCGGCGATGTACGGTATCGAAGGCCCCGCCGGCGCCGTCGGCTGGGCGATCCACATGTCCCACGGCGCGGTCATCGGTCTCGGGTTCGCCGCGATCGCGGGGCTGAGGCCGAGCCTCGGCGACTCGATCGGAACGAGCTTCGGCATCGGTGCGGGCTACGGCCTGCTCGTCTGGGTCGCGCTCGCGGTGATCGCGATGCCGATCTGGCTGGGCGCCGTGGGGTTCCCGGGCGCGCCGCCGCTGCCGAACGTCGGCGTCGAGAGCCTCGTCGGCCACGTGGTCTACGGCACCGTTCTCGGCGGCGTGTACGCCACGATGGGAAGCTGACGCCGCGGCAGTGAACTAACGCCGGCGCGGCACCCCGCTTTTTAATCCCCGTGGCGACCATCGATGCGAGCATGTTCGACGAGATCCTCGAGAAGTTCGAGGGGTCACCGAGCCAGCAGGCCGTCATCCGACTGTTCTTAGAGCGCGGCTTCTCCGTCAACGAGGAGGGACGGGTCGTCTCCGGCGGGATCGAGATCCCCTACACCGGGATCGCGCGCGAACTCGACGTCGACCGGCGCGTCGTGGACTCGACGACCGACGCGATCCTCGAGGATCCGGAGCTGAAACGCATCTTCACCAACATCTCGTCGGTCCCGAGCCTGATGGATCTGGCCCCCGTGTTGGACCTGACGGTGCTGACGATCGAGGTCGCGGCCGCCGACGAGGCCGGCATCGTCGCCGAGGTGACCGGTATCCTGGCCGACCACGACGTCTCGATCCGGCAGGTGTTGAGCGAGGATCCCGAGTTCACCGACGACCCGAAGCTGTACGTGATCACCGACGCGGACCTGCGGGGCGACCTGCTCGTGGAGATCCGCGAGTTGGAGTACGTCCGCCGCGTCGGCTTCTGATCCGGTGGCCGCCGGTTTCGGATGGAACGAGGTGTGGTTCCGGACGTGACGCGTGGCCGCGAGGGCGACGCCCGGCCGCGAGCGTGCCGATCAGTTCCGCCCCCTGATCTGACGGGGTGATACGGCGAGGGCTTACGAGCGATGAGGAACCACGGCCGAACGCGGCCGCCGCCCGGTTTTCACTTTCACTCGGGTGTAAACCAGTCTTTATACTGGATGCCGACAAAGCATCGTGTACATGCCTGAAGACGAACTCGAGGACCTCCCCGGCGTCGGCCCGGCGACCGCGGACAAGCTCGTGGACAACGGATTCGAGAGCTACCAGTCGATCGCGGTCGCGAGCCCCGGCGAGATGTCGAACACGGCCGACATCGGCGAGTCGTCCGCCGCGGACATCATCAACGCCGCCCGCGACGCCGCCGACGTCGGCGGCTTCGAGACGGGCGCGGCCGTGCTCGAGCGACGCGAGGAGATCGGGAAGCTCTCCTGGCAGATCGACGAGGTCGACGAGCTGCTCGGCGGCGGTATCGAGACGCAGTCGATCACCGAGGTGTACGGCGAGTTCGGC
>NZ_CAKZRO010000022.1 GCF_937146585.1 uncultured Halorubrum sp. | reverse complement strand
AGCCACTTCGGCTTCGGGTACGAGCCGACGACGGTCGTCAGCAGGAACGCGTCGTTCGGGTGGTCGTCCGGGCGGAACTGGTCGCGGTTGGCGGACGGGTTTCGGACCATCAGTCGAGCACCTCCGCGGCGGCGGCGAGCGCGTTCAGCTTCTCGCGGTACTTGTTGGTCGGCAGGTAGAACACCTCGGTGTTCGGCGTGAGGTAGGTCCGGTCGAACCCCTCCAGCGGGATCTGCGACTCGAACCACTCGACGCGCTCCGCGATCGTCTCCGGCTCCTCGACGAGCGTGTTCTGCCCGTCTACGAGGCCGAGCGACAGCGAGTCGGTCGAGCCGAACTCCTGGACGTTGTAGACGGTGTCGTCGCGGTCGCCGGCGACTAAGTCGAGGCCGAGCGCGTCCGCGCCCGCCTCGTCGACGAGGTGGGCGTACAGCTTCTCGCCGAGCGCGCCGTAGAAGGTCTGGACGACCACGTCGGCGTCGGTCGCGTCGGCCACGGTCGCGATCGCGTCCGTCGCGGTCGACTCGTCGCCCTCGGCGGGCGGGTTCGTGACGAGCGACGGTTCGAGCAGGAACAGCGTCTCGTGTTCGGGGAACGCCTCGACCTCGCCCGCGAGGAACTCGGCGATGGCGGCCTGGAACTCGGCCGCGTCGCCGTAGTGCTCGTCCGTCGCGAGGTCGGCGAGGGAGTAGGGCCCCGGGAGCGTCGCCGCGAGCGAGGCGTCGTCGCCCCCGTCGGCGTCGGCGAGCAGGTCGGTCGCGTCCGCCAGCTCGTCCGCCACGTCGCCGGAGAAGCCGAGGTCGTCGACGACCCGCGGGTCGCGGTAGAAGTTGTTGTTGTCGTAGTACCGGACGATGCCGCCGGTCTCGACGGCGTCGCTGACGGTCAGCGGGTGCGCGATCATGTCGTCCCAGCGGCCCTGCCCCTCGGTGATCAGGTCGAAGCCGGCGTCCAGCTGGTCGTCGACGTACTCGGCGCGCACCTCGTCGTACGCTGCCACGATCGCCTCGCTCTCGTCGCCGCTCAGGAGGTCCCCCTTCTGGTGGCCCTTCAGGTCCGAGAGCGTCTCTTTCGCCCGGTCCGGGAGCGGATACAGCCCCGGCGTCGCCGCGACACGTTCGGTCATCACCGTCCGTAAGATATGCCGTCGTATAATATTTGCTAATGCTTTCCATGCTCTGTGGTAATCTCTCGCCGAGAGCCCTCGCTACGCCCGGCGCAGCGCCAGTACCGTGAGCGTCTCGAAGGGGAACGACTCCTCGACGACGGGGGCGGCCGCGAAGCCGGCCTCGTCGATCAGTTCGAGGACCTCGTCGTACCCGGTGAGCGAGGAGACGAGCAGGAGGACGACCCCGTCGGGCGCGAGGACGCGACCGACGTCGGCGAGGAACGGCTCGATGAGCGCCCGGCCGGACTCGCCGCCCGAGAGCGCGTGCTCCATCCAGTCGCCCCACTCGTTGTCGGGGTCGGTCGGCAGGTACGGCGGGTTGAAACACACCGTGTCGAACGCGTCCGCGCGGAACGGCGAGAGGAGGTCGGCGACCGCGGCCTCGACGCCGCGGTCGCGCGCCTGCCGCGCGGCGTGGGGGTTGAGGTCGCTGCCGACCACGTCGAGGTCGCGCTCGGTGCCCACCCGCGCGGCGACCCACCCCGACCCCGTGCCGACCTCCAGCACGCGCCCGTGCGCCTCCGCGACCGCCGCCTCCGCGAGCAGCCCGGAGTCCTCGGCCGGCTGGTAGACGACGGCGTCGTCGAGGCCGCGGCGCGCCGCGAGGTCGCTCTCGCTCGCGTCGCCGGTCATCGGTCGGCCTCCTCCGCGTCGCCCGCGTCGCCGTCGCCGGACCCGTCGATCGACGGCTCACCGCCGCCGTCCGCGTCGACGGAGCCGGACCGCGTCGCCGCCCGGCCCTCGACCGACGCGTCCAACTGCGGCCCGGAGGCCCCCTCGGCGCGGGCGGAGAGCGTCTGCTGCGGGAACGGGATGACGATCCCCTCGTCCTCGAGCGCGCCCTTCATCGCGTTCATCGCGGCGGTCCGGGTCCGCCAGCGCTTCCGCATGCTCGGGTTGCGGATCCAGTACCGCAGCCCAAGCACGACCGCGGAGTCGTCGAAGCGCTTCGTCACGGCGTTCGGCTCGGGCATCTCGGCGACGTCCTCGACGCCCGCGGCGGCCGCCTCGAGGACCGCGGCCGCGCGCTCGACGTCGGTGTCGTAGTCGACGCCGACCTCCACCTCGACCCGCAGCCGGTTCCGCCGCGAGCGGTCGACGATCGACCCCGAGCGGACCTCGTCGTTCGGCATCGTGATCACCTCGCCGTCGAACGACCGCAGGCGCGTGCTCATGATCGATATCTCGGTCACCGTCCCCTCGTGGTCGCCGACCTCGACCCAGTCGCCGACCTCGAACGGCCGGGAGAACATCAGCACGAACCCGGCCAGTATCGCGCCGAGCGTCTGCCGGGCCGCCATGCCGACCACGATCCCGAGGAACCCCGCGCCGACGAGGAGGCTGCCGACGTTGTCGGTGAACAGCCCGACGACCGCGAGGACCGCCGACGTGTAGACGGTCAGCTGCGTGATCCGCAGTATCACCTCCTGCTGGTGTTGGGAGATCGACGCGCTCTCGGCGCCGATCTCGCGGATGACGCCCCCGAGGAAGTCGGTGAGCGCGTACGCGATCGCTAAGAGGATCACGGTGAGGACGACGTTCGACACCTGGTCGGCGCTGAGCGCCGACTGCGCCGTCTCGAAGAGCGCGCCGCTCCGGTCCCACACCGCGATCAGCGTGATCGCCCCCGCGGCGGTGGCGACGCCGACTCCCGCCGACAGCAGGAGCCGCTGGGTGGAGGACAGGTCCCGGTCGCCGTGGCGCAGCCGCCGCGTGAGGTACCGGACGAGCAGCACGGCCGCGACGACGCCCGCGGAGGCGGCGAACCGCTCCGCGTTGCCCGTGAGCGCGCGCTGAACCGCCGCCACGAGGCCGATCCACCCCGTCATCGTCACGCCTCCGTGGGGGAGCCGCGCTCGCGGGCCAGCTCCGCCAGCGCGGCGAACGCCGCCGGGTCCAGGGTCCCCGGGCGGCTACGCAGCAGCTCCTCGTCGGCCGCGTCGACGACGGCCTCCGGCTCGTCGAGCCCGGAGATGTGCGCCGTGTTCCGCACCGCGTTCCGTACCGTCTTCCGCCGCTGTGTGAACAGCGCCTTCACGAACCGGAGGAAGAAGGCCTCGTCGCCGACGACGTAGTCGGGGTCGCGCGGCGTACAGCGCACGACGGCGCTCTCGACGGCCGGCTGCGGGTCGAACGCCTCCTTCGGGACGCGCTCGACGACCTCCACGTCTGCGTAGTGCTGCGCCGACACCGAGAGGCGGCCGTACTCGGACTCGCCCGCCGACGCCACCATCCGGTCGGCGAACTCCGCCTGGAACATCAACACGAGCGGCTTCTTCTCGGGGAGCAGGCGGAAGGCGATCTCCGAGGAGACGCCGTAGGGGAGGTTGGCGACGCACGCCGAGAACGGCGGGAGGTCGACGTCGAGCGCGTCGCCCTCGACCACGTCGAGGCGGCCGCCGTCGACCGCGGCGGCGAACTCCTCGCGGAGGAAGTCGGCGAAGGTCCCGTCGCGCTCGATCACGGTGACGCGGCCGGGGTCCGCGGCCGAGTCGGCCGTCGCCGCCGCCAGCAGGCGGTCCGTGAGCGCGCCCGCGCCGCCGCCGATCTCGAGGAGGTGGCTCCCGTCGGCGTCGGCCGGGAGGTAGCCGGGAATCCGGTCGAGGACCCGGTCGTCGACGAGGAAGTGCTGGTCGCGGTCGGGGTCCGCGCGCGCGCCGGCCCGCCGCGCGAGCGCGTCGGGATCGCGGCTCCCGTAGCCGGCGGCTTCGCCCGTCGGTGAGTCGGTCATGGCCGGGATACACGCGGTGTTCGGGTAAAAGTCTCGTTTCGGGGGCGTCGGCGGCGAAGCGCCGGTCGCGAGGGGCGACGGCCCGGCCGCCGCTCAGTCCTCGCGGCCGACGAACGTCCGGTACTTCAGGTCGGACTCGCGGATCTCCTCGACGATCCGTTCGAGGATTACCTCTCGGGGGCGGTGGAGCCCGGCGATGCGCTCCTCGACGTCGGCGAAGCTCTCGAACGGCCCGCGCTTCCGCTCGTCTAACAGGTCGTTCCGCAGCTTCTTGCCGATCCCCGGCAGCAGGTTCAGCTGGTGGAGCCGGAGGGTGATCGGCCCCGCCTCGTTGTAGAAGTCGACGAACCGCTCCTCGTCGGCCTCGACGATCGCCTCGGCCGCGTACTCGATCTCCGCGGCCGCGTTCCGGGTGAGATCGTCGAACGACACCTCGCGGTACCGGCCGACGTCGGGCCCGTCCAGCCCGATCCGGTCGCCGACCGAGACGTCCGCGTCGTCGGCGAGCATCAGCTCGTACAGCGCGAAGGATTCGGCGCCGAGCCCGTACGCCACCGGCGACTTGCGGGACTGCGGGCGGTCGTCGTCGGGGCGGCCGTTGACCAACACGTCGAGCAGGACGGCGGTCGGCCCGTCGTCGGCTTCGCCGCCGGCGCCTTCGTCCGGCGTCTCCCCGGCGTCTGCGGCGTCGTCACCGCCCGTTCGGTCGTCCTCCGGCGTCCCGTCGCCGTCGGCGTGGTTCATGTATCGTTTAACGCTCCGAGCGGTGAAAAAACCGCTGGCGAAGCCGAGGCGACCGAGACCGTCGACGGGCGGATTCAAGAGCGTCGAGTGTCACGTTGTACCATGGCAAGACCGGAGCCGGCGGAGGTTATGCGACTCGTCGAGGCGTTCCCGGGAGCGACCGCCGAGACGCGCGGGGCGGAACGCGGGAGAGCGAGTGGGGCGGACCGCGGGAGAGCGAGTGGGGCGGACCGCGGCGAGGCGAGGGACGCGGGCCGTGGCGGGGCGAACGGATCGGATCGCGACGAGACAGAGGAAGTGACGGACCTCGGGCGGGTCGACGAGCTCCTCGACGGCGCGTACGGCGCGCTGACGCGGGACTGGTACCCCGAGCTCCGCCGGCGCGCCGCGGCGCACGCCGACGGCGACTGCCTCCGCGAGCGCGTGCTCGAACACGTCGAGGCGGTGCCGTCGTTCCGCCTCTCGGACGGCCCGACGCTCCTGACCGAACGGCGGGAGGCGCTCGCGGAGGCGACGGCGCTGCGCGACGACGTCCGCGAGGTCGCGGAGTGGTACGGCACCCTCCGGTCTCGGCTGGAGGGGGATCGGGCGTCGCTGACGCGGACCGAGCGGCTGCTCCACGACTTCGGGTACGCGCTCGCACACGGGCTGTTCCTCGGCGCGTCGTCGCCGAGCGCGGTCGTCCGCCGGCTTCGGCTGGCGTATCGCTCCGTCGGCGTGCGGATCGACGAGACCGCGTCCGAGGCGGGCATCGAGGAGACGACGTTCACCTGCCCGTACCGGAACGTCGCCGCCGGGACGTGCGGCGACCGGTGGGTGTGTCACGAGAAGCTGGACCGCGTCGACGACGGGTACGTGTCGTACCTCGCCGAGCGGGGGATCGCCTACCAGCGGCCGCGGGGCTGTACGGACTCGGAGCAGTGTCGCTCGACGGTCGCCCGCGACGGGCCGGAGCGGTGGTGGCCGAAGACCCCGCCGGCGGCCGTCGGCGTCGACTCGTGACCCGGGACGACGACGGCGGCCCCGCGGCGGCGGACGGGAGCGGCTCCGCGGCGGCCGCCCCGCGTCGGCTGCGTCGGATCCGCCGCGGCTACGACGCGTGGGCGCGGGTCTACGACTGGTTCGCGCGGGCCACCGCGTCCGTCGGCGGCGTCCGGAGCGCCTGCGTCCGCGCGCTGGACCTCTCGCCGGGCGACACCGTCGTCGAGTTCGGCTGCGGGCCCGGCGTGAACTTCCCGGTCCTCCGCGGGGCCGTGGGACCGACCGGCCGCGTCGTCGGCGTCGACGTCTCGCCCCGGATGCTCGACCGCGCGGCGGGGCTCGTGGAGCGGCGCGGGTGGGCGAACGTCTCGCTCGCGCTCGCGGACGCCGAGCGACCGCCGGTCGCGGCCGCGGACGGCGTCCTCGCGACGTTCGTCACGTCGCTGTTCCCCGACCCGTACGCGGTCGTGAGCCGCTGGTGCGAGCTGAGCGACACCGTCGTCGTCGCGGCGTTCGTCCCGGAGGGAAACCGGGCGGCGAACGTCGCGCTGCGGGCGTTCGTGGCGCTGAACGGCCGGCTCTTCGACGCGGGCGGCGACGACCCGCTCGGGCGGCTCGCCGAGCGGACCGACGCCGCGCGGCGTGCGCTCGACGACCGCGCGGCCGTCCGCGAGCGACAGCAGCACCTCTTCGGGACGATCGCCGTCGAGGCCGGTCGAGACGGGTGAGCGTCGCGGCGGGCCGGTGAGCGTCGGGGAGGCCGGCGAACGGCGCGGCGCCGGCCGGCGGTCACCCGGAGACGGGGACCGAGACGACCGTCGTGTCGGCGTTCCGGATGACGCGTTCGGTCGTGCTACCGAGCAGGTCGTCGGCGGCCGCGTCGAGGCCGCGCTTCCCCATCACGACCGCGTCCGCGCCGATATCGTCGGCGTACGCGGCGATCTCGTGGGCCGGGACCCCGGCCTCGACCGCGGTCTCGGGGTCGATGCCGGCCTCCGCGACGGCCGTCGCGACCCGGTCGACCGCCGCCTCCAGCCGCTCGCGGCGCTCGGGGTCGTCGTCGTCGAACTTCTCCGGCCTGCCGGAGCGGTCGTACATCGGTAACTCCTCGACGACGCCGAGGACGTGGACCGTCCCCTCCGCCGCCGTGACGTCGATCGCGTCGTCGACCGCGTCGAGGGCGGCGTCGCCCTCGCCGGTCGGTACGAGGGTGGTCCGGTACATGCGGGGCGATCTACGGGCGGAAATCTGAAAAAACGTGTCGGGGAATGCCCCGTCGGGCCGGGCGAGACCCGCGGTCAGGCGTACTTCGCGACGACGTCGAGGATCTCGTCGAGCTCCTCGCCGTCGAGCGAGTAGCGCTCCTGGGCGAACACGGAGCGGAGCTCCGTGCGGTCCTCGGGGAGCAGGTCGGTGATCTTCACCGCGGTCGGCACGTCGACCTGGTCGAGCTCGGTCAGCTCCTCGACGAGCTCGCGGGACTCGTCGGCGTCGAGCTCCGCGAAGCGGTTGACGTGCTCGATCGCGCGGGCCAGCTCGTAGCGGAGATCGCGCTCCTCGTCGGCCGCGCGCTCGTCTTCGATCTCCACGAGGATCTCCTTCGCCTCGGAGGTGGTGACGTACTCCTCGTCGAGCTTCTCTTTGAAGATCGTCATCTCAGTTCTGCTGGGCCCGCATGTGGGCGGCGGTGACGATGAGGGTCTTCGTCTTGCCGCCGTCCGGGATCTCGACTTTGAACGCGGAGCCCTGCTTGCCGACGACGGTGCCCGTCCGGCCGTCGAAGCGCGGGTGGAAGCGGCCCTTGGGGACGCTCGGGTCGATCTTGAGGTGGACCTGCGACCCCTCGTCGAACTCCTGGATCGCTCGCTGCGGCGGGGAGGTGCCGCGGTTGCGGGGTTTGTTCGAGAGCTTGTCGCGAGTCGCCTTCTGTGGCCCATTGGAACTCGGCATGGTCTTGGGACACCTTCCGCTGCCGCCGTTATAAATCGTGCGTTACGACCCGCGGGACGTGGGCGTCTCACACGCGGGAACCGGCGGCGCGCCCGGCTCACACGCGCGACGGGGCGCACGCGCGAGTACAAGAAGCACCTCCCCCTTCCGAAAGGGCTAATCCCGGGAGTCCCTATCATATTCGTAATGAGTCATCAGCTGCCGGACGTACAGGCGTCGTCCCCCGACGTCACGGTCGGGCTCTCGCAGGTCGGCGTCACCGGCGTGGAGAAACTCGTGAAGCTCGCGCGCGGCGACAAGCGACCCATCGTCCTCATGGCGGAGTTCGAGGTGTTCGTCGACCTCCCGAGCGGCCGCAAGGGGATCGACATGTCGCGGAACCTCGCGACGGTCGACGAGATTCTCGAAGACATCACCCGCGAGGAGGCGTACCGCGTCGAGGACGTCTGCGGCGACGCCGCCGAGCGCCTCTTGGAGAAGCACGACTACACGACCACCGCCGAGGTGTCGATGACGGCGGAGCTCGTCACCCGCGAGAACACGCCGGCGTCGGACATCGAGACGCAGAGCACGGCGACCATCGTCGCCAGCGCGACCGCCACCGAGGACGGCACGCGCGAGGAGATCGGCGCCGAGGTCACCGGCATGACCGTCTGCCCCTGCTCGCAGGGGATGAGCGAGTCGCGGGCCCGCGACAAGCTCGCCGAGCTCGGCGTCGACGAGGAGACGACCGAGGAGTTCCTGGACGCCGTCCCGCAGCCGGGTCACTCCCAGCGCGGCCACGCGACGCTGACGATCACGACCGACGGGCACCCGGACGTCGACCTCAGGGACGTGATCGACGTCGCCCGCGACTCGATGAGCGCGCGCATCTACAACATGGCGAAGCGGCCCGACGAGGACCACATGACCTACGAGGCCCACGCCGACGCGAAGTTCGTCGAGGACTGCGTCCGCGCGCTCGCCGAGGGGACCGTCACGGAGTTCGGCCACCTCTCGGACGAGGCCGTGATCCACATGAAACAGTCGAACGACGAGTCGATCCACCAGCACAACGCCCACGCGGAGCGCGAGGTCACGATGGGCGACCTCCGCGACGAGCTCCACCGATAGGCGCCGAGGCCGCGGGCGACTCGCGTTTCCCCCCGGCTATCCGAACGTCAACGGTTCCGCCTCGGTCCACCGCGGCTCGAACTGCTCTTTCACGCTCGTCGCGAACTCGACGTCTTTCACGTCGATCATCGCGAACGGCTCGTCGGCCGACAGCGGGTGCGGGACCTCGATGCACACCTCGATCTCGTCGAACACGTTGAACGTCCCGTCGACGCCCGGCGACGTGCGGACCTCGAACCCGTCCACCTCGGCCAGCTCCGCGGTGTACCGGCGGCCGACGCTCCGCGGGAGCTCGTCGACCGTCGCCGGCGACAGCAACACCCGGATCTCCACGCCGCGCTCGAGCGCGGACTCCAGCTCGGCGGTCACGCGCTCGCCGATCGTCCCGAGGTCGAAGCCGGTCGCCGGCGCGCCCGCGACCACGACCACCCGGCGCTCCGCCGCGGCGATGCGCTCCAAGAGGAGGTCCGTCGCCTCCTCCGCGCCGACCGCCGCGGTCCAGAACTGGCCGTCGACGGGCTCGCCGGCGTCGAGTTCGGACGACAGCTCGTCGACCACCGACTCGTACTGCTCGGCCTGCGTCTGGAGCTCCTGTTTCTTCTCGTCGAGCAGGCGGTCGAGCGCGGCGTCCGGCTCGACCGCGACGTACTTCTTCGGCCGGCTGGCGGCCTGACTGCGGACGAGGTTGTGCTGTTCTAAGCTGTTGAGCACGTCGTAGATCCGGCCCATCGGGACCTCGCTGGCCCGCGAGAGGTCCTTGGCCGTCGTCGGGCCGGTCCGGAGGAGCGCGCGGTACGCCCGGGCCTCGTACTCGGAGAGTCCCAGGTCGCGGAGAGATGCCATACACGGGGATGCCCCGGCACCGGTATAAACGCGTCGTCCGTTTACGACGCGGACGAGCGCGCGTCGGGCGGCGGGCCGTCCGACGACGAATCCCCCGAAGGGTCGACTGAGCGCCCTCGCCGCCCCTACGACAGCGCGTCGCCGACCCGATCCATCAACTCGGCGGGCGTTTCCGCCGGGGCGGAGGCCCCGTCGCCCGCGAGGACGACGGCGGCGCCCTCGGGGACCGTCCGCGGGGCGGGCGCGTCGGCCTCGTGGGCGTTCGGCGCGACCACCTTCTCGTGGTCGGCAACGCGCCACGCGGCGCGGTGGAGGTCGCTGCCGGGCGCGGTCCCGACCGCGATGACGGTCGCGTCCCGCCGGAGCCGGCCGACCAGGCTCCCGTAGGCGGCGACCTGGACGCCGAGCCGCTCGGTCGCGCCGGCGAACGCCTCGGCCGTCTTCCGCGCGACCTCGCGGTAGCGGTCCTCGCCGGTGAGCGCCGCGAGGTCGAGGAGCGCCGTCGCCATCTCGACGTTGGCGTCGAGCGGGCGGAACGACCGGTCGAGCAGCCCCGGGCCCGAGCGCGGGCCGTCGACGAACGAGCCGTCGACGTGGAGCCGATCGATCGCCCGGTCCGCGACCGCGCGGGCGACGTCGACGCCCTCGCCGCGGACGCCGGCGGCGCGGACGTACGCCCCGACGACGCGGGCGGCGTCCTCCAGCAGGTCGGTCTCGCCGGCGTCGTCGCTGCCGCGGTAGTGAGTCACCGCGCCGCTCTCGGTGTCGATCAGGTCGCGTTCGAGGCCGTCGAGGATTCGGTCCGCGTACTCGCGGGCCCCCTCGTCGTCGGTGTAGGCGGCCACCGCGAGCAGCGCGTCCGCGGCGAGCGCGTTGCCGCCGGCGAACACCGTCAGGTCGCGGCGGGGCTCGTCGAGGTCCGCGCGGTCCGCGGCGGGCGCGGCGTAGTAGGCGCGGCCGAGCCCGGGGCCGAGGCTGCCGCCGACGCCGTAGCCGGTCCAGAGGTCGCCGGTGAGGAAGCCGACGGCGTCGAGCGCGGGGTCGAGGTACGCCTCGTCGCCGGTGTAGAGGAAGGCGTTCGCGAACGCGCGGGTCACGGCGGCGTTCGTGTCGAGCGGCTTCTCGTAGGCGACGTCCCCCCAGTCGCGGGTGCCCGCGTAGCGGAAGAAGCCGCCGTCGACGTCGTCGGTGAGGTGGTCGCGGACCGCGTCGAGCGTCCGGAGCGCGCGGTTCCGGTCGCGCTTCAGCGCGAACTCGACGGTGCGGGGCAGGGGGAACTTCGCGTCCGTCCCCCAGCCGGCGTGCTCGGCGTCGTACTTCACCTCCAACTGCCCGGCCAGGTGGCTCGCTATCTCGTCGGTCAGCTCGCCGCGGGGCGGCAGGTCGGCGTCGAGCGCGCGGGGCACGCGCCCGGCGTCGCGACCCTTGTCGGCCCACATCTCGCGGACCGATTCGAGGACCTGCCGCATCCCGTCGACGTCGAGGTAGCCCGCGCCCGTCAGCAGCGTCCCGTCGGGGGCGAGGAAGGCGGTGGTCGGGAACCCGCCCATGTTGTACCGCTCGCGCACCCGCGGGTGGCGGTCGACGTCGACGCGGACGGGGACGAACCCCTCGTTGACGTTGGCGGCGATGCGCGGCTCCGCGTAGGTGATCGCGTCCATCTCGTGACAGCCCTCGCACCAGGTGGCCGACAGCGAGAGCAGCACCGGGCGGTCGCGCTCGTCGGCCTCGGCGAACGCCGCCGGGCCCCAGTCGCGCCACTCGACGCGGGTCTCGTCGCTCATACCCGTCGTCGGTCCGGGGCGGGGGTAAGCGCTTCGAGAGCGGAACGGAGCGGTTCGAGAACGGGCCGGAAGAACGGCCTGAAGACGGCCCGGAGGAGGGCGGGAGGGCGCGCGAAAACGGGTCGGAGGAGGGCGGGAGGGCGCGGCGTCGGTGTCCACGCGACGCCTCGGTGGTCGGCGAGCGGTCGGGTCCGGTTCGGTCTCAGCGCTTGTGGTCGTGCCCCAGCGCGAGCGCGAGCGCGTTCGCGAACAGGAGGGCGACGAACAGCTGCCCGGTGCCGCCGTCGAGCCCCGAGTACAGCAGGACGGGGTACGTGGCCGGGATGGCGATGGCCGCCCAGAAGGCGGCGGCTTTGACGGTGCCGGTCATCAGCCCGGCGAGTCGTTCGCCGGAGGCGATCTGCGTGGGAGCGGGGGTTGACATGGACACCTTTCCGTAGAGCAGGGGACCACATATAGCCCGACGAGGGTTCGGCGAATTTCACGGCGTTTCTCGCCCGTCCGGGTCGTTTTACAAACGCCGCAGAGACGGTTTAACCGTTTATCGGCGCAGCTAACACTTTGCTTCGGAATTCCGCCTGATCGACCGGTTTCGGCGCGGTCCGGCCGCCGGGGCGCGGCGAACCCGGGGTCGAGCGACTGCCGCGGCACCAACCGCTTTGTCCGTCGGGGGGAGAAGTGGGACCATGACCGACACCGACAGCCGCGACCGACGCGGGGACCGAAGCGACCGCGACCGTCTCGCCGCACGCGCCGACGGCGGCCGCCCGCGGGTGGCGGTCGTCGCCTGCGGCGGCACCATCGCCTCGGAGCCGAGCGACGGCGGCGCGGCCCCGGAGAAGACCGGCGACGACCTCGTGGCGGCGGTGCCGGCCGTCTCCGACCACGCGCGGGTGACGACCAGGGAGGTGTGTTCACGGCCCGGGTTCGACGTCCGGTGGCGGGACGTGCTCGCGACCGCGACCGCCGCGCGCGAGGCGGTCGGCGGGGCGGACGGCGAGCCCGCGGACGGCGTCGTCGTCACGCACGGGACGGACACCCTCGCGGACACCGCGTTCGCGCTGGACCTGCTCACTGACCTCGACGCGCCGGTCGTCGTCACGGGGGCGCAGCGCCGGCTCGACGAGCCCGCCAGCGACGTGCCCGCGAACCTCGCGCTCGCGGTCCGGGCGGCCGCGGACGACCGGTTCGCGCCGGGCGTCCACGTCGCGTTCGACGACGAGCTCCACGCCGCCCGCGACGTGGTGAAGGGCCACAGCAACGCGCTGTCGACGATGACTTCCCCCGGGACGGGACCGGTCGCGACGTTCACCCGCGCCGCCTCGCGCCTCGTCCGCGCACCCGAACGCGGCGTCGCGGTCGACCCGCTCGCGGACGCGATCGAAGGCCCCGCGGACGTGCCCGAGGTCCCGGTGGTCCACTCCGGGACTGGCGTCGGGGTGGGTGCCCTCGAACGCGCGCTCGACGCGGGCGTCGGCGGAGTCGTCGTCGAGGGGACCGGCCTCGGGAACGTCACCGGCGCGCTCGGCGACGCGCTCGGCGAGGCGGTCGACGCCGTGCCCGTCGTCGTCGCCGGGCGTCCGCCGGCGGGGCCGACGGAGCCGGTGTACGGCACCCGCGGCGGCGCGGTCACGCTCGCGGACCGCGGCGTGACGTTCGCCGGCGACCTCCCGGCCGCGAAGGCGCGCGTCGCGCTCGCGCTCGGCCTCGCCGCCGACCTCGACGGCGCCCCCGGCGGCGGGGAGATCGAGGCGCTGTTCGAGCCGGCGTAGTCGGTCGCGGCGACCGACCGGGATCGCCCGACCCGATAGGTGAGACGCGCGTTTACGTCTACACGAAGTCCTTATGTATCGGTCGCCAATCCGGTGGTATGACCGACCTCACGCGACGGAGGGCCCTCTACGGCATCGCGACCGGTAGCGCCGCCGCACTCGCGGGGTGTACCGGTACCGGCGATCCGGTTCCGGGCGGCGACGGCACGGACGGCGGAGACGGAACCGACGGCGACGGAACCGACGGAACCGACGGCGACGGCGGGAGCGACGCCGACCCAGAGACCGACGTCCATCAGGTCGGCGCGGCGCTGTCCGGGCCGGCGTGGAGCCGGACCGAGCGCCGCGGCTTCTGTGCCCTCCTCACCGATGAGGACGACGCCGCGTGGCTGCTCCGCGACGCGCCGGCGGAGACCGTCGCGTTCGTCGAGGAGACAGACTTCGCGGCGTCGGCCCTCGTCTACGCCGAGTCCGTCGGCCCGACCACCTGCCACGACGAGATCGCGTTCGAGGGCATCGAGGTCGATGAGGGGACCCTCGTCGCGGACGCGACGGTCTCGGGGGCGCAAGACGAGGAGGTGGCCTGCGGCGAGGCGATCACCTACCCGGCCGCGCTGCTCCGCGTCACGAGCGACCCGCTCCCGGACGCGGCGGAGCTCTCCGTCACCGACGGCTGGGGCGAGACGGGCGCGGTGCGGAGCGACGACTGGGTCCGCGACCCGGAGAGTCTCGCGGGCGAGGTCCGTCCCGAACACGACCCGGCGAACGTCCCCCCCGCCTTCGAGTGCGACGCCGACGGCTTCGCTCGCCACCCGCAGGTGTACGACGGCGAGGTCAACTGGGGCGGCGGGGGCGGCGCCGGCAGCGACGCTGGGGGCGACGGCCCGCTCGCGCTCCGCGTCGTGATCCCCGGCGACGACGCGCCCGGGTCCGACCCGCTCGCGATCGGTCGGGGTACCCAGTTCCGGATCGAGCTGACCAACGTCTCCGGCGAGCCGGCGTCCGTCGGGAGCCAGGCGAAGTACAACCTAGAGGTCCGCACCGAGAGCGGCTGGACCGAGCTCCGCGGCACCGACGGCGACCCCACCGTCGGCTACAACGACCTGGCGATCGGCGTCCCGCCGGGCGGGACGCTGGAGTGGGAGTTCGAGATGACCGAGACGGGGCTCGTCGAGGACGGCCCGCGCGCGGACGCCTTCCGGGTCTGCCCGGGCCTCGTCCCCGGTCGGTACCGGTTCGTCTTCTTCGGTGCGGCCGACCTCGCGGTCGCGTTCGACTACGAGGACTGACGCAGCGGTCGGCGTCGGACCGCCGGCGTCTCAGCCGCGGACCTCGATGAGGAGGTCGGTCTCCGGCGACTCGCCCATCGTCTCCCGAACGCGGTCCCACGAGAGGTCGGTGCGCGCCGTCACGGACTCGGTCGCGACCGCGCCGCAGGCGTTGCCGACCAGTATCGGCACCTGGTAGTCGCGCGGGTCGTGCGAGAACCCGTCGCCGGTGATCTCGGGCTCCCTGAGCGCGGCTCCGAGGAACCCGGCGGCGAAGGCGTCGCCCGCGCCGGTCGTGTCGACGGGGTCGACGTCGAACCCCGGGTGCGAGACGCTGCCGTGCGGCGTCCGCACCGTCGCGCCCTCGTCGCCCAGCTTGATCGCGACGACGCGGTCGTCCGGCTCCCACGGGTCCACGTCGGTCGCCGCCGCGAGCGCGTCGGCCTCCCGGTCGTTTAAGAAGAGCACGTCGCTGGCGTGGAGCGCGGCGTCGAACTCGCGGTCGGCGACGCGCCGTCCGGGGTCGAAGCTCCGGGTCGCGCCCGCCTCGGCGGCCGCGGTCGCGAGCGCCGCCGCGGTCTCGGGCTGCTGCCCGGTGAGGTGGAGGTGGTCGGCGGCCGCGAGCGTGTCGCGGTCGAGCCCGGCAGCGGAGAACGACTCGTTCGCGCCGTCGTTCGCGAGCATGAGCAGCTCGCCGTCGCCGTCGACGATGACGTACTTCACCGAGGTCGGCTCGGCGGCGTCGACGAGCACCTGCCCGGGGTCGACGCCGGCGCTGGCGAGCTCGCGCAGCGCCAGCGCACCCGACTCGTCGCCGCCGACGCTCCCGTAGACGACCGACTGGCCGCCCAGGTCGACGAGCCCGACCGCGACGTTGGCGGCGCTGCCCCCGCCGGACTGTTCGAGCCGGTCGATCCGCGTCTCGCCGTCCGGTTCGGGGAGCCGGTCGACGTGGATCGTCACGTCCCAGTTGATGTGGCCCGCGGCGACGACCTTCGGCACGCGGGCGTCGTCGTCGGGGCCGAGGTCGGGGTCGCGGTCGACCGCGGGGTCCACGCCGTCGCCTTCGGAGCCCCCGTCGGCGGCGCCCGCGGCGTCTCCGGTCTCGGGGGAGTCCGCGGCGTTCCCGGCGCTCGCGTCGGCGGGCGCGTCGCCCTCCCACTCGTCGACCTCGCGGTCCCACTCCGCGACGGTCTCGTCCCAGTCGTCGACCGGGCCGTCGTCCGAGGCGGCGCCCGAGCCGTCCGCTCCCCCCTCGTCGGGAGCGCCGGAGCCGCCCGCGGGGTCGCCGCCCCCGCTCATGGTTCCGCCCACGGCTCGGCGGCGCCCTCGCCGAACAGCTCACGCATCAGCGTCACGATGCTCTCCGGCGGGAACTGACCCTGCTCGGTGACGATCGCGTCCATGTACCGCGGCGGCGTCACGTCGAACGCGGGGTTTTCCACCGCGATCTCGCCGATCTCGTCGCGGCTCTCGGGCGCGATCACCTCGGCCTCGTCGCGCATCTCGATCTCGACGGTGTGACCCGTCAGCGTCTCCGGGTGGAGCTTGATCGTCTGGGCCGCGGTCATGATCGGGACGCCGCGCTCGCGGGCGTTGACCGCGAGCCCCGACGTGCCGATCTTGTTTATCACGCCGCCGTCGGCGGCGATCGAGTCCGCGCCGACGACGACGTGGTCGACCTCGTCGAGGTACCGTCGCGCCGCGGAGTCGACGATGAGCGTCACGGGGACGCCCGCGTCGCGGAGCTGCTCGGCGGTGATGTGGCCCTGCTGGCGCGGGCGCGTCTCCTTGACGACCGCCGAGATCGACTTCCCCTGCTCGACTGCCGCCTCGATACACGCGAGCGCGTCCGTGGAGTGGCAGTGAGTCATCACCGTGTCGCCGTCGGCGAGGCGGTTCGCCCCGACCCGCCCGAGGTCCTCCTGGGCGCGGTCGAGCTGTCGGACGAACGCCTCGCTCGCGTCGACGACGCTCCGGCGGAGCCGGTCGACCGAGTCGCCCTCCATCCGCTGGAGCACGTATCGGAGCGCGTTCGGCAGGGACACCGCCGTCGGGCGCGTCTCGCGGAGGGTCCGGGCCGCGGCGCGCATCGAGGCGCGGAACGCCGCGGGGTCGGTCGCGGTCGCGTCCGCCTCGGCCGCCGCCTCCGCCTGCTCGGCGAGCGCCTCGGCGGCCGCGGAGGCGATGGTCGCCGCCCCGCGGATCTCCATCGTCGCGATCGACTCGGCGGTGTCGCCGACCGCCGGTGCCGGCTCCGTGTCTGTCATATCGATCCGGTAGCCGCCCGTGTATTTATAAAACCGGCCGACTGTCGGCGGCCTGCGCTACTCCGCGTTCGGCTGCTGGCCGTAGCTCTCGAACCGCTCCTCGACCGTCGCCATCTGCTCGTCGGTGAGGACGTGCGGCTCGCCGACGGCCGACGCGCGCAGGTAGAGCCGGCAGATGTCCTCGACGTGGCGGGTGTTCTCGACCGCCGTCTCGACGTCCGGCCCGGTGACGACGAGGCCGTGGTTCGCGAGGATCGCGGCGTCGGAGCCGGCCTCGGCCATCGCGGCGACGACGTTCGCGGCCAGCTCCTCGGTCCCGTACGGGGCGTAGTCGGCGAGGGGGACCTCCCGGCCGACCGCGGCGATCATGTAGTGGACCGGCGGGAGCTTCCGGCCGAGCGTCGCCATCGTCGTCGCCCACGGCGAGTGCGTGTGGACGATCGCTCCCGGCCGGTCGTGCCCGTAGATGCCCGTGTGCATCGGCACCTCGCTCGACGGCGCCATGCGGCCGGCGAGCCGCTCACCGTCCAGCGACACCACCGGCACGTCCGCCGCGTCGAAGGAGTCGTAGGGGACGCCGGTGGGCGTGACCGCCACCCGGTCGCCGTCGCGGACGCTCAGGTTGCCGGTCCGCCCGGGCGTCAGCTCGGCGAGCGCCGGCGCGTGTTCGACGACCGCCGCCCGCGCCTCACGCAGGAGGTCGGGGTTCGCCTCCGGATCGGCGCCCGCGTCGGAGCCGTCGCGGGTCACGTCGCCACCCCCGTCAGGTCGGCGAGCGCGTCGAGGCGGTGGTCCGGGCGCTGCCCCGCGGTCAGGTCCGCCTCCGGGGGCGCGTCGCCGTCGGCGACGAACAGCGCCGAGTCGATCCCGAGGGCGTTCGCGCCGGCCACGTCCGTCTCGACGTTGTCGCCGACGGCGAGCGCCTCGCTCGGGGAGCAGTCGAACGCGGCGAGGGCGCTCGTGAACGGGAGCGCGCTCGGCTTCTCGCGGCCCACCTCCTCTGACGTGACGAGCAGGTCGATCCGGTCGTCGACCCCGAGGCGCACGAGCTTCCGCAGCTGGACCCGCGTCGTGAGGTTCGTCACGACCGCGACGTCGGTTCCCGCCGCGTCGAGGGCGTCGAAGACCGCCTCGACGCCGTCGCACAGCGACATCGCCCCGAGGTAGCCGTTCCAGTAGGCGTCGCCGGCCGCCAGCGCGCTCGCGGGGTCGGACGTGCCGACGGAGCGGGACAGCCCGCGCTTGAAGTAGACGTGGCGGTCGTGGGAGGCGGCGGTGGTGCGCGTCTCGCGCTTGGTCGCCCGCCGACCGGCCTCGTACAGGTCGTCGAACGCCGCGCGGTCGAGGTCGTACCCGCGCTCGCGGAGGGCGTCGAGCGCGGCCCGCTTGCCCGCCTCGTTACACGGGGCGTACGGGTACAGCGTGTTGTCGAGGTCGAAGAGCACCGCCTCGTAGCTCATGGACCGACTCGACGCGGCACCGACTTAAGCGTGATTCGACGCGACGAGAAGGGGCGGTCTGGAGTGCGGGGCGACGGGCGCGCCGCTACTGCTCGTTCATCGCCTCGCTGGCGATGTTGCGACCGCGGGAGTTGAGCGCGACCTCGCGGCGGATCCGCACCTCCTCGACGACCTCGAGCTCGACCAGCCGCTCGAACGTCTCCTCGACGTCGTCGACGTCCATCCCGAGGAACGAGGGGATCTCGAACGGCGAGACCCCCGAGTACAGCGCCATCAGCACCTCGCGGTCGCGGCTGGAGAGGTCGACGTTGGTCGAACTCCGCTCTTCGCCCTTGCGGAGCCACGACTCGACGAACCGCATCCGGTTCGGGTCGCCCGCGACGTGGGTCTCGATGCTCGTCCCCTCGTCGTCGGTGTGCGACACCTCGATGACGGGCTTCTTCTCGCCGTTCACCGTGCGCTTCGCCGCGTCGAGCCCGCTGATGTCGTCGAGGTCGAACTTCACGAACGCGCCGCGCTCCAAGGCGGCGTTGAGCCCGTTGTCGTCGATCTTCACGCGGGCCTGCTCCCACTCGGTGTCCTGGACGACGCCGCCCTCGATGGCGGGGTGTTTCGCCATCACCGTCTTCTGGTCGAGCAGCGCGCGGTAGACGTCGCGCTCGAACGGCTCGTGGTCCGAGGCGGCGACGAGCAGCACCTGCTCGCCCAGGTCGAAGCTCACGTAGTTGGAGACGCGCGCGACCGACTGGTTCGCGTCGTGGCGGCCGCCGAGCCGCTCCAGCTTCGAAAGCGGAACGGTCCGCTTCCCGTCGTTGCCGGCCAGGATCAGCCGCCGGTTCGAGAGGAGGACGCGCCCCGGCGTCCACGAGACGTCGCTCACCTTGCGCCCCTCGCGGACCGCGACCGCGAACTTCGCCTGCGTGTCGGTGATCTTGTACTCGTCGCCCTGCTGCGCCATTTAGGGACCCCCCGCGCGGAGCTTCGAGACCGCCGAGAACACGCGCTTCCTGACGGCCTGACTGTCGTCGTCGGCGTACTCTTCCAAGCGGTTGAGCGTCTCCTGCCCGCCGATCTGTCCGAGGACGAACACCGCCTTCGCGCGGGCGTCCTCCGGGTGTTCCGGGCCGAGCTTGTCGAGCAGGCGGTCCTCGACGACCGGCCCGCCGAGGCTCTTGAGGCTCGTGGCCGCGAACTGCGCGGTCTGCGGGTCCTCGTCCGCGAGCGCGTCCGCCAGCGCCTCCACGGCGGTCGACGTGTCCGGGTCCGCCACGCGGCCGAGGATCCACGCCGCGTTCCGCCGCTGGCGCGACTGCTGACCGTCGGCGAGGATCTCGACGAGCGGCTCGACGACGGTCGCGTCGTCGGCCGCCTTCAGCTCCGAGACCACCTGGTCGCGGACCGCGTGGCTCTGCTGCGTCGGCACGTTCGAGAGGAGTTCGATCACCGAGTACACCGCCGCGTTGCGCACGACCGCGCTCTCGTCGCCGAGCGCGCGGGCGAGCGGCTCGACCGGCTCCGGCGTGCTCGCCTTGCCGAGCGCGCCCGCCGCGATCCGGCGGATCGACTCGTCGCCGTCGTCGAGCAGCTCCAGCAGCGGGGACAGCGCCTCGTCGGTGCCGATCGCCCCCAGCGCGTTGGCCGCGGCCCGGCGGACGCGCGGCTCCTCGTCCTCCAGCCGCTCGCGGAGGCCGGGGACCGCCCGCGCGTCGGCGAAGGTCCCGCAGGCCTGCGCCGCGCGGAGCCGGACGCGGGGGTCCTCGTCGTCGAGCGCCCCGACCAGCGGCTGGAGGCCGCTCGCGTCGTCGAGCCGCCCGAGCGCGTTCGCCGCCGCCATCCGGAGCTCCGGGCGGTCGGCCTCGAGGGCGCGCGCGAACTTGCGCGCGGTCACCCACTCGGCCTCCGCGTCGCTACCGCCGCCGGTGAGCTCCTCGAGGAGCTGCTGGAGCGCCCCCTCGCCGAGCGCGTCGAGCGCGTCGACCGCCGCGCCCCGGACCTCGGGGTCGTCGTCGGTGGTCGCGGTGCGGAGCAGCCCCTCGACGGTCGCCTGGTCGCTCTCCTCGCCGACCTCGCCGAGGAACTCCGCCGCGCGCCGCCTGACGGCCGCGCTGTCGCTACCGAGCGCGTCCCGGAGGCGCTCCGCGTTCCCGTCCCGGGCGTGCTGGTACAGCGACATCAGCGCCTCCCGAACACCCGCCGCCGCTTGTCGATCGGTTCGTAGCGGTCGCTCCGGTCCGGGGGGACGCTCTCAGTCATCCCCAACACGAGGACGCCGTCATCCGCCAGCGACGCCTCCAGCGTGTCGAACAGCGCGGCCTTGTGGTCGACGTCGATGTAGATCAGCAGATTCCGGCACAACACCACGTCGAACGGGTCGCGAGCGCCGTCGCGGATCAGGTCGTGCGTCTCGAAGTCGACGAGCCGCTGGACCGCCGGGCGCACCCGGAACGTGTCCTCGTCGCGCTCGACGTACGCGTCGGGGTCGGAGAGCGGCTCCAGCTCCTCGGCGATGTCCGTCGTGCGCGTCGTGTGGTAGACGCCCTCGCGGGCGTTCTCGAGCGCCTCCTCGCTGATGTCGGAGCCGAGAACCTCGACGCGCGACTCGTCGATATCCGGGTCGTCGCAGGCCAGCATCGCGACGGAGTACGGCTCCCGGCCGTCGGCCGAGGGCGCGGACCAGACGCGGACGCGCCGCTGGTTCGCGGTCCGCTCGCGCAACACGTCGCGGAGGACGTCCCACATCTCCGGGTTCCGGAAGAACTCGGTCACGTTGATCGTGAGCGCGTCCATCAGCGCCTGCCGCTCGTCGGCGTCCTCGCGGAGGATGCGCTCGTACTCGGCGTGCGACTCGGTGTCGCGCCGGCGCATCCGCGCGGTGATCCGGCGGTCGAGGTACGACTCGTTGTAGTACCCCGGCTCGAACGGCACCGTGTCGTCGATCTGTCGGAGGACGCCTTCGAACGCCGTCTCGGCGTCGTCTCTCCGGCGGCTCATAGGCTCACCACGTCGAGCACGGCCACGACGTCCCCGTCACCGAGGACCGCCGTGCCGCTGAGGCCCGGCGTCCCCGAGAGCGGCCCGTCGAGGGGTTTGACGACGACCTCCTCCTGGTCTAACACCGCGTCGCAGTGGAGCGCGACCTGCCGCGTCTCCTCGCGGATGCGGACGAGCATTCCGGCGTCGGTCTGCCCCTCGCCTGAGCCGTCGGTCGCCGTCGGATCTGCCGGGACGAACCCGTCGTCGCCGGGCTCGTCGGCCGCGACGCCGCCGTCGGCGGCGGGCGTCTCGGTCGGCGGCTCCGCCGCGGTCGGGTCGATCTCGCCGAGGCGCTCGTTCAGCCGGACGACCGGGTAGAGGTCGTCCTCGTGCCTGACGACCTCGTCGCCGTGGACCTCCTCGACGTCGTCGGCGCGGGCGACCTCCGCGATCGACTTGATCGGGATGCCGTACTCCGTGCCGCCCACGTCGACGAACATCACCTTCACGATCGCGACGGTGACCGGGAGCCGGAACCGGACCGTGCTCCCCTCGCCGGGCTCGCTCTCGATCGAGACGGAGCCGTCGAGGTCGCGCGCGGTCGTCCGGACCACGTCCATCCCGACGCCGCGGCCGGAGACGTCGGTGACCTCCTCCGCGGTGGAGAAGCCGGGGTGGAAGACGAGGTCGTACACCTCGTCGTCCTCCATCGCCTCGACCGCCTCGCGGCTCTTGACGTCCTCGTCGACCGCCTTCTCGCGGAGCTGGTCGGGGTCGAGCCCGCCGCCGTCGTCCGACACCTCGATGATCACGTGGTCGCGCTCGCGCTCCGCCGTGAGCGACACGTGGCCGGTCGGGTCCTTCCCGGCCGCCTCGCGCTCCGCGGGCGACTCGATCCCGTGGTCGACCGCGTTCCGCAGGACGTGGACGAGCGGGTCGCGCATCTCCGTGAGGATCGTGCGGTCCAGCTCGACGTCGTCGCCCTCGATCTCGAAGTCGATCCGCTTGTCGAGGTCCCGCGAGATGTCGCGCACGAGCCGCGGGAACGAGTCGGACACCTGCGAGAACGGGATGAGCCGCATGTCCATCGCCGTGTCCTGGAGGCTGGAGGCGAGCTTGTCGAGCTCGTCTAAGGCGTCCGACTCGGCGTCGGTCCCCTCGATCTCGCGGCGGAGCTTGATCCGGCTCGTCACCAGCTGCTCGACGAGCCCGTACAGCTCGTCGACCTGGTCGACGTCGACCCGGATCGACTTGATCTCGTCGCCGGACTTCGAGTCGGACCCGCCCGAGGACCCGGAGTCGTCCGACGGCGACTCGGCGTCGTCGGACTGCTCTGCGTCGCCGCCGTCGTCGGACGGCTCGGTCTCCTCGTCCGCGTCAGTCGCGGCGGGCTCCGGCGCGTCTTCGGCGTCGTCCTCGACCGAATCGGCGTCGGCGGGCTCGAGGGCTTCCGCTTCTGCGTCTGCGTCGGCGGATTCGGCGTCCGAATCGGCCGATTCAGTCGCGTCGTCGCCGCCGACCGCGACCGCGGTGGCGGCCTCGACCTGCGTGAGGGCTCGGAGCCCCTCGGCGACGACCTCGGGGTCGTCGCCGCCGACGAAGGCGTCGAACGACTCGTCGTACTCGCCGTCCTCCAGCGCCTCGGGCGCGGGGTCGGTGACGTGCCCGTCGAACTGCTCGTCGAGCGCCTGGAGGACGAGCGCGGCGTCGACGCCCGGCATCTGGGCGTCCCCGATCGTCACGTCAGCGTACGCGACCGGGTCCGGGAGGTCCGCCGCGGCCGCGGGCGGCTCCGGCACCGAGACGTCCGGAACCTCCTCGTCTGCGTCGGACTCGGCTCCGTCGTCGGCGTCGTCTTCGGCGGCGGCCTCCGGGTCGGCCGAGTCGTCGGCTCCGGCGTCGTCCCCGTCGGCGTCGCCGCCGACGGTGCCGTGCTCCTCCATCTCCCGCAGGCGCGACTCGAGGTCGGAGGGGTCGGTCGACACGTCGCCGGTGTCAGCGATCTCCGAGACCATCGCCTCGACGGCGTCGACCCCCTCGAAGAGGAGGTCCATCAGCTCGGGCGTCACCTCGCGGTCGCCCTGCCGGACCGCGTCGAGCAGGTCCTCGAGGGCGTGCCCGAAGTCGGAGACGTCCTCGTACCCCATCGCCGCGGCGTTCCCCTTCAGGGTGTGGGCGACGCGGAACACGTCGTCCATCGCCTCGGCGTCCTCGGGGTCCGCCTCGAGCGCGAGCAGGGCGTTGTTGAGGTCGGTGATCCCGTCTTCGGCCTCGGCGACGAACGCGGCGCGGTGGGAGTCCATCAGGCATCACCCCCCACGATCGCGCCGGCGACGTCGTCGAGGTCGTACACCGCGTCGACCCCCCCCGTCTCGACCGCGCGCTTCGGCATGCCGTAGATGACGCAGGTGTCCTCGCTCTGCGCCAGCGTCCGCGCCCCGACGTCGGCCATCGCGCGGATGCCCTCGGCGGCGTCCGAGCCCATCCCGGTCAGCACGACGCCGACGAGCGGGTCGTCGACCACCTCGGCCGCGGAGCGCATCGTCACGTCCGCCGCGGGGGTGACCGTGTGCGAGTCGTCGTCCTCGTCGAGCTTCACCCGGAGCCGCCCCGAGCGGTAGCTGTCGACGAGCGTGTGGCTGCCGCCGCGGGCGACCAGCGCCTCGCCGGCCCCGATCCGCGCGCCGTCGCTGGCCTCCCGCACGTCGTACGCGGAGGCGGCGTCGAGCCGGTCCGCGAACCGCGAGGTGAACGCCTCCGGCATGTGCTGGACGATCACCACGCGGCAGTCCGCCATCGGGAGCGCCGACAGCACGCGCTCGACGGCGTTCGGCCCGCCGGTCGAGGCCGCGATCACCACGGTCAGCGGCCCGTCGACGTCGGCCGCGTCCGCGTCGGTCCCGGCGTCGGGCGAGCGCCCCGCCGGGGCGCTCGGGTCGTCTCGCTCGCGGGTCGCGGCGTCGAGGTCGGCGTCCGCGACCGAGCGCACCGCCTCGACGAGCCGGTCGGACTCCCGCGAGACGCCCGTCGACACCTCGCCGCCGGGCTTCGCGAAGAAGTCGACCGCCCCGCGGTCCAGCGCCTCGAACGTGACCTCCGCGCCCTCGTCCGTGTGCGCGGACAGCATCAACACCGGCGTCGGCGTCTCCTCCATCAGTCGCTCGACGGCTTCGAGCCCGCCCATTCCGGGCATCTCGACGTCCATCGTCACGACGTCGGGGCGCGTCTCGGCCACCACCGAGAGCGCCTCTTCTCCGTCCCCCGCCTCGCCGACGACCGCGACCCCGGCGTCGCTCAAGAGGTCGCTTATCAGTCCCCGCATGAACGGGGAGTCGTCGACGACCACAACCCGCGGCGACCCGTCCCGACCGCCGCGCCGATCCGTCGTCCTGCTCATGTACCAGAGCGCGCCCAGAATCAGCATAAATCCACGGACCCAGGAATCACCCCTGATAATTCAGGGGACACGATTATTTGTCAGTTGACCGCAGCAGAGGTATGGCAGCCACAGAGGCGGAAGCCGAGCCGACCAAGGTGTTGGAGTTCGGCCTGGGCGACGGGACGTACTGTCTTGACATCGGCGTCATCGACGAGATCGTCGACGCTGGCGAACTCACGCGGATCCCCAACTCGCCGGACCACGTCGAGGGCGTGATGGACCTCCGGGGCCGGACGACGACGATCGTCGACCCGAAGACGCTGTACGACATCGACGAGGACGGCCCGCGCGAGCGGATCGTCGTGTTCGACGACGACGAGATCGACGAGGGCGGGACCGTCGGCTGGATGGTCGACGAGGTGTTCCAGGTCCGCGACGTCTCGCCGGAGGACGTCGACCAGAGCACGACCGTCGAGGACGAGGGCGTCCGCGGGATCGTCAAGTCCGACGACCGGTTCGTCGTGTGGGTCTCGCCGGACGTCGACGACGCGCTCGCCGCCGACGTCGACGACGTCGACGCCGCGGAAGCGTAACGAGAGGATCGACCGACGGTCGGGCGACCGCGTCGGCGTCGTTCGGCGATCGGTTCTCACCCGTGAGAACCGGGAGCCAACGCTTATCAGCCGCCCAACGGGTCCTTACGTATGCGCGTCTCAAGCGGCGTTCCGGGGTTCGACGATGTCGTCGACGGTGGGTTCCCCGGGGAGCGTCTCTACGTGGTGAGCGGTCCGCCCGGGAGCGGTAAAACGACGTTCTGTTCGCAGTTCGCGGCCCAGGGAGCCCGCAACGGCGAGGACGTCCTGTACATCAGCATGCACGAGACGAAGGCGGGGATCCGCGAGGACATGAGCGGCTACGACTTCGGGTTCGACCGCGCGCTCGACTCCGACCGCGTCACCTTCCTCGACTCCTTCTCGTCGGACGGCCGGCGCTTCTTCGGCCTGCCCGGCGACCGCCGCGACCGGTCCGGCGTCACCAACCGGCTCACCGGGTTCATCAACTCCCGCGACATCGACCGCGTCGTCTTCGACTCGACGATGCTGTTGCGGTTCCTCTTGGACGACGACGAGGACACGATGATCCAGCTGCTCTCCTCGCTGAAGCGGACCGACGCCACCACGCTCCTGATCTCCGAGATGACCGACCCGAGCGCCTACTCCGAGGAGCACTACCTCGCCCACGGGGTCGTCTTCATGCACAACTACCTCGAAGACGAAGGGATGCGTCGCGGGGTCCAGGTGCTGAAGATGCGGGGGACAGACGTCGACACGGACATCCAAGACGTGGAGTTCACCGACGGCGGGCTCCGCGTCGGCCCGGCGGCGACGGTGACCCACTGATGTACGATCGCACGTTCGGCACGGAGTGGGACGACATCTCCCGCGAAGAGGCGATCGAGCGCGCGTTCGCGCTCGGCGTCGCAGCCGGGATGGACAGCCCCCGCCCGGAGGAGTTAGACCGGGTGCTGGCGGCGTTCCCGGGCAGCTACGACCGGAGCATCGTGGAGCTGGCGTACGACGAGGGGCGGACGAAGGCGCTGGAGGCGAGAGCGGAGGAGGACGACCCAGACGACGAGGACGTCTGGGAGTCGCTCGTCGACGGCGCGGGAGCGCCGCGCGAGGCGCCGGTCTCCGCCGCGCTCCCCGGTGCGATACGTGAACTGACACTCACCGACGAGCCGCGAGAGGGCCCGCCGTCCTCGCTCGACATCCCCTCGATGCTCCGAAAGTGATCCCTCGGAAGGGTTTTACCGAACACTCTCTCACGTTCATCAAATGACTGTGCTTCCCGACGCTGTCCGCGGTGCCGGCAGCGTCCTCATCAGCGGTCCGCCGATGAGCGGGAAGTACGACCTGTTCAACAAGCTGCTCGCGTCGTGGTCCGACGGGCCCGTCGTGATATCGACGGGACGGACCGCGGAGAAGGTCCGCGGCGACTACGAGGAGCTGACGGAGGCGGACGGCGACGACGTGGTCGTCATCGACTGCGTCACCCACGAGCAGGGCGACAAGCGCGACGACACGCCCACGACGAAGTACGTCGCCAGCGCGGGCAACCTCACCGACATCGGGATCAAGTTCACCGACGTCGTGGAGTCCTCCGCTGGCCGCGACCGCGCCGTCGGGATCTACTCGCTCTCCCAGCTGTTGATGTACTGGGACCCGGAGCGTATCTACCGGTTCACGCGGGTGATGACCTCGCAGACCTCCGGCGAGGGGTGGCCGTTCGTCGGCGTCGTCGGCTCGACCGCCCACGACGAGCAGGTCGTCCACACGCTCCACGAGCCGTTCGAGGTCGTCGTCGAGACGCGCGTCGAAGACGACGCGCGGGAGTTCCGCGTCCGCGGTCGCGTCGGGCAACCGTCCGACTGGCAGTCCTTCTGACCGGAGCCCACGACGGGCGCTGGCGCTTTCACCCGATCAGTTCGAACTCGACGCCGACCGGCGGCCCGTCGACGAGCCCCCAGTAGACGAAGCGGTGGGGCCCCGCCCCGAGCGGGGGACAGACGTCGAGGTCGACCCCGTCGACCGCCTCCGCGAGGCCGCGCTCCGTCAGCGTGAGGTCCCACGAGTACGCCGTGCTCGTGTCGAGCGACGACTCGCTTCGGGGTAGCTCGACCGCCTCGCCGGTAGTCGAGCCGCGGACGTCCAGCCAGCCCGACTCGGTCTCGCGCTGGATCGAGTACGCGGGCTCGCCGAGGGTGACCGCCGGGGCGTCGCCGGTGTTCCGGAGGACGAGCCGGAGCGACTGGCCGTACGTCTCGGCGGTCCCCTCGACGGCGAGCTCCAACGAGGTCCGGTCCGTCTCGACCGGCGTGCCGGCGACCGGCGCCTCGAACGGCTGGTCGAGGCGAACGAACGCGTCGTCGTCGCAGGTCAGCGTCGCGGGCGTCCCCTCGGGGCCCTGCGGCCCGTCGCCCGCCGCGAAGTCGAGACAGCCAGCCGCGGCGACTGACAGGGCGAGCGCGCTCCCGGCGAGCGCGTCGCGTCGCGTGAAGTCCATACGGGACGAACGGACGCCACCGGCATGAACCGCACGCGTCGTCGCGGCGGGCGAGCACCGGACTCGCCGCGTTCGGCGGACGCCGCGGCAGCGGCGGTTCGGAACCGATTTCCCCTCGGCCGGCGCATGGCCTCGCATGGAGCTGTTCGGATCGAGCGGTATTCGCGGGGTCGCGCTGCGGTACCTCACGCCCGCGCTCGTCCTCGACATCGCGAAGGCGGCCGGGACGGTGTGGGACGCCGACCGCGTCGCCGTCGCCCGCGACACGCGAACGACCGGCGAGCTGTTCGCGAACGCGGCCGCGAGCGGGCTCGCCGCGGTCGGCTGCGACGTCGACCGCCTCGGGGTCGTCCCCACCCCGGCGGTCGGCAGCTACTGCGAGGCGGCCGAGGTCCCGGCCGTCCTCGTCACCGCGTCCCACAACCCGCCCGAGTTCAACGGGATCAAGCTCGTCGGCGACGACGGCGTGGAGCTCTCCGTCGACGTGCTAGAGCGGATCGAGCGCCGCGTCCTCGACGACGAGTACGACCACGCCGACTGGCGGTCGGCCGGTGCGACGACGCCGATCGAGGGGGCCGTCGACGACTACGTCGACCAGCTGACCGCCGCCGTCGACCGCGAGGCGGTCGCGGACGCGGACCTCACGGTCGCGGTCGACCCCGGCCACGGCGCGGCCTCGGTGGCCTCGCCGCGGATCTACCGCGAGCTCGGCTGCGAGGTGCTGACCGTGAACGCGACGCCCGACGGCCACTTCCCCGGCCGCGACTCCGAGCCGGTCCCCGAGAACCTCGCGGACCTCTCGCGGCTGGTCGCGACCTCCGACGCCGACGTGGGGATCGCGCACGACGGCGACGCGGACCGGGCCGTCTTCGTCGACGAGGAGGGGGCCTTCGTCGACGGCGACACCTCCTTCGCGGCGCTGGCGGACGCCTGCCTCGAGCCGGACGACGCCGTCGTCAGCGCGGTCAACGTCTCCCAGCGGCTCGTCGACGTCTGCGCCGCCAACGACGCCGACCTCGAGCTCACGCCCATCGGCGCGACGAACATCATCACCCGGACGCGCGAGCTCCACGAGGCGGGGACGAACGTCCCCGTCGCGGGCGAGGGGAACGGCGGGGTGTTCTTCCCGCCGTACCGGCTCTCCCGGGACGGCGCGTACATCGGCGCGCGGTTCCTCGAACTGCTCGCGGCCGCGGACGGCGCCCCGGTCAGCGAGATCGTCGCCCCGTACAGCGACTACCACTTCGTGCGGGTGAACGTCGAGTACGAGGACGACGACGAGCGCGACGAGCTGCTCTCGGCCGCCCGCGCCTACGTCGAGACCGCCGACGCGGAGCCGAACACGACCGACGGCTACCGGCTCGACTACGGCGACGCGTGGGTGCTCGTCCGCCCGTCGGGCACCGAGCCGAAGATCCGGATCTACGCCGAGTCCGCCGACGCCGACCGCGCCGAGCGGCTGGCGAAGGACATGCGCGTCGCCGTCGAGAGCGGGCGATAACGGCGGTCTATTTCACGAGGAGAACTGCCGTGGCGCGTGCCTTCGAACGCCCGAAGGGCGTGAGAAGCACGCGCGGGGTCGCCGGCGCTACGCGCCGGCTGCCAGCGAATCTTCGATTCTCGCTGGAGTCGGCCGACCGGGGGGAGGCCGACGAGGCTGGGGAGGCGCGAGGCACTGTGCGGGGCGGGCCTCGCGACTGGGGTTTTGGCGTTGTTCACCGCCGATCCGCTCGCAGCGGGTCATGAATAGACAGCGAGGACGCTGATACCGCCACCGCGCGAAACCGGACGACTACGTGGTATCAGTCCAGCGCCGCGAGGGCCTCGGCCGCTTCGCGGGCCGCTTCGAGGTGGTCGCGGGCGCGCCGGGGGTCGTCGGTTTCCTCGGCCGCGCGGGCGAACCGCGTCAGCGTGCGCGTCAGCGACGCGCGGGCGGCTCCGAGGCCGTCGGCGTCGGTCGCCGACCGCGACGGGTTCGACTGTGGGGACTCGGCGGCCTCGCGCCCGGACCGCTGCGGGGCGGAGTCGCGCGTCGAATCCGACGCCTGCGGAGGCGACTCCTGCGGCGACCGCGGCTCCTGCGGCGACGAGCCCCGGGGCGGTACGGTCGCCGACGGCGGCGACTCCGGCTGCCGACCTTCGGCCGCTCCGGAGTCGGCCGTCCCGGAACCGGCGACTCCGTTCTCGGCCGCGGCGTCGACGCCGCTCTCCGCGGTCGGGGCCGCGGCGTCCGCGGCCTCGTCCGCACCGGCCGCCTCCGCGCCGGTCGACCCCGATCCCACGTCGCCGCCCGCCGCGCTCCCGCAGGTGGGGCAGAACTCGCGGCCGTCGTGGCGGAAGATGGGGTCGCCGCACTCCTCGCAGTGGCGGTTCGTCATCGTCGCGCCCTTCAGGAGGAGCTCGGACATCCGCTGTGTGTGCTCGCGCTTCTGCTCGTCGTCCGCGTACTTCTCGCGGAGCTTCTCTCGTTCCGCCTCCTTGTCGAAGCCGTCGCTCATGGGCGGACGAACGTGGTTCGCGGGCAAAAGTCCGGTGGGCTCGGGACGGGCGTGCGAGCCGGCCGCAACGAGAGCCGAGCGACTACTCCTCGGTGACCGTGCGGTCCTCGTCCGGATCGAGCTCGCCGCGGTGGATCTTCGCGCCGTCCTGTGCGACCTGTCGCCCCAGCACCGCGCACTTCACGCGCATCGGCGAGATGTCGACCCCGAGCATCTCGGTGACGTCGTCGGTGTCGAGCGCGTCGAGCTCGTCGACGGCCATCCCGTGGAGCCGCTCGGAGAGCATGCTCGCGGAGGCCATCGAGATGGCGCAGCCGTCGCCGGTGAACCGCACCGCCTCGACGGTCTCGCCGGCGTCGTCGAGTCGGACCTCCATCTGGATGGTGTCCCCGCAGGAGGGGTTCTCGCCGACGTGCGTGAAGTCCGGATCCTCGAGTTCCCCGTAGTTGCGCGGGTTCTTGTAGTGGTCGAGGATCTGCTGTCGGTACATGTCCGAGCCCAGTCCCATACTGGCTCTGAGTAGGCCGGTGCGGCTCAAAAGGGTTCCGTCGGTCCGAACGCCGACCGTAATCGGTGACGGTTCACCGCGGGAGCGGGGCCGCGTTACGCCGCGTGTTCGTCGACCCACGCCGCGAGGTCCTCGCCCGGAATGAACCCCTCAGCGCGCCGCGCGACGGGCTCGCCGTCGACGAAGAGGACGAACAGCGGGACGCTCCGCACGTCGAACCGCTCGACTAAGGGCGGGTCGTCGCGGGGGTTCACCAGCCCGACGGCCAAGTCGGCCTCGACGCCGCGGGCGACGTTCCCGATCACCGGCTCCATGCTCGCGCAGATGCCGCAGCCGTCGGTGTAGAACTCAACGAGCGCGGCGTCCGCGTCGGCGAGGAAGGCGTCCAGGTCGTCTTCGTCGGCCAGGGACGTCGGCCGCGCCGCCGCCGCGTCCTCGCCGCTCGGGGCGTCGGAGCCGTCCGCGCCCTCCGAAGTAGTATTGGCTGTCATACGCACTATTGTCGCCGAAGACTGATAAGCACTCGCGTCGCCGGAGCGTCCCGAGCCGGGCCGCGGACCGGCCGCCGACCTCACTCCTCGGCGGCCGCGCCGCGTTCGCGACCAATGGCCTTGGCGACCGTGAGCAGGTAACCGAGCCCGTGCTTGACCTCGGGGTCGCGGACGCTGCGCGCGAGCCCGACCGCGCCGACCGGCTGCGGCTCGCTCCGCTGGGCCGCGCCGACGCCCTGGAGCAGCGTCGTCAGCCCCTCGCGGGTGTCGTCGTCCGCGGCGGTGTCGGCCACCTCGCCCAGCGACGAGCCGGTTGCGGCGAGCGAGCGGACCATCTCGTCGTCGAGCGCCGCGGCCGCGAGCGAGCCGACGCCGCCCAGCTCCGCGAGCTCGTCGAGCGTGCCGCTCCGCTGGAGCTCGACGAGCGTCTCCATCGCCTCGCGGAGCTCGTCACCGTTCTCGCCGACCGAGGCGGCGAGCCGAACCGTCTCGTCGGTCGCGATGCCGTCCGCCGACTCCGCGAGCGTGGAGGCGGTGCCGGCGAGCTCGACGGCCATCTCGTCGGTGAGCGCGCTCTCGCCGAGCGAGATCACGTCGAGCAGCTCGTTGACCGCGTCGAGCCGATCGACGAAGGCGGCGACCGCCTCCGGGTTCTCTGCGACGACCGCTTCGAGGTCGTCGCGGTCGAACTCGTCGGGCCGGGCGTCGCTCGAAGCCTCGGCTCCCGCGCCGTCGGCCTCGGGCTCGCCCGCGGCCGCGTCGTCGCCCGACATCTCAGAGCAACCCCCGTGCGGTGAGCCAGTAGGACTCGTTGTACGCCAGCTTCGACCAGTGGAGCTTCTCCGAGGGCGGCGCGGGCGACGGCGGACTCTCGTAGTCGAACTCGACGAACGAGGCGGCGTCCGTGCCGGTCTCGATGAAGCAGAGCGTCTTCCCGTCGTAGGTCGCGGTCGCGGGGCGGTCGCGGACCTCGCTCGCGAGCCGCTGCGCCACGACGCCGGCCTGGTAGTGCGCGACGCTGCCCGCCTTCGGGACGCCGGTCGTCGCGGCGTCGCCGAGCGCGTACACGTCCTCGGCGCGCTCGGCCGCCAGGGTGTGCTTGTCGACGTCGACCCAGCCGCGGTCGCCGAGCCCGGCCTCCTCGACCACGTCGACGCCGCGGTGCGGCGGGATCGCCGCCAGCAGGTCGTAGTCGATCTCCGTCCCCTCCATCGAGGTGAGCGTCTTCGCGTCCGGGTCGACCGAGTCGGCGTTGAAGAACGTCTCGACCCCGATGTCGCGGTCGCTCATGATCGGCTCCGCCCACTCGGCGATGTGGGGGTTGCCGTGGACGCGGTTGATCGGGTACGTGTAGGTGATGTCGACGTCCTCGCGGAGCCCGCGCTCGCGGAGCCAGTCGTCGGCCATGAACACGAACTCCAGCGGCGCGGCGGGGCACATGTGCGGCGTCCCGACGACGCTGAGCACGAGGTGGCCCTCCGTCATCGAGAGCAGTTCGTCCCTGAGCGCCAGCGCGCCGGACTCGGAGTAGTAGTCGTGGCTCCCCTCGCTGAGCCCCGACACCTCGTCGGCGGCGAGCGTCGAGCCGGTCGCCACGACGAGGTGGTCGTAGGCGAGGGGGCCGCCGGCGTCGCGGAGCCCGAGCGCCTTGTCGTCCGTGTCGATCTCGGTCACCCGGTCGATCACGAGGTCGACCCGGTCGTCGACCAGTTCGTCGAGCGGCCGACGCCCGTCCGCGGGCTCGCGCTGCCCGAACGCGACGTACAGCCACACGGGCTTGTACACGTGGTCCGGGTCGTCGTTGATCAGCGCGACCTCGACGTCGCCGGCGTCGATCTCGGGCGCGAGCCGCTCGGCGAGGTCGTTCGCGAGCACCGTGCCGCCCGTGCCGCCCCCGAGGATCGCGATCCTGTGCGTCATCTCACGCGACCTCCACGTAGAAGCCGTAGTCGTCGCCCGACTCGTCGACCGCGACCAGTTCGTTGTCGGTCTCGTCGACCCACTCCGGGACGTCGGTCATCGACCGGTCGCTGTCGCTCAACAGGAGGACGACGTCCCCCGGGGACGCCGACCGTACGCGGCCGATGAGGTCCATCAACGGTCCGGGGCAGGCCGCCCCGCGGGCGTCGACCGTGTCGGTGGGTTCGATATCGATTGCTGACATGGGTACGGGCGATCGTTCGACCGCCGCGGAGATAATATTGGTTGTCAATCCCAATATTCTGGTATTCCGTGCGAGGCTATATATACGAGGCCCCCGTCGCGCGCGCTGCGACCGCTTCCGCGGCGACGCGGACGGTCGCGCCGGCCCCGGGAGGCGCTACGAGTCCGACGCCGGCGGAGCGGGGTCGACGAGCGGGGAGTCCTCGTTCGCGCACTCTGGTCGGCCGCAGACGCCGGCGTCGGCGCCGGCCTGCGAGACGCCCGAATCGACCGATTCGATGGTCCAGTCGACCCGGTGGTCCGTCGACGACTCGTGGTCGTTCAGGGCGACCCGGGCGTCGCGGAGGGTCTCGTGGGCCGTCGCGAGCGTACAGTCGCGACACCGGACCGTCACGCGCGTGCCGTTCATACAGGTATCTTGTGCCGAGAAAACATAACTACCGCGGTCGAAGCGAACTCGGACGCAGAGAAGAGCCGCGACCGTCGGGCCGAGCGGGACGCCGAGGCCGTTACGCCGGCTCGTCGGGTTCGGGTTCGGTCCGCCACCCGCCCTTCAGCGTGATGTACCAGATCGAGAGCCCGGCGAGGGCGAAGACGGCGCCCATGTACGGGATGATCGGCAGCTCGACGCCGACGAAGTCGAGCACCGTCCGCATCTCGTAGATGATCACTCCGAAGATGGCGAGCGCCACGAGCAGCCCGCCGCGGGAGATGTCGACGCTCATCTGACCACCTCGAGGAGCGATCCGGACGCGTCGGTGATGGCGGCGAGGAGCGGCGTCGCCGCGTCGGCCAGCGCGTCGAACAGCGGCGCGACCCACACCGGGTACGTGCCGACGCCCGGCCCGAGCAGCCCGCCGCGGTTGATGATCGCCGCGATCGGGAGCGCGTACGCGAGGACGACGAGCGTGAGCGCGATGCCGACCCACAGGCGGAGGTTGTCGAGCACCTTCGGGGCGTCCTCCGCGCCGGAGACCGGACTGGGGAGCGGCTCCGCGAGCCCGGACACCGTCGGGTTCCCCATCGTCAGCGCGAGGTTCCCGAGGAAGAGGATCGTCGAGACGAAGAGCAGGGTCCCGCCGATCGCGATCTGGATGTTGAGCTCCTCGAAGCCGCCGAACATGGTCGGGTAGTCGAAGCCGGAGTACTCCGGCTCGGCGGTGCGTCGCGGGACGCCGAGCAGCCCCTGCGCGTGCATCGCGTTCGACATCAGCGCCATGCCGATGAACCAGAGTACGACCTGGAACAGTCCGATCTGGCTGCTGAATATCGGCTTGTTACTGATCTGCGGCCAGATCCAGTAGGTCCCAGCCATCATCGTCAGCGCGACCGCGGTCCCGACGGTGAGGTGGAAGTGGCCGGGCACCCACAGCGTGTTGTGGATGAGGTAGTTGATGTTCATCCCGGCGTTGACCATCCCGGAGAAGCCGCCGGCCGCGAACATGAGTCCGGCGAGCATCATGCCGGTGAACTCCGGCTTCCGCCACGGGAGGTTCGTGAGCCAGCCCAGCAGTCCGGTGCCGCCGCGCTGACGAGCGCCGTACTCGACGCTCGCGACCACGGTGAACGCAGTGAGCAGGCTGGGCAACAGGAGGAACATCGTGTTCGTCATCGAGATGAACTTGAACCCCTCGGCGATCCCCGGGTCGAGGTACTGGTGGTGAATTCCGACCGGCGTCGAGAGGAGGACGAACAGCACGAACACGACCCGCGCCAGCGGGTCGCTGAAGAGGCGGCCGCCAGCGATCTTCGGCAAGACGGTGTACCAGAGCATGTACGCCGGCATGAGCCAGAAGTAGACGACCGGGTGGCCGAAGAACCAGAACAGCGTCCGGGTGAGCGTCGGGTTCACCTGGTCGATGAAGCCGAGCGACCACGGGAGCAGGAACAGCAGGACGGAGGCGGCGACGGCGGACGAGGCGATGTACCACATCGTCATCGTCGTCAGCACCATGAACGTCTGCAGCGGGATCCGCTCGTCGGGGTGCTCGCTCCGCCACGCGAGGAACGTCCGGAACCAGTCCGCGCCGGCGATCCACGTGCCGACGATGAACACGGTGAGCCCGGCGTAGAACAGCGGGTGGGCCTGGAGCGGGGCGTAGAAGGTGTACAACACGTCCGCGCTCATATCGATGGAGTCGACGAACCCGGCGAGGATCGAGATCCCGGTGAGCGTCATGCCGGCCGCCATCAGCCCGTACCACGTCCAGGTGATCTTGATGTTCAGGAGCGGGCGGTCAAGACTGCGCGTCAACGCCCAGGTGAACAGCCCGACGAGGAAGAAGATCGTGAAGCTGATGACCATGAACACGCCGTGCGCGGTGAGCACGGTGTAGTAGTCGGTCGAGGGGATGATCCGCGCGACGTCGGTCCGGTGGAGCGTCTGGATGATCCCGAAGATCGCGCCGAGCAACAGGGCGAAGAAAGAACTCATGAAGGCCGCGCGGACCACCCGGGCCTCGTCCGGGAACTTGTCGACGAACGTCGGCTCGGACTCGATCGCGGCGCTCATTCGGAGTCACCTCCGCGGTCCTCGAACTCGGACTGGCTCACGACGTTGATCTTCCCTTCCATGACGTGGTGGCCGGCCCCGCAGTACTCGTTACAGACGATTCCGTACTCGGTCGGCTCGTCGGTCTCGACCGTGATCTCAGAGACCTCACCGGGGACTGCCATCGCGTTCGCGCTCGTGCCGGCCACCCCGAAGCCGTGTATCACGTCGCGAGAGGTGATGTGTAACGTCACGGTGCTGTTCGCCGGCACGACGATCGGGGTGGGTTCGAAGCCGAACTGGTAGGCGACGACGTACGCCTCGTACTCGTTTTCGCCGACCTGCTCGACCCGGGGCTCGGAGAACCGATCGTCCTCGTCGAGCGCCCCGGGGTCGACCGTCGACTGCGAGTCGGCGACCATCGCCACTCCCGGGCCGACGGCGCCGTACGTCACGGTGCCGATGAGCGCGAGGATCAGCACGATGGACAGCGCCAGCCAGAGCTTCTCGTAGGCGTGGATGTGCACGTCTGATCACCCCACCACGACGAGGTCTCGGCCGAGGAACTCGACGAAGTAGATGTACACCCACGCGAGCACCAGAATGGCGAAGTAGATCCCGATGAGCGTGAGCGTGCCGATCGGGTCGAACTCCTCTCCCTCACCGCCGACGTCGTCCGTCGGAGCGTTAACTGCCTCACTTTGGCCCATAGACGGCCTTAACAACAGAGAGGCATATAAGATCTATCCGTTCTCGCACCATGAAAACACGGGTGTTATATATTTCCGGCGAGCGCTTGACTACGACATGGACTTCTCGTTACAACGGGCCGTGCTCCTCGTGCTCGGCGGACTGATCCCCGCGGTGGTGTTCATCGCCGATCGGGCGGAGTTCGTCGTGCTCGTCACGCTGGTGAACGTGCTCCTCATCTGGGGGAGCCTCCGGATCGCGACCGGCGGGAGCCTCCCGGGGTTCGCCGGCGACTCGGCCGACTCCGAACACGCGTAACCGACCCGAACCGCGGGGGCCGCCCACGCGACCGCGAACGGACCACCAATGACAGGCTGTACGCTCTGTGACCTCCCGACGGGGGACGACCCGCACACCGCGCCCGACGTCGACGGCGAGTTCTGCTGCCGCGGGTGCCTGACGGTCGCGCGCTCGCTCGACGACGTGGAGGACCTCGACGACCTCGACGAGCGGCGGCCGGACGCGACCCCCGCCGACGAGTTCGACGGCGAGACGACGTTCCTCCACGTCGACGGGATGCACTGCGCGACCTGCGAGTCGTTCCTCGAGATGACGGCCGGCGACCAGGAGGGGGTCGCGGCCGCCGAGGCGAGCTACGCAACGGACACCATCCGGGTCGACTACGACCCCGACGCCGTGAGCCCGGACGAGCTGCCCGACCGGCTCTCCGTCGCGGGCTACTCGGCGAGCGACCGCGCGGACCCGGAGACGGACGACGACGACGCGGTCGTCCGGTTCCTGATCGGCGGCGGCTTCTTCGGGATGATGGCGATGCTGTGGTACGTCGTCTTCCTGTACCCGACCTACTTCGGCTACGAGCCGATCCTCGACCTCGGCGGCGTCTCGGGGACATACCTCTTCGCGCAGATCTGGCTGTTCTCTTCGATCGTGCTGTTCTATACCGGGTATCCGATCCTGCGGGGCGCGTACGTGAGCCTCCGGGCGCGACAGCCGAACATGGACCTCCTCGTGTCGCTCGCGGCGACGAGCTCGTACGCGTACAGCACGCTCGCGCTGTTCGTCGGCCGGACCGACCTCTACTTCGACGTGACCATCGCCGTCATCTTGGTCGTTACCGCCGGCAACCACTACGAGTCGATCATCAAGCGGCGGGCGACCGGGATGCTCGCCGACCTGACGACGACCGAGGACCGCACCGTCCGGACGGAGGCGGGCGAGACCGTCGCGGCCGACGAGGTGGCCCCCGGCGACCGCCTCCTCGTCCGGCCCGGCGAGCGCGTGCCCTTCGACGGGGCCGTCGCCGAGGGGACCGCCGCGGTCGACGAGGCGCTCGTCACCGGCGAGTCGCTGCCGGCCACGAAGCGCGAGGGGGACGCGGTCCGCGGGGGGACCGTCGTCACCGACTCGCCCGTCGTCGTCGAGGTCGGCGAGGACGCGGCGAACACCCTCGACACGCTCGTCCGCCTCCTGTGGGAGATACAGAGCTCCCGGTCGGGGATCCAACGGCTCGTCGACCGGCTGGCGACCGTGTTCGTCCCCCTCGTCGTCGTGGTCGCGGCCATCGGGGCGACCGCGACCCTGGCGCTCGGGTCGGCCCCGGTGGACGCCGCGCTCGTCGGGCTGACGGTGCTGATCGTCTCCTGTCCGTGCGCGCTCGGGCTGGCGACGCCGCTCGCGGTCGCCGCCGGGATCCGCGACGCCGCCGAGCGCGGCATCGTCGTCGTCTCCGACGCGGTGTTCGAGGCGGCCGCCGACATCGACACCGTCGTCCTCGACAAGACCGGGACGCTCACCGACGGCGAGATGCGGCTGCTCGACGCGACCGCCGAGTCTGACACCCCGGTCGAGCGCGTCCGGGAGCGCGCGGCCGCCGTCGAGCGCGCCTCGGTCCACCCGGTCGCGGAGGCGATCGTCGCGGGGGTGTTGGGCGAGGAGGACGACTCGACCGACGGGCGACCGGCGGCCGACGGCGGCGCGACCGCGGCGGACTCGCCGGAGGGCGGACTCGCCGGAGTCGACGCGCTCGGCGACGCGGCCGCGACCGACGTGGACGTCTTCGACCGCGGGGTCGCCGGCCGCGTCGACGGCGACGAGGTGGTCGTCGGCCACCCGGACCTGTTCGACGAGCGCGGCTGGCCGGCCTCGGACCGGCTGCGCGAGGCGGGGACCGCCGCCCACGACCGCGGGAACGTCCCCGTCTACGTCGGCTGGGGCGGGCGCGTGCGCGGCGTCCTCGCCGTCGGCGACGAGGTCCGCGACGGGTGGGAGGACGTGGTCGCCGACCTCGACGCGGACGGCCGCCGCGTGGTCGTGCTCACCGGCGACGCGCCCGCGGCCGCGAGGCGGTTCGCGGACCACCCCGCGATCGACGAGGTGTTCGCCGAGGTTCCCCCGGAGGCCAAAGCCGAGACGGTCAGGCGGCTCGGGGCCGACAGCTCGGTCGCGATGGTCGGCGACGGGAGCAACGACGCGCCGGCGCTCGCCGCGGCCGACCTCGGCGTCTCGATCGCCTCGGGGACGGACCTCGCCGCGGACGCGGCCGACGCCGTCCTCTTAGAGGACCGGCTCTCGGCGGTCCCCGAGCTGTTCGCCGTCACGCGTGGGACGAACCGGCGGCTGAAACAGAACCTCGGCTGGGCGTTCGTCTACAACGCGGTCGCGATCCCGCTGGCGCTGTCCGGTGTCCTCAACCCGCTGTTGGCCGCGCTCGCGATGGCGTCGAGCAGCATCCTCGTGGTGACGAACTCCGCGCGGGCGGTGTTCGACCCCGACTGAGCCGGCGCGCGGCGGAGCGTCACCCCTCGCCGCCCGCGGAACCGTCGCCGCCCCTAGAACCGTCGCCGCTTCCGGAACCGCTGCCGCTCGTCTCCCCGCCGTCGCTCGGCGGGAGCGGCGGTCTCGGTCCGCGTCCGTTCCGACGAGTCGGCCATCGTCGGAGCGATTGTCGGTGAGAAATAATTAGCTTGCGGCGTGGTAACGTGGATAGCCGTCGCTCGGGGAGGGGAACCGACGGGCCCGCAGTCCGGTGAGGGGAGTTACGCCGTCGCGCCGACGTGCGGCTTGACCGCGCGGACGATGGCGTCGACGTCGTACTCGTCTTCGGTCTTGTCGAAGACGACCTCGTCGTCGGCGCGGACGACGAAGACGCCGTCGTCGCCGGTCACCAGCGCGACCTCGTCGACGGCCTCGCCGAACTGCTTGAGGATCGCCTCGGAGACGTCTCGAGCGCGGTTCAACATGCCGCACGGGACGCAGTACTCGACTTCGACTCGTGTCATGGGCCGCGGTACGCGGCGGACCGGATTAAAATGGCGGGTCGGCGACCCGTCCGATCCGACGGGCGAGCGCCGCGGTCAGACGACCAGCGCGTCGAAGACGACGGCGAAGAGGAGCAGGCCGAGGTAGGCGTTCGAGGCGTGGAACGCGCGGAACGCGGCCCCCTCGGTCTGCTCGTAGTGGAGCCGGACGACCATCCAGAGGAAGAGCCCGCCGACCCCGACGCCGACGACCGCGTACAGGACGCCGAGCGGGTCGGCGGCCGCGGCGAGCGCGACCGCGGCGATCAGCGTCGCGCCGAGGTACCAGAGGATGTGCCGGCGCGTCGCGGTCTCCCCGCGGACGACGGGCATCATCGGGAAGCCGCCGCGCTCGTAGTCGTCCTTGTACGCCAGCGCGAGGTTGTAGAAGTGCGCGGGCGTCCACAGGAAGATGACCGCGGCGAGCAGCAGCCCGCCGCCGCCGACCTCGCCGGTGACCGCGGCCCACCCGATGAGCGCGGGGAGCGCGCCGGCCGCGCCGCCGATGACGGTGTTCTGGACCGTGTTCGGCTTGAGGACGAGCGTGTAGACGACGCTGTAGAACAGGATCGCGACGAGGCCGAGGGCGGCCGTCAGCGCGTTCACCGTCCAGAACAGCCCGAGCGAGACGACCGTCAGCAGGCCGCCGAACGCGAGGGCGTGGGAGACCGGGACGAGGTCCGTCGCGAGCGGCCGGTCGCTGGTGCGTTGCATCCGCTTGTCGACGTCGCGCTCGAGGACGTGGTTGAACGTCCCGGACGCGCCGATCGAGAGGGCGCCGCCGGCGAGCGTCGCCGCCACGACGGGCGGCGTGAAACCGACGCCGCCCGCCAGCGCCATCGCGGCGGCGGCGACGAGGCAGAGCAGCCACATCAGGCGCGGCTTCATCAGCCGGAAGTACGCGGCCGCGGTCGCCTTCAGCCGCGGGAGCGTCGCGGACGGGATCTCCGGGTCGGGGGCCTCCTCGACCGGCGGCAGGTCGTCGGTCCCGGGCTCGAACTCGTCGGGCGCGTCGTCCGGGTCGCCGGTCTCCGCCTCCAGCCACCAGGCGAGCGCCGCGAGGACGGCGCCGAAGATCCCGATGCCGAGGAGGAGGTGCGCGGAGCCGAGCGCGGCCGGCAGGTCGCCGAGCGCGACGAGCGCGCCGACGCCGGCCTGCGCCGGATAGACGACGAGCGCGGCGGCGAGCGCGACTCGGACCCGGCGGTCGGCGCCGTCGCGCCACGCGAGCGCGGCGGAGAGGGCGACGAGGAGGCCGACGACGACCGCGAGGGCGCGGTGGCCGAGGGCGATCCACCCCTCGGTCGCCGTCGGGAGGGCCGCGCCGGCGCCGCAGGCGGGCCACCCGCCGCACGCCGACGCCGCCTCCGTGAGGGAGGTGGTCGCGCCGACGACGACGAGGAGGTACACGCCCATCGCGGCCGCGGCCAACACCGCGGGGAATCTGTCTGGGAGCGTCACGTGGCGTGGATTACGAATCGGACCCATATATGTTCCGCGCTTCGACAAAACGGGGGCGAGCGCGGGGGGAAGACGCGAGCCCGAGCGGTCGCCGGGCGGGGGCGGTCAGTCCCGGGTCGCGTCCGCGTCGCCGCCGCGCTCTCGGAGGATCCGGTCGACGATGTCGCCGCTGGAGAGCAGTTCGTCCTCGTACTTCGGCTCGCGGCCGGACGCGCGCTCGACCCGGCAGTCGATGCCGCGGTCCGCGAGCGCGTCGGCGATGTCGGCCTCGTCGTGGTGCTGGTCGAACCCTAACACGATCACGTCCGGGTCGAGGCGCTCGATGGGGACGAACACGTCCGCCGGGTCGCCGAGGTGCGCCTCGTCGACCGCGTCGAGCGCCGCGACCATGTCGCGTCGCTGGCGGGCGCAGAGCACCGGCGCGGGCTTGTGCGTGACGTTGGTGCGGCGGGCGACGATGGCGTGGAGCTCGTCGCCGTGGGCCGCGGCGTCCTCCAGGTAGTGGACGTGACCGGGGTGGAGCAGGTCGAACGTCCCCTGCGCGACGACCCGCGTCATCGGAACCACGAGAGGAAGCCGCCGCGGTCGCGCTCGTCGAGCTCTCGGTCGATGTCCTCCTGGGTGAAATCGAAGAAGTGCTCGTCGGGCACCTCCACGTCGAGGACGTCGAGGGTGGTCTGTCGCCCCTCGTTGTCGAACGCCTTCCAGTCGCCCCAGCCGTAGGGGGCGCCCGCGATGATGTGGACCTTCCCCTGCCCGAACGTCGCGAGGTCGGCGTCGCTCGGCCGCAGCGCGCCGTTCGGGTGGGAGTGGACCGACCCGACCGCGCGCATGTCGTTCGGCTTCATGTGGGTCCGGACGCTGGCGCTCGTCGGGCTCGACTCCGTCCCGGGGATGACCAAGACGTCGGTGATCACCTGCCCGTCCCGGTCGAGGTCGAGCTTCCGGGCGTCGTCCGCGCGGAGGAACCCCATGTACTCGTTGGGGTGCGTCTCCTCGCTCGCCTCGAGGACGAAATCGAGGGTCTCTCGGGCGATACCGAGGAGCTCGTCCGAGCGGAACAGTCGCATGAACGAGACAAGTCGCCGTCGCCTCATAGGGGTTCCGGACCGCGCGACGCGGGGCGTCTCCCCGTCGAGCCCCGAGAGAACAGGCTTAACATCGGCCGTTCCCGAGAACTGTCTATGAGCGAAAACACCGCCGGGGATTCCGGCACGCGGGGCGATTCGAGCCCCGAACCCGACGCCGACGGGGCCGAGGGGGCGACCGACGGCCGCCCGGTCGTCTACGATCTGGCGCCGGACTGTACCCTCGGAGACGCCGCGGTCGACGAGCTGTACCACGCCGAGGTCAACGGCGTCGTCGACTACGGCGTGTTCGTCGACCTCTCGGACGCCGTGAGCGGGCTAGTCCACGAGTCGAACCTCGACGACGACTACGCGGTCGGCGACCGACTGATCGTCCGGCTCACCGAGGTGAAGGAGAACGGCGACGTCGCGTTCGACGACGTCGACCCCGACGACTACCGCACCGAGACCGTCGCGCACGAGCCGACGGTGTCGCGGGTCCGCGGCCTCGCCCCGGGCGACGAGGTGACCGTCGAGGGCGAGGTCGTCCAGGCGAAACAGACCGGCGGCCCCACCATCTTCGCCGTCGCGGACGCCTCCGGCGTCGTCTCCTGTGCCGCCTTCGAGTCCGCCGGCGTCCGGGCGTACCCCGAGGTCGAGGTCGGCGACATGATCCACGTCTCGGGCACGATCGAGAGCCGCGAGAACGCGCTCCAGCTCGAGGTCGACTCGCTGAAGCGACTGCCCGACGAGCGCGCCGCCGAGGCGCGCGAGCGGTTCGAGGCCGCGCTCGACGAGCGCGCGGAGCCGGCCGACGTCGACCCGCTCGTCGAGTGGGAGGCGTTCGAGCCGATCCACGAGGACCTCCGCGACCTCGCGCGGCTGATCCGGCGGACCGTCCTCGCCGGCCGTCCGATCCGCGTCCGCCACCACGCCGACGGCGACGGGATGTGCGCCGCGATCCCGGTCCAGCTCGCCGTCGAGAACTTCGTCGAGGCGGTCCACGAGGACCCCGACGCGTCCCGGCACCTGTTCAAGCGCCTCCCGAGCAAGGCCCCGTACTACGAGATGGAGGACGTCACCCGCGACCTCAACTTCGCCTTGGAGGGCCGCGCCCGCCACGGGCAGAAGCTCCCCTTCCTCCTCATGCTCGACAACGGGTCGACCGAGGAGGACGTGCCGGCCTACGAGAACCTCGCGCACTACGACATCCCCATCGCGGCCGTCGACCACCACCACCCCGACCCCGAGGCGGTCGACCCGCTGCTCGACGCCCACGTGAACCCGTACCTCCACGGCGAGGACTACCGGGTCACCACGGGGATGATGTGCGTCGAGCTCGCCCGCCTCGTCGACCCCTCGCTCACCGAGGAGCTCGAACACGTCCCGGCCGTCGCCGGGCTCTCCGACCGCTCGAAGGCGGAGGCGATGGACGACTACGTCGCGCTCGCCGAGGACGCCGGGTACGACGAGTCCGACCTCCTCGACATCGGGGAGGCGCTCGACTACGCCGCGCACTGGCTCCGCTACTCCGAGGGCAAGACCCTCGTCAACGACGCGCTCAACGTCGGCTGCGACGACGAGTCCCGCCACGAGGAGCTCGTCGAGTTCCTCTCCGAGCGCGCCGAGCGCGACGTGGAGCGCCAGCTCGACGCCGTCGACGACCACGTCGACCACGAGCGGCTCGCCTCCGGCGCGCACCTCTACCGGATCGACTTAGACGAGTACGCCCACCGCTTCACCTACCCCGCGCCGGGGAAGACCACCGGCGAACTCCACGACGCGCGGGTGAAGGAGACCGGCGACCCCGTGATCACCATCGGCTACGGCCCCGACTTCTGCGTCCTCCGCTCGGACGGGGTCCGGCTCGACATCCCGAACATGGTGACCGAGCTGAACGAGGAGCTGCCCGAGGCCGGCGTCTCCGGCGGCGGTCACCTCGTCGTCGGCTCGATCAAGTTCGTGAAGGGCCGCCGCGGCGAGGTTATCGAGGCGCTCGTCGAGAAGATGGCGAGCGCGGAGATCGACGAGGCGCTCTCGTCGACGATCGCGCTCGACGACTGAGACGGCGGCAGTCGGACGCGGCGGCGGTTTTTAGCCGAACGCGACCTCGCGCCGAGCGACGGCGACGGCTCCCGCGAGCGCGACCCCGAACCCGCCGACGAACGTGACCGGGAGGAAGACGCCGCCGCCGCGCCAGTCGGCGGCGTAGGCGCGGGCGTAGAACTCCGCCACGGACTCGTCCTCGACCGCGAGCAGCACCTCCCGGTTGCGCGTCTCCGCGCTCGGGTTCCAGTTGAGGCTGCCGACGACCGCCGCGTCGTCGACGACGAGCCCCTTCGCGTGGACCGTTTCGAACCGCCCGCGCGGCTCGGCGAGGTCGACCGCGATCGGCTCGTCCGAGAGCCGTTCCGAGAGGTTGCGGTTCGCCTCCCGGTCGTACCACGCGTCCGAGAGCAGCAGGTGGACGTCGACCCCGCGCTGGGCCGCGCGCCGGAGCGCGCGGACGATCCGGTCGTCGGGACCGCCAACCCGCGGGGCGACCGCGAGGACCCGCTCGTCGGCGGCGTCGATCCGCGCGACGATCCGGTCGGCGGCGTTCCCCGGGGCGGTGAGCACGGTGACGTCCGCCGCCGTCGGCTCCGGCGGCGCGTCGAACCGCGCCGGGTACGAGCCGTTCGCGCGGCCGCCCTCGTGGAACTCCGTGTCGGCGCGGAAGGCGCGCCACGAGCGCGCGTCGCGGGCGGCGAAGTCGGCGGCGAACAGCGCCGCCAGGTCGTCCGCGACGGTCCCGTCGGTCGCCCCGGCGCGGGCGGACGGCTCCGCGACGACGCCCCACCCTCGGTTGCTCCGCCCGCCCGTGCCGGAGGGCTTCCAGTTCTCCGTGAGGACGACGGCGCGGTCGTCCGCGACCGCGTACTTCGGGTGGTGGAACCGGAAGCGCTCGACCTCGCCGTCGAGGATCCGGACCGCGACGCCGGCGGCCGTCAGCCGGTCGAGCAGCCGCGCGCTCCGCGCCGAGAAGCCGCCGACCGGCGACCCCTCCAGCAGGACGCGGACGCGAACCCCGCGGTCGGCGGCCGCGACGAGCGCGTCAGCCACCCGCTCCGAGGTCAGCGTGTAGCCCGCGACGAACAGGCGGTCGTCCGCGTCGCGGAGCGGTTCGACCGGGAGGCCGGGGCTGTCGGGGAGGACGAACGGCGTCACGTTCGCGCCCGCGGTCCGACGCGGCGAGCGCGGCTCGTAGCCGCGCGGCCGCCACTCGCCCCACGAGGCGCGCCAGCGGTACCCCTCGCGGGCGCGGTCGTAGGCGACGACGTCGACCGGGCTCCCGTTCCGACGGAGTTCGATCCGATCGCCGGAGGCGGACAGCGGGAAGTGGTCGGTCAACCGCCGTATCTCGGTCGCGTCGGTCGAGCCGTCCTCCGCGCTCCGCGAGGGCCGCGCGGACTCGCCGCGGATCGCCGCGGTCCGGTTCGGCGCCATCGACAGCGCCACGGTCCCGCTCGCGTTCGCCGGGAGGTCGGCGTCGTAGTAGCCGTCGGAGAGCGACCAGTTGCCGCGCTCCGGCAGCGCGACGACGAGGTACTCGCCGCGGTTCTCGGGGGTCGTCGGGTTCGGGTACAGCTCGACGATCCGCGGCTCGGGGGCGGCGGAGCCGTTGGCCGGCCCCGACCCGACCCCGTCGACCGGTGCGGCCGCCGCCGGGAGAGCGCAGGCGACGCTCGTCGCGGCGAGGAGGAGGGCGACCGCGGCGACGCGGGACCGGCGGCTCGGGCGAGTCGGTGACACGGCGAGCGTGGCGCCGGTATCGGGCAAAAGGGTTCGCGGTACGGAAAGAGGTATCGAGAAGTCGAGGTATCGAGATGTCGAGGTGTCGAAGCGCGGCGGTTCGACCGTTTCAGGCCGTCGGCGCGGGCTCCGCGCCGTCGTCGAGCGCCTCCCGCGCCTTCTCGCCCTCGGTCGAGACGACGAAGGAGTGCTCGTCGGCGTACTCGGCGACCGCCTCGAGCGCCTCGCGGGTGCCGATCTGGCGGAGCGCCCAGCCGGCGGCCGCGCGGACGTCGTCGGACGGGTGCGCCTCGAGCGCGTCGGCGAGCGGGTCGACGGCGCGGGTGTCGCCGATCAGGCCGAGCGCGCGGGCGGCGTGGGGGCGGACGAGCTCGTCGTCGTCGCCGTCGGGGTCGAGCCGGTCGGCGAGCGGCTGGACCGCCTCGGCCGCGCCGATCTCGCCGAGCGACTTGAACACGACCTTCTGGAGCTGCGGGTTCGAGTCCTCGGGGACGTACTCGACGAGGGTGTCGGTCGCCTCCTCGGCCGCCATCTTCCCGAGGATCCGGATCGCGGGCTGGTCGCGCTTCTCGGCGCGGCCGAGGATCTCCTCGACCGACGCATCGGTCTTGCCGCGCTTGCCCATCCGCTCGAACGCCTCCAGGCAGTGGCGCTCCATGAAGTCGGACTGCAGCGAGTCGAGCGCGAGGAGGATCATGTCGACGTTGCCCCGGGCCTCGTGCTCCTTCAGCGCGGCCCACTCGACGGGGAAGTCCTTGTAGTGGCCGAGCACGTCGTAGTACCCCTGCGCGCGGAGCTGCTCGTGGGTCTCCAAGTCGTCCCACTCCTCGGCGTCGTCGAGGCCGGCCTCGAGGTCGTCGGTCGCCGTCAACAGCGCCGCGATGTCGTCCGCGTCGTCGTCCGCGTCGAGGTCGGCGTCCGCGACCGCGGCGGCGACGGCGTCGAGGGCGGCGACGATCTGGTCGACCGGGGGCGCGGCGGCGTCCCCCTCGTCGGGCGCGTCGTCGAGGAGGGCCTCGGGGTCCTCGTCGGCCGCGTCCAGCGCGTCGTCGATCGCGTCGGCGGCCGCGTCGACGAACGACTCCGCGGCGGTCGCGACGTCCTCGTGGCCGGCGGCGGTCCACTCGGTGTCTCCGACCGTCTCGGCGGCGGTCTCGATCGCGTCGACGACGTCCTCGCCGTAGGGGCCGCGGGCGTCCGCGACGCCGTCGCGGAGCTCCGCCACGCGGTCTTCGAGGTCGCCGCGGGGGTCGTCGGCGTCCTCGTCGTCCTCGTCCGGCTCGGGGAGGTCCGCCTCCGCGATGCCGGTCTCCGCGTCGTCTAAGAGGGCCTCGACGTCGTCGAGGTCGGCCTCCGTCTCGGCGGCCTCGAGGCGGTCGGCGATCTCGTCTAGGTACTCGGTCAGGGACTCCTCGGTCGCGTCGTCGGGGAGCGTCGGGGCGGCCGTCTCCGCCGACTCGCCGGCGTCCCCGCCGTCGTCCGCGGCGTCGACCTCCTCGGAGGCGTCGGCCGGGTCGTCGTCGCCGTTGCTCATATACCACGAACTCCGTGTGTAGTCCATTAAGAGGTTTCCCTTCGCGGGCGTCGCCGCCGGCGCGAAGAGGAGCGGCGCCAAGAGAACGGGTCGAAAAACGGGGACCGAGACCGCCGAGACGGTGCGTCCGATTCGTCGCCGACGCGGTCGACGCCACGGAACAGGGGTCGTGTTCACGACCAGCACACTTTTATTATCACCTTCCAATACCGGAACGATTAGATGTTCGACGTCGACCGCGAAGCGATCACCGACGGGCCGGTCGGGCGAGTGCTGCTCGTCCTCGCCGCGCCGCTCGTCGCGCAGAACGTCGTGTACGTCGCCAACGCGCTGATCGACACGTTCTGGCTCGGGCGGGTCGGGGAGGACGCGGTCGCCGCCGTCGGCCTCAGCCTCCCGATCCAGTCGCTGCTCGGCGCGACGGTGGTGATCGGCGCGGTCGGCACCCAGATCCTCGTCTCCCAGCGGGCCGGCGACGAGGACGAGTCCGGCGCGCGCCGCGTCGCGGTCAACGGCGCGCTCGTCGCGCTCCTCGTCACCGCGGCGGTCGCGCTCCCCGTGGTCCGCTACGCCGAGGGGCTGGTGAGGCTGCTCGGCGCCGACCCCGCGCTCGCCGGGACGACCGCCACTTACCTCGCCGTCGTGGTCGCGGTCCTGCCCGTCGGCGCGGTCGGCGACACGGTCGAGAACTGCTTCACCGCGTACGGCGACACCCGCGCGGTGTTCCACGTGACGCTCGTCAGCGTCCTCGTCAACCTCGTCGCCGCCCCGACGCTCATCTTCGGGGTCGGCCCCGCCCCGGAGTTCGGCGTCGCCGGGGCCGCGCTCGGCACCGCGCTCGCGAGCGTCGTCGGCCTCCTGTGGATCCTCGGGTACGCCGCGGGGATCGGCCGCGACACCTTCCGGCTCACGCGAGAGGCGTTCGCGGTCGACGCGACGACCCTCCGCGAGGTCGTCTCGGTCGGCCTCCCGCTCGGCGGCCAGCGCGGCGTGAGCGAGCTCGTCAGGGTGCTCGTCGTCGGCCTCGTCGCGATCGCCGGCGGCGCGGCGGGCGTCGCGGCGTACACGGTCGGGGCCAGGGTCGCGACGCTCGCGATCGTGCCGGCGCTCGGGCTCCAGCAGGCCGCGCAGTCGATGATCGGACAGAACCTCGGCGCCGCCGCCCCGGCGCGCGCGCGCCGGACGACGACGGTCGGCACCGGGATGATCGTCGTCGGCTTCCTCGCGCTCGGCGCGGTCCAGTTCGCCTTCGCCGGCGGGATCGCGGACCTGCTCGCGCCGGACCTCACCGCGACCGGGCGGGGGCTCGCGGTGACGTACCTCCGGGTCCTCGCCGCCTCCTACTGGGCGCTCGGCGGGACGTACACCCTCCTCGCCGGGTTCAACGGGGCCTCCCGCACCCGGACCTCCTTCGTCGCCGACCTGGTCAAGTACTGGGCGGTCCGGTTCCCCATCGCGGTCGCGGCCGTCCCCGTCGGGGCGACGGTCGGCGCGTTCGGCGTCACGGTGACGCCCGGCCTCGGGTGGGGGGTCGAGGCCGTCTTCTGGGCGGTCGCCGCCTCCAACGTCGTCGGCTTCCTCGGCCTCGGCGCGTACTTCCTGTACACGACGCGGCGCGGGATGTTCGCGAACGCGGCCGACCGGGCGAGCGGCGACGGCGGCAACGCGGAGGCCGCCGAGGTCGCGGGCGACGACTGACCGCGGGAGAGCGGGTCGCTCAGCGGTCGGCGAGCAGGGCCTCGCTCTCGACGACCGTCGCGAACTCGCCGTTCAGGTGCGCGAGCGCGACGCGGTGGGAGGTCTCGGGGCCGATCCGCTCGCCGTCGGGGGCCTCGCGGGCGTGCGCCGCGGTCGCGTCGGCGACCACGCGCACGTCGTAACCGCGGTTCTCGGCCTCGCGCGTGGTAGTCGAGACGCAGTGGTCGGTGGTGAGCCCGCAGACGACGAGCGACTCGTGGCCCGCCTCGCGGAGCCACTCGTCGAGCCCGGAGTCGAGGAACGCGCCGTTGACCGACTTCTCGAACGTCGGCTCGCCGTCGACCGGCGCGGTCGCCGGTTTCCACGCGAACCCGGGGGCGTCCGGGCGGAGCGGGGAGCCGGGCTCCGTCGAGGCGTGGCGGACGTGCGCGACGGGACGGTCGGCCTCGCGCCAGCGGTCGAGGAGGGCGGCCGCGGCGGCCTCCGCGTCGGGGTTGTTGCGCTCGCCCCAGTCCGGCTCGTCGAAGCCGGTCTGGAAGTCGACGAGGAGGAGGACCGCGTCATCGGCGTCAGTCATCGCCGAGCCCCGCGGCGCCGGGGACCTCCGCGTCGGCGTCCGCCCCGTCCGCGAACCGCCGCCACGCACCGGGTTCGAGCAGCGCATCGGGGGCCTTCGGGTGGTCGCGCGTCGGGTCCAGCGGGCAGGCGTCGGGGCTCGCGTCGTCGTCCTCGCGGAACAGGTACTGCTTCCACTCGCGGTCGCCCTCGGCGCCCCAGTCGCCGAGGTCGGCGTGGGGGCAGACCCCGTCGTAGTCGCCCATCCGGTCGCGAATCGTCTCGCGGGCGCGCTCGCCCGCCTCGGTGTCGCCAGTGATTCCCTCGAAGACGGCGCGGGGCTGGAACGTGATCTCCAGGCCGACCGGCGAGTACCGGCTCTTCCGGTCGTCGTAGAACGGGGCGCGCGAGGTCGGGAACAGCGCCTCCCCGCCGAAGCAGAACTCCCACCGCGGGGTGTCGGGGTCGGTCGGGATGTCGTCCGGCCACGGCTCCGGGTCGTGGACGTGGAGGAACTCCAGGACGTGCCAGAGCCGCTCGTGATAGTGCGCCTCGCCGCGGTCGCCGGCGGGCGGCTTGAAGAACACCGCGAGCGGCGCGCGGTCGGCGTGGTCCGGGTACGCGTCGAGGTACTCCGAGAGGACGTCGCGCAGCCGCAACAGCGCGGCCGGGTCCGTGGTCGACTCGCAGGCGGCGTACAGCATGTCGCCCTCGCGCTCGACCTCGATGCCGAAGTAGCAGGGGAACGGGGACTCGTCGCGCTCGCCGAGCATCGACTCCCGGAAGGTCCGGTAGTGTTCCTGAAGCCACGGCGACGCGTCGTCGAGCCGACCGTGGAGCGTCTCCTGGTCCAACAGCACGCCCTCGGTACCGGGCTCGTTCATACCGGTAATCGGGGGTAGACCGGCTTTTGACTTTCGCCGCGTTCGACGCCGCGGGAACGGGCCGCCGGCGGCGGCCGAGTTGACGGTCGCCCGTGGAGAGCCCGCTGCGACGAGACGGCAGACGGGGCCGAGTCGTTCGGGACCGCACTGGACCGAGGCGACGACGGCCCCGGCCCGGAGACGCTCCGCCCCCTTCGAGGCGAGCGACGGCAATTTGGCGGCGAACCGCGGACGGACGTGACGATAGCTATTTTCCGCGAGGAGCGCAACGTTACACGGACGGGCCCTCACGCCCGATATCACCATTCACCACTCATGAAAGACACAGAGAAATACCTGATACACGCCACCATCGCGGCCGACGGCGTCGTCGAGCGGAGCGACGTCGTGGGCGCGGTGTTCGGCCAGACCGAGGGACTGCTCGGGGACGAGCTCGACCTCCGGGACCTCCAGGAGTCCTCGCGGGTCGGCCGGATCGACGTCTCGGTCGAGTCCGAGAACGGCCAGTCGTTCGGCGAGGTCACCGTCGCGTCGAGCCTCGACAAGGTCGAGACCGCGATCCTGGCGGCCGCGCTGGAGACGATCGACCGCATCGGCCCCTGTCACGCCTCCGTGGAGGTGACGAGCATCGAGGACGTGCGGGCGGCCAAGCGCCGCGAGGTCGTCGAGCGCGCCAAGGAGCTGATCGCCGGCGGCTTCGAGGAGACGAGCCTCGCGAGCAGCGACGTGTTAGACGAGGTGCGCGACGCCGCGCGCGTCGAGGGCATCGTCGACTACCGGGGGCTCCCGGCCGGGCCGCGGGTGGGCGACTCCGACGCCGTCATCGTCGTCGAGGGGCGCTCGGACGTGCTCACGCTGCTCGACTGCGGGATCAAGAACGCCGTCGCCGTCGAGGGGACGAACGTCCCCGAGGCGGTCGCCGACCTGACCGCCGACCGGACGGTCACCGCGTTCCTCGACGGCGACCGCGGCGGCGAGCTCATCCTCCGCGAGCTCGCGCAGGTCGGCGAGGTCGACTACGTCGCGTTCGCGCCCCCGGGCGAGTCCGTCGAGGACCTCGACCGCGACGCCGTCTTCGAGGCGCTCCGGGGAAAGGTCCCGTACGCGAGCCTCGCGGACGCGTCGGACCTCCGCGCGGCCGCCGACGACGAGGAGTCGACCGACGACGGGGACCCGACGGGCGACGACCGCCCCGGATCGGTCGCGCGCGTCGGCGACGGCGGCGCGCTGCCGAACGACCCGTCGGGGGGCGGAGCGGCCGGCGCGTCGCTCGAGTCGACCGCGTCGCCCGACTCCGAGACGGAGGCAGAACCCGCGGAATCAGCGACCGAGGAGTCGGCGGACGAACCCGACGACGCCGGCGATCAGCCGCCCGACGACGCCGGGAAAACGGTGAGCGTCGAATCCGACGCCGGCGTCGACGTGGATGCTGTCGCCGCGGAGCGCGACTCGCGAGCGGACGAAGCGAGCGGTTCGCCGCCGGACGGCGAGCGCGACGCGGAGCCGGTCAGCGAATCGGCCGCAGGGCCGACTACCGACCAGGAGGACGGCGGAAGCGACGAAACCGCGGACGACTCCGGCGAGGTCGCCGACGAGACCGACCAAAGTGCCGACGGGATCGCGGAAAGATCCGACGAGCCGCGGTCGCTCGCGGCGCACGTCAGCGCGGTCGTCGACGGCGAGACCGGCCACGCGCGGCTCCTCGGCGACGAGTTCGACGTCCTCGACGAGGTCGACGCCGCCGAGGCGTTCGACGCGGTCGAGGACGCCGACCCCGCGCCGCAGGCGGTCGTCGTCGACGGCACCGTCGACCAGCGGCTCCTCGACGTGGCGGCGCAGCGCGGCGTCGGCGACCTGATCGGTCGCGACCTCGGCGAGTTCGTGAAGCGGCCGGTCGGGACGCGCGTCCTCGCCGCCGCCGACGTGCGGGCCGGGGCCTGAGCGGCGGGCGGGCGAGGTCAGACCAGGCCGACCGCGCCGAGCACCGCGAACAGCGCGTCGCCGTACGTCAGCGAGACGACGAGGCCGACCGCCATCGGGACGACGAACGGCATCCCCGGCGAGACCAGCACGGAGTCCTCGCGGGCGACGACATCGAGGCCGTCGCGGAGCGTCGCGGCGTCCGTGCCGTACGCGCCGTGGTCGATCTCGTCGAGGAACCGCTCGGCCGCCCAGGGGTCCGCGAAGGCGGCACGCGAGTCGGCCGACCCGGCCCCGTCGTCGACCGCGCGCCCCCCGTCGGTCCGGGGGCCGACGTGGGTCCCCCCGTCCGTCGGCGCGAACGTCTCCCCGACCGAGTCGGGGTCGCGGAGCCGCCCCGGCTCGCTCCGGAGGTCGGCGAGCGTGAGGCCCCGCCAGCGGAGGTACATCCGGAGCGCGTCCAAGTCGAGGCCGCCCCGCGTCGGCCCCTCCGGGTCCTCGAACAGGCGGCCGTGCCGGTCGGGCAGCGAGTCCGTCGCGACCGGCCGCGCGAAGAACATGCTGGAGGAGGCCTCCCCGCGGACGAGGTTGCGGACCGCGAGCCCCACCGGGTACGCGAGGCCGAGCAGCACCGTGTTCGTGAGGACCGTCAGCGAGAACACGCCGATGTCGGTGTCGACGAGCGGGAGGACGAGCGACCCCAGCTCGTAGGCCGGGAACGTCGGGAATATCACCGCCAAGGCGATCATCGCCTTCGCGTCGGCCCCGCCGAACGCGCCGAGATACCAGAACGCGTAGCCGAGCGGCGCGACGAATAGCAGGCTGATCGCGGCCCGCAGGAGGAACACCCGGCCGTCGAACCCCGCGAACGGCCACAGCGAGGCGGCCTCCCAGATCAGGAGCAGCGCGCCGAACAGGTACAGCGGCGGCCACAGCCGGTTCGGGAGGCGTCGGGTCCGGACGTCCCGGATCGCCGCCCACGCGAACACGGGGACGACGACGAGTCGGAGGAGGTCCGGCAGCGTCGCGACCATGTCTCCACGGGCGAGACGGGACCAATTAGACGTTCGGGTTCGCGTATCGATATCGATAGCCGTCAGCCGTCCGGTCGGTCCGGCCGCCGATCGAACACGTCGAGGACCGGCTCCGGGTCGTCGAGGCCCGGGATCCGGTACTCGTCGTCGCGCAGTTCGATCACGACGGTCTCGGTCCCGAGCCGCCGGTCGAGCCGTCGGCGCTCCACCCGCAGATCCGTCTCGTCCCACGGCTCGACGCGCCACAGCGTCGCGCCGGACAGGCGGTCGCGCGCGACGAGCGCGCCGTCGCCGGCGCGGTACTCGACGAGCCCGTGCCGGAGTTCGTGGTCGAGCGCGGCGAGCGCGAGCGGGACCGCGACCGCGGCCGCGAGGAGGAGGGCGACGGTCCTCCACTTGCCGCCGATCGCGAACAGCACGGCGGTGAGCGCGGGGAGGGCGGCCAAGTACCACAGTCCAGGGTGGCCGAGCGGCGTCGTCAACGCTCCAGCGATACGCGTCCGCCGCGGCTGGCGGACGGTCCGAACCGCCCCCGCGAGCGAACCGTCGACCGGCTCCGTCGCCGGCGGGTCGTAGGAGAATCCCAGATCGAGTGCCGACGACTCGTCGAACGCGGCCAGTCGGTCGCCGTACAGGCTCGCGAGGTCGAAAGCGAACTTCACCGCGACGATGCCGAGCAGGAGGGGAATGCCGATCGCGTCCGGATCGATCGCGGAGATCGGTGTGTCCTCCTCCAGCGTTCCCGCGCCGACGATCGTGACGGTGAACAGCGCGCCGAAGAAAATCGCCGCGCCCTGAGCGAACACGCCTTGGATCGCAGTCTGCGCGCTGTGATCCCGGTGCTCGCCGCGACCGAAGTACTCGACGAGCGTCGTGACCCCCTCGGCGATGAAGAGGGCGAGCGTCGCGAGCGCGACCGTGTCGACCACGGTCGAGACGGTCCCCTCCTCGACGACGACGCCGACCGTGAGCGTGCCGACGACCATCCAGACGACCGCGAGGATCGGGACGGCTATCGGGAGCACGAGCAGCGACGAGAGCCGGACCTGAACGCGGGTCCGCGGGATCGACAGCCCCACTCGGCGCTGCGCGAGCGGTCCGGCGATCAGCCCGTCGCGGTCGAGCTCGGACGGCCGGCCGGCGAACAGCGCGCGGACGACGGCCCAGAACGACGCGACCCCGAGTTCGAACCAGTACAGCGTCATCAGCGCGGCCGCGTTCCAGCCGAGCGAGACCACGCCGACGAGCGGGAGCAGGTTGGCGACGGCGACGGAGAGCGCGCGGGGTCTGCGGCCGCGAGCGAGGGCGCGCAGCCCGTCGGGCGGGCGGTGGGAGGGCATCCGTCGGTCGTTCCGGGTCGGCGCACATAAGCGACCGGGGGTCGGCGGTGAGCGGGCGCGGCGGGTCCGTGCCGCGGCCGGCTCAGCGCGCCGGGCCGGCGGCGCGGTGGAGGTACAGGTACGCGAGCACCGGGACGATCGTGAAGAGGAGCGTCGAGGCGGCCCAGACGACCGCGTAGCGGCTCCCGCGCGCCCTCGCGTCGCGGTAGATCCACACCGCGGCGGCGACGACGACGCCGTAGATCACGAGCGTGAGCGGGAGCGACCACGGGAGAGCGAGACCGAAGAGCGTCATGGCGTGACGTTCGGCCGGAGCCGGTGATAAGTCGTCGGTCCCGGCGGTGCCATCGCGCCGGTCAGCGGCGGCGACCGCTCACGGCCCGCCGGTGAGGTCGGCACACATCACGAAGTCCGGCTCCGCCGCGACCGCGACCCGGTTCGCGCCGGTGTCGCTCACGTGCTCGACCGTCTCGGGGATCAGCACGCGGGCGTCGTCGGCCGCGACCGCCGCGGCGTCGGCGGCGACGGCGTCGTACAGCGCGCCCGCCGCGTCGACGTCGCGCCACGCGGCGACGCCGTAGACCGCGGTCCGCGTCGTCTCGCCGTCGACCTCGCGCTCCGTCACGCGGGTCCGAACGGCGAAGCCGGCGAGCGCGTCGGCGTCGGCGACCGCGAGCAACCGGTCCTCGGCGGCCGCGGTCGCGAGCTCTTCGCGGGTGAGCCGCGAGCAGGCCCACGACTCGCCCGGGTCGAGCGCGAGGCCGCGCAGCCGGTCGCGGGCGTCGCTGTCGCTCCAGAACGCCCACGCCGCGTTCGGGTCGGGGTCGGCGAGCGGTTCGAACCCGGGAGCGTCGCGGTCGAGCGCGTCCGGGTCGGGCTCCGGCTCCGCGAACCGGAACTCCGTCGCGGGGTCGAAGCCGACCGCGCGCGACTGGCCGAGCCCCATGACGTTCCACGAGAACACCATGTTGCGGCAGACGGTCGCGCCGCGCCCGCGCGCCCAGTCGAGCACCGCCTCCGAGAGGGCGGTCCCGACGCCGTGGCCGCGCGCGGCGGGGTCGACGCGGATCCCCTGCCCCCACGCCTCCCACTCACCGAGGAGCGCGCCCTGGATACAGCCGACGACGGCCTCGGGATCGCCCGCGTCGGCGGCCCCGTCGCCGTCGCCCGTGACGTGCGTATCTCCTGCTTCCCGGTCGTCGAGGTCGCCCGCCGCGGCGGCGTCCGGGGGGAGCGTCGCGACGAAGGTGCCGCGGTCCGGGTCGTCGGACTCGGCCCACTCCGGGAACACGCGGGGGATGTAGTCCTCGTGGCGCTCGCCCCACGTGTCGCGGGTGAACGCCGCGACGGCGTCGGCGTCGGCCGGCCGCGCCCCGCGGACGACGACGGGCGATTCGGACTCGTCGCCGTCGACGGCCTCGCTCATCGCCAGGGCCGCGACTCCTCGGTCAGCTCGCCCGCGAGGTCGCGCGTCATCGCGTCGGCGGGGTCCGAGCGGTTCGCGAGCGCCCACATGAGCTTCACCTTCGCGGTGCCGGGGAGGGTGTCGCCCGCCTCGACGACGCCGGCGTCCAGGAGATCCCGGCCGGTGTCGTACACGCGGTCGCAGACCCGCCCGTCGAGGCATTGGCTCGTCATCGCGACGACGGTCCCGCCATTGACCAACTCCTCGATCCGCGGGATGAGGTCGGTGTGGACGTGGCCGAGCCCGGTCCCCTCGATCACGACGCCGTCCTTGTCGTCGAGGTACGCCCACGCGGCCGGGTCCATCCCGGGCGTGAACTTGACGAGTTCGACGTCGCCGTCGAGGTCGGGCGCGAGCGCGACCGCGCCGTCGTCGGCCGCGTCGCTCCCGTCGGTTCCGCCCCGCGGGCGGGGCTCGCGGTTCCACTCGACGGCGGCGTCGGCCGCGTCGCCCTCGGCGCCCGCCTCCGCGGCGCGCTCGTAGTCGATCAGGCCGAGCGGCGCGGCGCCGACCGTCTCGAAGGCGTCCCGGCGGGAGGTGTGGTTCTTGCGGACGCGCGTGCCGCGGTGGAGCGCGCAGGCGTCGTCGGACTGGGTCGCGTGCATACACACCAGCGTCTCCGCGTGGTCGGCCTTCGCGGCCTCGACGGCGCACACCGCGTTCATGACGTTGTCCGAGGAGGGGCGGTCCGCGGAGCGCTGGCTCCCCGTGAACACGACCGGAACGGGCGAATCGAGCATGAACGAGAGCGCGGACGCGGAGTACTGCATCGTGTCGGTCCCGTGCATCACGACGACGCCGTCCGCGCCCGCCTCGATCTCCTCCGCGACGGCCGCGGCGAGGTCGCGCCAGATGGACGGCTCCATGTTCTCCGAGAGGATGTTCGCGACGACGCGCCCGCGGTAGTTCGCGCGCCCGGCGAGTTCGGGGACCGCGCGGAGGACGTCCTCCGCGTCGAACTGCGCGGTGACCGCCCCCGTCCGGTAGTCGACGGTGGAGGCGATCGTCCCCCCGGTGGAGATGAGCGAGACGGTGGGGAGCTCGTCGTCGAAGGTGATCTCCGAGGTGGCGTCGCCGTCGTCGGTCTCGGCCGCGGGGTCGACCTCGCGGACGCCGGACTCCAACACCTCGACGTCGGCCGCCTCGCGGTCGATGCCGACGTTGTACCCGCCGTCCAGCTTGACGACGAGGTGGTCGCGCGTCGTGGAGGGGAGCAGTACGCCCTCGTTGGTGACGCCCCCGCGCTCGACGCGGACGCGATCTCCCGGTTGCATACGACCGGGTTCCGCCGGGGCGGACTTGAATCCAACCGTTCGCGGCCGCGCGCCGGTCGGTCCGACGCGCGCCGAGCGGGACGGGCGGGCGGCGGTCGGGACGGACCCGCGGCTATCGGGACGAGTCTACCGGCTACCGAGACGGATCGCCGGCGAACGGGACGCGACGCGGAGGGAGTGATAGAAGCGTTCGACGAGAAAGGAGCGCGTCGGCGCGGGCGGCCGACGGCGGCCGTCGGTCGACCGCGGGAGCGACGGGCGGCCGGATCAGTGCTCGATGTACTCGGCTTCCCAGTCGGTGCGGGCCTCGATCTCGCGGCGGCCGCGGCGGGTCAGCGTGTAGTAGTTGGTGCGGCGGTCGCGCTGGCCCTTCTCGACGAGCCCCTTCTCGACGAGCGTGTCGAGGTTCGGGTAGAGGCGGCCGTGGTGGATCTCCTTCTCGTAGTACTCTTCGAGTTCCTCCTTGATCGCCAGCCCGTGTGGCTCGTCGAGTCCCGCGATCACGTAGAGCAGGTCACGCTGGAAACCTGTGAGGTCGTACATACAACTGCGTATACATTCTCTCCGAGAATAAATAAATATACCGTTATATCAGTCCTCGTACGACCTATCACCGGCTCCTACCGCCCCGAAACGGCTACCTCGGTTCTGTCAACTCCGTAACTCTCACACGAGACGAGTTCGCACATCACCGGTCGGGCGTCGTTTTCAGCGTCTGATATGTGTCGCGTTCGACGGCGCAGACCGTGCGCGTCTGATCGGCTCGCGCGACCGGGACTGGCCGAAGCGAGAGCGATCGCTGGCGGTCGTGAGTCCGAAGAAGGCACGCCCGACGCGGAAAAAAGCCGCGTCGGGCCTGCCGATTGGTCCCCGCTGACGCTTCGGCCCTCCAGACGAAGCGTCACCTGACGATAGCGGGTAGAGCGTAATAAACGTGTTGTACGCCGCTCACATGTGTTCCTCTTCTAACACCCAGCCGAGCGCGCGCTTGTAGTGCGCGAACAGCTCCTCGACGCCGCGGTGGTTCATCTCCTCGTCGTCCAACTGCTCGCGGAGGAACTCGTACTGCTCTCTGACCTCCTCTTCCGAGCGCATACCGTGCGGTACGGCGCGGTCCCGGATAGTGTTGTGGCCGAGGTCGGTCGCCGGGTTCGAGGGTCATCGGGACCGGGAGACTAACACGCCGCCCACCAGCAGCGCGCCGACGGCGGTCAGTATCCCGCCGAACTGCGGCGACAGGCCGACCGTCGCCACGCCGAGGAGGGTTGTCAAGCCGATCATCGCCGTCAGGAGCCCCGTCAGGAGGAAGATCGTCCCCCAGACGACGTCGGGGATCAGCTTGGTTAGCTCACCGATGAGCACGTCGAGGATCTCGTCGAGCATGGAGACCAACCGTGTGCGACTAACGGGGCTCCCGGACAAAACGCTACTGCCGACGGTCGTCCGCGAACGGTAACGTTGATACGTCGACCGCGGGTACGAGAGGAGACGAATGGACGACCGGACCCGCGAGTACCTCCGGGGGCGGTTCGGCGACTACTACCGGTCGGTGTCGCTGTCGCTCCCGCCGGACGCGAACCTCCGCGAGTGGGGCCACATCCCGTGGACCCCCGGGTCGGGGACGACGATGGTTCGGCATCAGTCGCTGTACGACCTCGGCGACGTCGACACGTTCTTCGCGGACAACGCGCCGCGGCACGCCTACTTCTCGGCCGCGCGCTACGACAGTCCGGGGGCCGCGACGATGGGGCAGAAGGGGTGGCGGAACGCCGACCTCGTCTTCGACTTAGACGCCGACCACCTCCCCGGCGTTGACCCCGAGACCACCGCGTACCCGGAGATGCTCGAAGCGTGTAAGGAGGCGCTCCTGCGGCTGCTCGACTTCGTCGACGACGACTTCTCGTTCGACGAGGTGACCGTCGTCTTCTCCGGCGGGCGCGGCTACCACGTCCACGTCCGCGACGAGAGCGTCCGGGAGTTGGACAGCGACGCGCGCCGCGAGATCGTCGACTACGTGCGCGCCATCGACCTCGACACCGACGGCCTGATCCGCACCGTCTCCGACCGCGGGACGACGAAGCGCGTCCTCCGGACCGAGGGCGGGTGGGGCGCGCGCGTCCACGACGAGCTTGTGCGGTACGCCGACAACCTCCGCGAGATGGACGAGGACGCGGCCCGGGAAGAGCTGATGGAGCTCGACGGGATCGGCGAGGGGCGCGCAGAGACGATCCTCGGCGCGTTCGACCGGAACCCGACCGCGGTGCGCGAGGGCAACGTCGAGGCCGGCGGGCCGGGCGTCCGCCGGCTCGTCTCCGCGCTCGCCTCGCGCGTGACCGCGGCGGACGCGGCCCCGATCGACGAGCCGGTGACGACCGACACCCGGCGGCTCATCCGGCTGCCGGGGACGCTCCACGGCGGCTCCGCCCTCGTCGTCACGCCGCTCGACCGCGACGAGCTCGCCGACTTCGACCCGCTCCGGGACGCGGTCCCGGACCGGTTCGTCGGCCGCGAGATCCGGATCGAGACCGATGCGGATCGGACGGTAGAATTAAACGGCGAGCGCGTCAGAGTTGAATCCGGTAGAAACACCGTGCCCGAGTTCGCGGGAGCCTTCCTGATGGCCCGCGGCGAGGCGCGGAAAGCCCCCGAACGATGACCGACGACAGATGAACCTCGACGAACTCCGGTCCGCGCAGGCGAAGGAGCGCCGGAAGGACAGCCTCCAGCACCTGCGGGACTCGTTTTACGACGACGTGGGCGCGTACGTCGCGGACTTGCGCGCCGCGCGCGACCGCCGCGCAGAGCAGGTCGAGAACCCGTTCGCGGACGACGACATCCGCCGGCTCTCCGACGAGGTTGAGACCGCCGAGGAGGTCGCCGAGGCGCTCTACGAGCGCCGGGTCGGGAAGGTCGTCAAGCTCGCCTCCTTCGCCGCGGCCGACATGTCGGTCGACGAGGAGGGGATGACGACCGAAGAGCGCCGGCTGTTCGACGACCTCGTCGAACGCATCACCGCGAACAAGTCGGAGGTGCTCGACGTGCTCGCCGGCGAGTCGCCGGCGACGGAGGCTGTCCAGATTGACGGCGAGGCTCCGACGTCCGACGACTCCGCTACGTCGCGTGCCCCCGACGCTCTCGGCGGCGAGTCGACCACGGCCGAGTCGACGCCGACCGATTCGACCGCGACCGAGGCGGACGCCGGACCGCCGGACCCCGACGACGGACCGGCAGTCCCGGACACCTTGGCCGGAGCGATGGGCGGAACCGAGGCGGAATCCCCCTCGAGCGAGGAGCCGGCGATCGCGACCGGTGACGACTCGACGCCGGCCGCACCGGAGCCGACCGGCGGGTCCGCGGGCGACGGCGGAGACGACCCGACGCCGGTCCCGCCAGAACCGGCTCCGCCGGGAGCGGTCGGCGTCGACGACGCGGGCGAGGAGAGCGATAGCGCGGCGGCCGACCGCGACGCGGGCGACGGGACGGAATCCGGGGCGACGACGGACGGCGGCCCGATCCCGGAATCGACGGCCGGCGGCGGGGCGGAAACGGACCGTTCTGTCGACCGGGCGACGGTCCGGATCACCCGCGACGTGGGGGCGATCTTCGGCGTCGACGAGCGGGAGTACGACCTCGCGAGCGAGGACGTCGTCTCCCTCCCGGTCGAGAACGCCGACCCGCTGGTCCAGCGCGACGCGGCCGAGCGGATCGACTGACGCCGGTCGGCGGCGTCGCTCGCTCGACCGAGGAGTCGTTCGTCAGACCGGAGAGCCACTCCGCCGACCGACGGACACTAACGCCGCGGGCGGCTACGTGTGCTCGATGGAGGTCGAGTTCCTCGGCGGCGCCCGCGAGGTCGGCCGGAGCGCGCTCCTCGTCGACGACGCGCTGCTCGTGGACTACGGACTCATGGCCGCGGAGCCGCCGCAGTACCCGGTCCGCGACCCCGAGCCGGAGGCGGTCGTCGTCTCGCACGGCCACCTCGACCACGTCGGGGCGGTCCCCGCGCTCCTGAAGGGCGACCGGCGACCGCCGATCCACTGGACGCCGCCGACCGGCGAACTCGCGCGGACGCTCGCCGAGGACACGCTGAAGCTCCACGGCAACAGCCCGCTGTGTCCGTTCGGCCGGGAACACGTCGCGCGGCTGGGCGAGGTCGAGCGGCGGCACGGGTACGGCGACCCCTTCCCGGTCGCCGGCGGAATCGACGGCGGCGGGTACGAGGTGACGCTGTTCTCCGCGGGCCACATCCCGGGCTCCGCGCACGTCCTCATTGACGACGGCGAGACGCGTTTGCTGTACACCGGCGACTTCCACACCGACGACCAGCGGCTGGTCGCGGGGACGACGGCGCGGCCCGACGCCGACGTGGTGATCTGCGAGAGCACGTACAGCGACGTGGAACACGACGACCGGAGCGAGGTCGAGCGGCGGTTCGCGGAGAGCGTCGAGACGACGCTCTGGGAGGGCGGGACGGTCGTCGTCCCGGCGTTCGCCATCGGGCGCACCCAGGAGCTGTTGTTAGTCTGTGCGGCCCACGACATCCCATGCTACGTCGACGGGATGGGGAAGTCGGTCACCGAGATGCTGCGGCGGTACCCCGACTTCGTCCGCGACCCCGAGGCGCTCCGGCGCGCGAAGTCGCACGCGCGCTTCGTCACCGGCCGGGACTGGCAGCGCGAGCGCATCGCCGACGGCAACGCGGCCATCGTCACCACCAGCGGGATGCTCTCCGGCGGCCCCGCGATGACGTACATCCCCGCCATCCGAGCCAACCCGGTGAACAAGGTCGCGATGACCGGGTATCAGGTCGAGGGGACGCCCGGACGGGACCTCCTGGAGTCGGGTCGCGCCGAGATCGACGGGCGCGTGATGCCCGTGAGCGCTCGCGTCGAGCAGTACGACTTCTCCGCGCACGCCGACCGCGACGGGCTGAAGTCGTTCCTGGAGTCGTATCGAGGAGCGCGCGTGCTGGTGAACCACGGCGACCGCTGCGAGGCGTTCGCGGCGGACCTGCGGGCGGACGGGTTCGAGGCGAGCGCGCCGGCGATCGGGGAGCGGATCGAGGTATAGGAGACGGCACACATGAGACTGGCTTCGTTACCGCTCTCGTTTGTGTCGCCGAATTCGCAATTCACATACGGGACGTTCGCTCCGAATATTGGAGGGTAACGGCGTGCGAACGGGAATCAATCGAGGCGCGTGCTCGGTCCCGTATCGCCACGTGTGTCGGCGACCGGCCTGACGGTTTGTGTTTTGCCGACAGTCAGACGTTTTGTCAGCGCGACTCGTGTAGAGGTGTCGGTTGCGCTGATCCATTCTCTCTGGGCGATCCGAGTCGCATCGCTACTGGTCGGTATCTGTCCGCCCTGTTCGAGAACAAATGGAATCTGCGATACTGATCTGGTGAATTGGGATAGATCTCTGCCCAGGGGGCACCCAACTACTGCTGCTGATGGATTTCGGGCGGCTTTTGCGTCACGCCGAACCGGCTGTGTCGCTCTACGAAATGGTGGGCCGCGGCGGAGACGAAAAATATCCCGGCAGCGAACAACCCGACGTGAATGGGTTCGAACAAATCGAATAGGGGTGCTTCTGTGATGACGGCAACCAGTAGTAATCCACAGACGCCCGCGAGTCCGAGGTAGTACAGGCTCCAGGAGATCTCTTTTTCGTGGAGGACCTCGGTGTGTACCTCAATATTGTCCAATAGTTCTGTCGACTGGACGGTGTTTTCTGATTCGTCGAACTGGATTACGTTCTTCTCGTCCAGTTTTGGGAGGTGTGTGCGTCTGAGCGTCACGTACACGCTCCGTCGGTCCTCCCGGTCGATCTCTTCTGGCTCCGTTTCCGTCTCCCACGCGGCAACGTACGTGGAAAGCTCAGCGAGCTCGACCGGTTCTTTCATTCGCTTGAGCGCGTGGAGGACGAACCGTCGCCGTCGGTTCGATAGCAGATCGAAGATATCGTTCCGGGATAGTTCACTCTCACGCGCGCTTACCCCGTCGTTTCTGTCGTTGACGAATGGTAGGTTCATACGTTCAACTATCGTTTCGGTAGTCTGTCCATTTCGGTTGACAGGTTCTATCTACTTCTTCGCGCAGCGGCGATATAAACCTCCATTATTGTTAGCCTGATAATTTATTTTATCGTATGTTTGGTGCCGCTGGTAGATACATCAGGAACGACGGATAAAACGATACCAGTCTGATCGTTACCAGATTCGAGCCGTCCTGCGGCTTCGTTACAGTTAGTATTCCGTTCAGACACGTCGCGTTGTTACTAGACTGGATCGAGACTACCTTCGGCCGTCACCAGAGTGCTGCTGACGACCACGAGCAGCCGCCACTCGGCACAGTAGGGAGGTGACAGGATCGATACCGGCTCGAGCTGCGCGTTCAGTATCGCTCAACCTGTCCGAGGGAGTGTCTAACTTCCGCCGGAGTACATCGCGCGGTCGGTTGGGCTGGTCCGAGATTGCGGTTCCGTGGGAGAGTTCAACGGGTGGGCAGAACTAGTTATCCGATCGTCACACTCGTCTCCCAGAGTAGTTCATCTCCGGGTGAGCCGGTACAGACTGGGTCGGTCGACCAGACGTTGTATCCTGCGCGGTGGTGTCTCTCGATGCTTCCGCAGCGGCCTGTGTAACCAGGGTCTCACTACCGATGTTGTCGGTCGTTTCGTTTGTATCCGTGCTCTGGGCGGACGTGTTCGTCGACGAGGTGTCCGTTGTATTCGTCGTGTTCGTCGACGAGGTGTCCGTCGTATTCGTCGACGTTGTA
>NZ_CAKZRO010000021.1 GCF_937146585.1 uncultured Halorubrum sp. | reverse complement strand
TCCCGGCCGAGTGCGACCTCGACGGCGACGAGTCGGTGTTCGACTGCTCGAAGGCGGAGCGCCTGCTCGGGTGGGAGCCGAAGCATTCGTGGCGCGACGCGGTCGAAGAGAACGGCGAGAGCGGCGAGGAGTGAGCGAAACGAAGCGGCCGCCGCGGCCCGCGGACCGGCGGGAGCGGTTCAGTCTCGGTCGGCGTCGCGGGTCGCCGAGTCGCCGTCCTCGGCGGGCGACGCGGTCGTAGCGGCGTCGCCGTCCCCCGTCAGCGACGTCGCCGAACTCGCGTCGGCGGGCTCCCCGTCGTCGGAGGCGTCCTCGACGGTGGGGCGCTCGCCGGCTTCGGCCCCGTCGACCTCGCCCTCGTCGGCGACCGTCGGCGCGGGCGGGCGGTAGGTGTAGACGAACTCGCCGGAGACTGCGTGGAACGCGCCGGTCTCGGGGTCCTCCACGACGCCGGTGTCGTTGTCTATCGCGAAGTCGACGAGGTCGCGCAGCGACCCCGCCTCCGCGGTCGGGCGCTCGTGGACCGAGGAGGGGAGCCGGAACGTCGTGATCCACTCCGCGAACTCCGAGCGGTCGTCGCGGTACGAGAGGTAGTCCCGCTCCGCGGGCGTGAGCGCGAGGTCGTGCTCCCGGGCCGCGTACCTGATCCCGCCGGCGCCGGCGAGACCGACGAGCAGGAGGAGCGGGCCGCCGAACGACCGGAGCACCCCGTACTCCCGCTCGACGGTGACCTGCTCGCTCCGCGACGTGGTGTCCGACTGGACGCCCGGGTCCTCGACGGAGTACGTGTCGCCGCCGTGCGTGACCGGCATGTCGAGCGTCTGCGTCGACGCCGTCGGGACCCCGCCGATCGACCCGTCGACGGCGACCTCCGTCGCGACGAACGTCTCCGTCTCGCCGGGCGACGCGCCGAGCTGCTCTTCGATCGACGCCACGCGCCCGTCGATGGCGGTGCTGTTGAGCGTGAACGAGGCGTTGACGGTCTCGCCGGGCGCGACGCCCGAGACCGTCTCCGACGCGAGCGGCTCCGTCTGGCGCCAGTAGACCGTGTCGCCCTCGCCGACGTTCCGGATCACGAGCACGGAGTCGAGCTCGACGGTCACGTTCTCGGCGCTCGACGCCGCGTAGCTCGTCGCCACGTCCACGTCGAGCTCCGGGGCGATCCGCGTGAAGTACGTGCTCCGACCGTCGAGCACCGCGCCGGTCTCGAAGACCGCGTTCGGCTCGGTCACCGTCGCGCTGTGCTCGTACTGGCTCTCGACGGTGAGCGAGGAGACCGTCCGACTCTCCGTCTCCGTGCCGGGGTCGACGTGGGTCGTGTACACGAGCCCCGCGCCGACCGCGGCGAGCAGAAGACAGGCGACGAGGATCGCGGTGGACTGTGCGTTCAGGACGGCGCGGAGTCGGAGTCTGCGTTCGTTGGGGTCTGAAGACATGTGTTACTTGTAGAACTCGCGGAGGAGCCGCCGGTGGAGCGGGGGACGCTCGCGGGAGTCGCGCGACCGGATCCGCGCGGGCTCGCCGCGCAGGAGCACCAGTCCGATCGCGACGATGCCGCCGCCAAGCAGCCCGTTGATCGCGACGAGCGGGGCCCAGGGATGGACGCCGTACAGCTCGTCGACGATCCCCGGGGGCAACACGGCGAGGTAGCGGTGTTCGACGACGAACAGGCGGTAGTAGCCGGTCTCGTCCGGCGCGGACAGCGTCACCGTCGTCGACGCCTGCCCGCGGCTCCCCACCGAGAGCCGCTCCGGGTCGACGTCCACGCCCGGACTCGCGGGCGTGACGTACGCGTACACGGGGACCAGTCCGGCGTTGGGGACGACGTACTCGAGCTCCTGGCTCGTGCCGCTCTCGATCACCGTCGGGTTCTCCGACTCGAACTCGGCGCTCACGACGCCGTACTCCTGCGTCCCGGCCGGCACGACCATCGCCGCCGTCGCCGTCGCCATCAGCACCAGCGCCAGCGCGCCGAGGATCGCCAGCACGGAGGTCCCGTCGTCGCGGGACCGGTCGCGCGCCTCCCGGTCTCTGCCGCCGGCGTTGAGGTACCAGTCGACCGCGTACGCGACCACCGACAGCCCGAAGATGATGTACGCGAGCCCCTGCGTCCCCTGGAGCGACCGGACGCCGAACGTCACCGCCAACTGCGTCTGGACCGCGTCGAGCGCGGACTGGAACCCCATGGCGACGGTCCCGAGGTGGGGGATCACGACGACCCCGCCCCCGATCTGGAGCGCCTTCGCGGCGACGTCGGCGTCCTGGACGATCGGCTCGCCGCCGTCCTGGTCGGTGAACGGGTTGTTGTCGCCGCGGGTGACGTAGCCGCGCTCGGTCTCCTCGACGACCCGGTGGGTCGTCAGCCCGCCGCCCTGTATCTCCTGGGCGTCGAACGTCACCACGTCGCCGGGCCCGATCCCGCCCGCGATCTGGGCCGGAATCGCCACGAACCCGTCGCCGGGGTCGAGCGTCGGCTGCATGCTACCGGTCTCGACGTAGCTGAGGAGGACCGGCTGGCCGAGTAACTGCCCGACGACGAGCGAGAGAACGACCAACACCGCGGCCACCTGAAGGGCCACGGACAGCGTTCGTTTGATGGACATGGTGTCGGACGCGGGTCAGTGACGAACTCGCAGCGGGCGACGCCGCGAGCGGGTTCCTGTCGCGCGAGCGTCAGGTAGCCGTCGATCGCTGAAGGGCGGCGTGCCCTAATAAGTTCGTGGGTGAAGGCGAGTCCGGTGGGTTACGAGTCGGCCGCCTCGTCGAAGACGCCGCCCGCGAGCAGCGCGAACGGCCCGATGAACCCGAGACAGAAGCCGAGGAGGTGGACGTACAGGTTCACCACGCTGCCGCCGCCGGAGGGGTCGGCCGGGAAGCCGACGACCGGGTAGCCGACGGCCACCACCGCGCCGACGGCGAGCAGGTCGCCGTAGCCGGGGGACGACGCGACCGATCGCAGGTGCGTCCGGATCGGCCGCGGGAGTCGGGCGTCGCTGCTGGCCGCGTACAGCAGCGCGAGGAGCGCGCCCGCGACGCCGGTCGCCAGCCCCGCCAGTCCGACCCCCTCGGTCGAGACGGGGAGCGCGAGGAGCGCGATCCACCCGACGAGCGCGAAGAAGACGGCCGGCAGGGCGGTGACCGAGGCCGACGGCGCGAACCGGTCCCGGGCGTAACAGTACCAGAGGATCGGGAGCAGCCCGGCGAGCGCCATGTTGACGCCGGAGAACCCGAAGCCGATCGCGTTCCGCGGCACGGCCAGGTTCAGCGCGGACAGCGCGAACGGGAAGGCAGTGAGGTAGGTGACGAACGCCGTGAAGAAGAGGCGTCGTCGTCCGTTCAGGACCGCGAGCGCGTAGCCGACGCCGGCGAGGAGGGCGTACCCGGCGAGGTTCCCGAGGAG